>DATJFF010000121.1:0-13852 GCA_035495795.1 Vicinamibacterales bacterium
CCGTCTGGCGTGGCGGCGAGGCCGCTTGCGGGATTGGTGGTGCGAGCGCACTGGGGGCGCGGCTGGCCCGTGATGCGGTCGTAGAACTGAATGGCACTGGACGACGGCGTAAACAGCTGCGCGAAGGTGCCTCCGATGTAGACGGTGTCGCCGTGGACGAGTGCGGTTGTGACGCCTTCGCTGAGCCGCCAGCCGGGCGCGGCCGTGACATCGGCGGAAACGCGCCACGCCCACGCGCCCGCGCTCAGCCCCAAACCAACCAGCAACAACGCCGCCGTGAAATGTTTGCTCACCCGCTCCTTTGTAGCACGGCCGACATCGGAAGGGCGGGTTGCCAGTGCGAGGAAGGACTCATATCACCGCTCACCCTTTCGCGAGCCAACGTGAAAATGCGAGCAGGCCCGCGGAGACGAGGTCGGTGGAGGCGATGTCGTCGAGGAACGACCCGTCGCGGACCAGGCCGGTGAACGCCGCTTCGGTCTGCCGCCGCGCGCGCTCGAGGTTCAGCGGGAGCGCCGGGTCGATCGCCTGGCCGCTTCGATCCGCCTTCTGCAACTGCTCGACGAGCGCCTGGGCCTGGCTCATATCCAGCATCGAAAGCGGCGAGCCGCAATGGCCGCAGGCTGAGGAAGCGGCCAGGTTCACCGCCGCGCCGCAGTTGGAGCAGTTCACGGTCTGCACGGTCGCGCGCAGCTCGGCGAGCTGCGGCGCCGTCAGCGCCCGGACGAATTGCTTCTCCTTCAGGAATTCCAGGAACGTCGTCAGGCGCCCGTGCCCGTTGGGGCAGGCCAGGTACTCGAACCGCGTGTTGCGCTGCATGTCGCGCGTGAGGCGCAACCGGCCATGGCAGCGGGGGCACTTGGCCAGTTCGGCGGCGGTCGGCGCCGGGCGCGCGGTTCGTTCGCCGATCAGGCGGAACAGCGTCAGCGTCGACGCCGGCGCCAGCGCCACGCTCTCGCGCGTGTCGAACCAGATCGACTGGCACGGTTGGCAGATGTCGATCGTGAGCGCGCGTCCGTTGTGCGCGACGAGGGCTTGCGCCGTCATCGGGGCGGCGCATCGTGGACAGTCCATCCGGCTACTCGAACTCCTCGGTCCTGAAGATCTGGAACCCGCGCGACTGATAGTTGGGGAGCGCGTTGGGATGATCTTTCGTGCAGGTGTGCACCCACACCCGCGGGCCGATCTCGCGCGCCTGCTTGACGGCGCACGCCAGCAGCCGGCCGCCGAGCCCGCGTCCGGTGTACTCGGGCCGCAGCCCGAAGTACGCGATCTCGACGCTCTCGTCATCGTCTTCGCGCCGCAGCTCGAAGTAGCCGGCCGGATCGCTGATCGCCCACAGCACCCACAACTGCAGCTGCGGCTTCATGAACTGGTAGGTCCACTTCTCGTCGCTCCACTCGAGGCGATCGGTCCACTGATAGTCGCGACCGACCTCCTCGTAGAGCTGCCGGCACAGGAGCGGGGCCGGCAGAATCTCGCGTCGCAGCACGTATCCGTCCGGGAACCGGCCGACGATTGGAACCTCGTGGCCCTGCGGAAGCTCGAGGTAATAGCGCGTGTGGGCCATGGCCGCGCGGTCAGTTCCCGGTCGTCCTGGACGCCGCGGGCTGCGCGAAGCGCTTGAAGAAGCTCGTCTCCTTCCACATCGGCTTCGACGTCCGATTGGCGACGCGCACCGACAGACGGCCGATGGCGTCGGTGAAGCCGACCGCGGCGCTCCGGTCGATTGGCTGCGACAGGTCGTCCGAAGGGGCGTGGTAACGATCGTGGGTCCACTGGGCGTCGACCTTCTCTTCCGCCGATCCCGGCTCGAAGCCGACCTTCATCGCCAGCGCCGGGACGCCCTCGCGGATGAAGCTGTACTGATCGCTTCGAATGAAGCGGTTACGCTGCGGTTGCGGGTCGGGCCGCACGCCAATCCCCATCTCCTGCGCCACGGCGCGAATGTCGTCGCCGAGGTCGGATTCGTCGAGGCCCAGCACCATGAGGCTCTTGAGCGGGTACAGCGGCAGGAACATGTCCATGTTGATGTTCGCGACAATGGCGGACTTGGGCACCGTCGGGTTGAGCGCGTAGTAGCGCGAGCCGAGCAGGCCCTTCTCCTCCGCCGTCACCGCGACAAGAACCACGGACCGCTTCGGCTTCGCAGCCGCAATCGTGGCAGCGGACTCGATCAGGGTGGCGATGCCCGACGCGTTGTCCATCGCGCCGTTGTAGATCGAATCGCCGTTGATCGGCGCTCCGACACCGACATGATCCATGTGCGCGGTGAGCACCACGTACTCGCCGGCCAGTGCCGGATCGCTTCCCTTGACGATGCCGGCGACGTTCTGCGACTCGACATCCTGTGTCTCCACGGCCACCTTGGCACGCACCGACACCGGCAGGGGAAAGTGCGGCAGCGCCTTGCCCTCGTCGGCAATCGTCAGGAGCTCCGCGAAGGTATGGCCCGAACCAGCGAAGAGCCGCTCCGCCTTCGCGGGGTTGAAGGCGATAGACACCTGCTGTCCGGCGGTGTCGTCGAGCGCCGCGTCGGCCAGGGCCATCGCCGGGTTGAGGCGATTGGGGGCCGAGCGCTCCCACGGCACGTCCATGCTCTTCGGGTTGGCAATGGAGACGACGCCCAGCGCCCCGAGACGCTTCAGCACGTTCCAGCGTTCGGCCGCCGACTGGTAATGCGCGGCGAGCGCGCCCGGGACCTCCTTCGGGCTCCCCGCAATGTAGACGACGACCTTGCCCTTGACGTCGAGCCCGGAGAAATCGTCGTGCTTCTGCTCGGGAATCTGCAGCCCATGGCCGGCAAACACCAGCGGCGCCTCGACCGACGGCGCGGGTTCGATCCGCATCCCGAAGGTCGCCTCGTCGCCAAGCGCGACCGGCTCCGCCTTGCCGCCGCGCACCAGCGCGAGACTGGACTGCGGCTCGTTGATCTTTCTGGAGCGGAACGCGACCGGCTGCACGTAGCCGTCGGTGCCGGCCGGTTGCAGGCCGGCGGCCTTGAAATGCTCGGCGATGTACTCGGCTGCCTTGCGATGCTCGGGACTACCGGTCTCGCGGCCTCGCATGTCGTCGTTGGCGAGCGCCTCGACGTGCGAGAACCAGCGGGCCGCCGGATCCCCGCCAGGACTGGTCGCGGCTGTGCTGCCAGCCGGCGCCGGGGATTGCGAGCAGGCGGCCAGCAGGGCAATGGAAGCGAGTGCGGGAACAGCGTGCCGGAGCGTTGAATGGGTGCCCATCCGCGTCACCTTAGCATGGTCCGGCGGCACCCGCCGATGGCGCTCGCGAATTCCGGCTTGACCTGTGACGGGTCACTGAATGACCATTCATTCATCGCCATGCCAGCCGCCTCAGCCCGCCGCCTCGCCGCCGTCAAGGCCGCGCCCGTGCCCGACAAGCGCGACGCCATCCTCCGCGCCGCGATCAAGGTGTTCGCCCGCCACGGCTACTTCCAGTCGCAGGTCGCCGACGTCGCCCGGGTGGCGGGGGTCGCGGCCGGAACCGTCTATCTCTACTTCCGGAGCAAGGACGACCTGCTCGTCTCGATCTTCGATCGCACGATGAAGGACGCGATTGCCGAAGGCCGGGCCGCGCTCGCCGGGATCGCCGACCCGTCCGAGCGGCTTCGCCGGATTGCCCGCCTTCACCTCGCCCGCCTCGGCCGCGATCGCGACCTGGCGGTGGTCGTCCAGGTCGAGCTGCGTCAGTCGATCAAGTTCATGGAACGCTTCTCCTCCACCCACCTGCAGGACTACCTGAACATCATCCGGCGGACGATCGCCGACGGGCAGTCCAGCGGCGTGTTCCGCTCCGATGTCAGCGCCAACAGCGCTGCCAAGGTGTTCTTCGGCGCCCTCGACGAGATGGCGACGAACTGGATGCTGAGCCGGCGCAAGTACGATCTCGCCGGCGACGCCGACGCGGTCACGAACCTGATCATCGGAGGGCTCGGTCGATGAGCCACCTCCCGGTCAACTCGGCGGCGATCCTCGGGGCCGGGACGATGGGCGCGCAGATCGCGCTTCACTTCGCCAATGCCGGCATTCCGTCCCTCCTCCTCGACCTCACCGCCGACGTGGCTCGCCAGGGGTTGGAGCGGGCTCGCAAGCTGAAGCCCGATCCCCAGTTCACACCCGATGTCGCATCGCTCGTCACCACCGGCGGCTTCGACACGCACCTCGACCAGATTGCCGCCACCGACTGGGTCATGGAAGCCGTCGTCGAACGGCTCGACATCAAGCGGCAGCTGCTGGAGAAGGTGGACCAGACGCGCCGGCTTGGGACGATCGTCTCTACGAACACGTCGGGCATTCCGGTCGGAGCGCTGGCCGAGGGGCGATCGGACGATTTCCGGCGGCACTGTGTCGGCACGCACTTCTTCAACCCGCCCCGCTACCTGCGCCTGCTGGAACTAATCCCGACGCCCGACACCGATCCCGCGGTGATCGCCGCAGTCGCCCGGGTTGGCGATCTGCTGCTCGGCAAGGGCGTGGTCGTCGCGAAGGACACGCCGAACTTCATCGGCAATCACATCGGCCTCTACGGCGTCGCCATGACCCTCCAGGCGCTCGTGAGCGGCCGCTACACGATCGAAGAGATCGACGCGATCACCGGACCGGCCATCGGCCGTCCGGGCTCGGCAACCTTCCGGACCATGGACATCGCCGGCGTGGACGTGCTCGCCCACGTGATGCGCAACCTGCACGAGCGGCTGCCGAACGAGGACCGCGACGCGTTCGTGGCGCCGCCGTTCGTCGAAGCGATGGTCGCGCGAGGACAGTTCGGCGAGAAGACCGGCAAGGGCTTCTACGAGCGGCGCAAGGGGCCGGGTGGCGAGACGGACATCTGGACGCTGGACTGGCAGACGCTCGAGTACCGTCCGAAGCAGTCCGCGAAGATCGCGTCGGTCGAGGCCGGCAAATCGATGGACGACCTGGCCGAACGCCTTCGCATGCTGTTTCACAGCACCGACAAGGCCGGCCGGTTCCTCCGCGAGACGCTGGCGCCGACGCTCGTCTACACCGCTCGCGTAACGCCGCAGATCGCCCACAGCATCGACGACGTGGATCGGGTGATGAAGTGGGGCTACGGGTGGGAGCTCGGCCCGTTCGAGCTGCTCGACACCATTGGCGTTCGCGAGGTGATGGCAGCGGCGGTCGAGACCGGCGGCCATGCGCTGCAAGGCGGAACGCCGGACCTGGTCCAGTCGGTACTCAGCGCCGGCGCCAATCGCTTCCGCGAGGGTCTGGTTCCGCCGGCCGGGCGAGACCTGCAGATTCTCAGGACCGCCAAGCAACAGCAGCGGATCGTGAAGAAGAACTCCGGCGCCAGCCTCGTCGATCTCGGCGACGGCGTCCTCGCGGTGGAGTTCCACTCCAAGATGAACGCGCTCGGCGGCGACACCATTGCGATGCTGCAGGCCGGCGTCAAGGAAGCCGCGAAGAACCACAGCGCGCTGGTCATCGGCAACGACGCGGCGGCGTTCTCGGCCGGCGCCAACCTGATGCTGGTCCTGCTCGAGGCGCAGGAGGGCAACTTCGACGAACTGGACCTGATGGTGCGGCAGTTCCAGCAGACGGTCCTGCAGCTGCGCTACAGCGAAGTCCCGGTGGTGGTCGCGCCGGCCGGCCTGACGCTCGGCGGCGGCATGGAGATCGCGCTGCACGGCGATCGGGTACAGGCCGCGGCCGAAACCTACATGGGCCTGGTCGAAGTCGGTGTCGGGCTGATTCCCGCGGGCGGCGGGACCAAGGAGATGCTGGTCCGCGCGATGGCCCAGCTGCCGACGGCGCAAAGCGATCCGCTGCCGTACGTGCAGAAGGCATTCGAGACGGTGGCGCTCGCGAAGGTATCGGCAAGCGGGCCGGATGGTGCGCGGCTCGGCTATCTCGCGAGCACTGACGCGTTCACCATGAACCGCGATCGCCTGATGGCCGACGCCAAGGCTCGAGCGCTGGAACGGGTGCGCGAGGGCTATCACAAGCCGGCGCCGCGAACGGCGATCCGGGTCGGCGGCGAGTCGGTGAGCGCGGCCCTGAAGCTGGGTGTGCATCTCGCGTGGCGCGCCGGCCGGGCCAGCGACCACGACAAGCTGATCGGAAACAAGCTGGCGCACATTTTCGGCGGCGGCGCTTTGCCGCACGCGACAACGGTGAGCGAGCAGTACCTGCTGGATTTGGAGCGGGAAGCGTTCCTCAGTCTGCTCGGCGAGCGAAAGACGCTCGAACGCATACAGCACACACTCAAAACAGGGAAGCCGCTTAGGAACTGACACGTGCTGGTGCAAAGGCGCAGGGGTGCAGCATCGTGATTGACGTCGGACACGGTGAACCAATTGTCCTCGTCCCAGGTATTCAGGGACGGTGGGAGTGGATGCAGCCGACGGTGTTGCGGATGGCGGAGCACTATCGGGTGATCGCCTACTCGCTGGCGGACGAGCGGACGAGCGGGTTTCGTTGGGACCCGTCCCTCGGCTTCGAGAATTACATGCGTCAGCTGGAAGAGGTGCTGGACCGAGCCGGGCTCGAGCGGGCGACGCTGGTCGGCGTGTCTTACGGCGGGCTGATCGCCGCCGAGTTCGCCGCGCGCCATCCAGAACGCGTTACAGGCCTCATTCTGGCGTCGGCGCTTTCGACCGACTGGCAACCGGACCGCCGGGCCCGCTTCTACATGCGATCGCCGCGGCTGCTCAGCCCGATCTTCGTGGTCACGGCGCCGATGCGACTCGCGCCGGAAGTCCGGGCGGCGTTTCCAACCATCAGGGAGCAGCTGCGATTCATGGCGGTCCATTCCTGGCGGGTGTTCCGGGCCCCGGCGTCGCCGCCGAGGATGGCGCGCCGCGTCCGCTGGGCGCAGGCACACGAATTTGCGGATCCCGCGAGGGTTCAGGCGCCGGTGCTGGTGGTGACCGGTGAGCCCGATCTCGATCGCGTCGTACCGGTGGAAGTCAGCCGCCGCACCCTCGATCGCCTGCCGTCGGCGCGGCACGTGGTGCTGCCGCGGACCGGGCACATCGGCATCGTGACGCAGCCGGATCGGTTCTGCCGGGTCATGGACCAGTTCCTGTCGCAGGGGGCGTGATGGAAACGCTTCGCGAAATCACCGGGCCATCGGGTCCTCTGGAATCGAAGCTGGATCTGCCGGCCGGCGAGCCACGTGCCGTCGCGGTGATCGCCCATCCTCATCCGCAGTACGGCGGCACTTTGCAGACAAAGGCCGTCTACGAGACGGCGCGGGCACTCGTTCGCATCGGCGTCGCGGCGCTGCGCTTCAACTTCCGTGGCGCCGGCGGAAGCGAGGGGACCTTCGACGAAGGACAGGGTGAGCGCGACGACTACCGCGCGGCTCTCGACTACGCGGCGACCAGGTTTCCAGGGCTGCCGATCTGGGCGGTCGGGATGTCGTTTGGCGCGTGGGTGGCAAGCGACGTCGCTGCCGCCGACCCTCGCGTCGCGCTCATCGTCGCGATCGCGCCGGCCGTGGACCACTACGACTACAGCGCGCTCGCGTCGGCCGGCAAGCCCGTGTTCGTCGTGCACGGTGAAGAGGACACGATCGCGCCGGTACGGCAGGTCCGGCGGCTCTACGCCGCGATGCCAGAGCCGAAGGAGCTGGTGGTCATCGAGGGCGCGGATCACGTCTTCGACGGGCGGACGTCGATCGTCGGCGACGCCATCGAGGACTTGCTGGGAGACTTCTGATGCAGGACGCAGTCATCGTTTCCGCCGTGCGCACCGCAGTCGGCAAGGCGCCGCGAGGCAGGCTGAGCCAGGTCCGGCCCGACGAAATGGGCGCCGTCGTCATCGCCGAGGCGCTGAAGCGCGCCGGCGGCCTGGATCCCGCGCTCGTCGACGACGTGATCATGGGGTGCGCGATGCCGGAGGCCGAGCAGGGGCTGAACGTGGCCCGCATCGCCAGCCTGCGGGCCGGTGTGCCGGTAGAGGCATCGGCAGTCACCATCAACCGGTTCTGCTCGTCGGGACTGCAGGCGATCGCCTACGGGGCCGAGCGGATCATGCTCGGGCACGCGCAGGCGGCAATCGCCGGCGGCACCGAGTCGATGAGCCTCGTCCCGATGGGCGGCAACAAGGTTTCGCCGAACCCGGCGCTGGTCGAGAGCTACCCGGACGTCTACCTGACGACCGGGCTGGTCGCTGAGAACCACGCCCGCCAGTCGTCGATCTCCCGCGAGGCGCAGGACGAGTTCGCCTACCGTTCGCACGAGCGCGCGATTGCCGCGCTCGACAGCGGCCGGTTCACGGATGAGATCGTGCCGCTGACCGTTCGCGTCGCCGACACGAACGGATCGGCGCCGGGAAAGCCGGCGCGACCGACCGTGAAGGAGATCACCTTCGACACCGACGAAGGCCCGCGGCGCGACACCTCGTTTACCGCGCTCGCGTCGCTGAAGCCGGCATTCCACACACAGGGCACGGTGACGGCCGGCAACTCGTCGCAGACCAGCGATGGCGCGGCGGCAGTCGCCATCACCTCCGCCGAGCTTGCGCGTTCGCTTGGTGCGAAGCCGCTCGCCAGGTTCGTGGCGTATGCCACCGCGGGCGTGCCGCCGGAGCTCTTCGGCATCGGTCCGGTCCCGGCCATCAGGAAGGTCCTGAAGCTGGCCGGCCTCACGCTGGACCAGATCGATCTCGTCGAGCTCAACGAGGCGTTTGCGGCGCAGGTGCTCGCCTGCGTCAAGGAACTGCCGATCGATCCGGAGCGGCTCAACGTCAACGGCGGGGCGATTGCGCTCGGGCATCCGCTCGGGTGCACGGGCGCGAAGCTCACCGCGACGCTCCTGCACGAGATGCAGAGGCGCGGCGCGCGGTACGGGATGGTCACGATGTGCGTTGGCGGCGGCATGGGAGCGGCGGGGATCTTCGAGCGAGTCAGTTGAAAGTTGAGCAGTTCACAGTTGCCAGTTGAAGTTCACAGTTTCAGTTGCAGTCTGGAGCGAATATGACTACGGCGAGCGCGGCCTCGACGACGAAGGGTGGGGCGTGGCTGATCGAGGAGACCGACGCGGCGGCGGTGATGACGCCGGAGCGGCGGACCGAGGAGCACGTCCTGATCGGCCAGACGGCGGCTGAGTTCATCGACAACGAGGTCTTGCCGATCGTCGATCGCCTCGAGCGGAAGGAGTGGAGCCTCAACCGCGAGCTGCTGCAGAAGTGCGGAGCGCTCGGGCTGCTCGGCACCAATATCCCCGAGACCTACGGCGGGGTGGACCTCGACAAGATCTCCACGCTGATCGTGTCCGAGCAGGTGTCGCGCTATGCCTCGTTCGGCGCGACCTTCGGCGCGCAGGCGAACCTGACAATCCTGCCGATCTACATGTTCGGCACCGAGGCCCAGAAGCAGAAGTACCTGCCCGGTCTGATCGCCGGCGACACCGTCGGCGCCTATTGCCTCAGCGAATCGGGCTCCGGGTCGGACGCGCTCGGGGCCAAGGCGAGAGCGACGCGCCAGGCGGACGGCAGCTTCGTCCTCTCCGGCGAGAAGATGTGGATCACCAACGGCGGCTTCGCCGACCTCTTCATCATCTTCGCGAAGGTCGATGGCGAACAGTTCACCGCGTTCATCGTCGAACGGGCGTGGGCCGGGGTGAGCTCGGGCAAGGAAGAGCACAAGCTGGGGCTGCACGGATCTTCCACCACTCCGGTGATCCTGCAGGACGTGAAGGTTCCGGCCGACGCGGTGCTCGGCGAAGTTGGCAAGGGGCACAAGGTGGCGTTCAACGTCCTCAACTTCGGCCGCTTCAAGCTGGGCGCGATGGCCTCCGGCGGGGCCAAGGGCAACATTGCCGAAGCCGCGAAGTACGCAGCCACCCGGAAGCAGTTCGGCATGGCGATCGGCACGTTCGGGGCGATCAAGCACAAGCTCGGCGAGATGACGGCGCGCGAGTACGCGCTCGAGAGCATGCTCTACCGCACTGCCGGCCTCATCGACGCGCAGATTGCCGCCGCCGGCGGTGGAGCGGGCGACGCCGGGCCGATG
Organism: Vicinamibacterales bacterium; assembly: GCA_035495795.1. Classification (GTDB taxonomy): domain Bacteria; phylum Acidobacteriota; class Vicinamibacteria; order Vicinamibacterales; family UBA2999; genus VFZN01. The sequence goes on from DATJFF010000121.1 coordinate 9,997, forward strand.
CTCCGCGCGCTCGAGGAGTTTGCCGTCGAAGCCTCGATTGCCAAAGTGCTGGGCAGCGAGGTCGTGGACTACGTGATCGACGAGAACGTCCAGATCCACGGCGGCAACGGCTTCGTGCGCGACTATCCGGCCGAAGGGCACTACCGGGACGCCCGCGTCAATCGCATCTTCGAGGGCACGAACGAGATCAACCGGCTGCTGATCCCCGGCATGCTGATGAAGAAGGCGGCGAAGGGTGATCTCGCCCTCATCCCGGCGGCGAAAGCCCTGCAGGACGAGATCATGAGCCCGTCGATGCTCTCGACGGACGAGGACGACAGGGCGCTTGCCGCAGAGCGGCGGGCCTGCGCCGCGTTCAAGAAGGTCGTTTTGATGGTCGCAGGCACCGCGATGCAGCGCTACGGCGAGAAGATCGACAAGGAGCAGGAGATCCTCACATTTCTCGCGGATCTTTGCATCGACACCTTCACCGCCGAGAGCGCCGTGCTTCGCGCGATCGCGGCCGCCGAGTCGAAGCGGCCGGAGGCGGAGCTCCACGCGGATGCGGCGTCGCTGTTCGCGAACCAGGCCGCCGGCCGGATCGAGCTGAACGCACGCGAAGCGCTGGCCGCCATGGCCGACGGCGACGTGCTGCGCACGCAGCTCGCGGCCTTGCGGCGGCTGCTGAAGGTGTCGCCGGCGAATACGGTAGCGATGCGGCGGAGGCTGGCGGAAGCGACGGTGGCGAAGGGCGCGTACCTGTTCGCGTGACTGCGCCTGAAGAGCGGGCGTCAGCCCGCCCGCCGAACCGCCTGGCGCACTACCCGATACCCATGTCGCTCTCGCAGTAGTCTTTCCAGTCGGCCACCACCCGGCCGCTGCACTGCACCGCGAGATCGACCATGCCCTTGCGGAGGTCGCGCTTGGCTCCGAACTCGATCAGCTCGTCGGCGATGGCCGAGCGCTGACGGCCGGTGCTCCTGAGCTGATCCCAGGCAAGCAGCCGCGCCATGCCCTCGACCGCGGTCCGCAGACCAGAAGGATCGCGGCGCAGCAGGGCCAGGTCCACGCGGTCTTCCGATGGCTGCAGATCGCGCAGCACGTACCACTGGCCGTCCATCCGCTCGGCATGGAGGAACGCCTGGGAGACGGCCTGCATTCGCACCTGGATACTGGTGACGCGCTCGGCTTCGTTCGACCAGCGCGGCTGGCGGGTCGCCAGGTGCGGGGTGAGACACGACGGCCGGGCGTGTTTCAGATCGAGCAGGAAGTTGCCGTCCGGCGACCCCCTGCCCTCGACGAGGATCACGAACCGGTTCACACCCAGGCTGCCAGTCCCGGCAATTCGGCGCGCGACATCGATCATCCTGAAGAACCGCGGGTTGTCCTGGCGCGCGGCGAACTCCTTCATGAACAGCGTGACGCGGGCGCGATCGGCGGCGCTGGCCGGGAGCGCCTTCCGTCCGTCGGTCCGGAGCCGGCGGCCGCCGCCAGTCTGAATGGTGCGCGCGTTCAGCATTCGGCGCCGGCCCGGCCTCGCCAGCCTGTGCAGCAGCTCGGCGATCACGCCCTCGGCCGTCTCCGCTTCGACCCATCGGGCCTGGCCGGAGCGGAGCGCCGCGGCATAGGCGTCGATAGCGCCGCCGCAAATGGCCAGGGCGTCACCGCGGCGGATCGACAGCCCGTCGGCGCCAACCAGGATGCTGGTGGCGAAGCGCAGGAGGTCGATGGTGCAGGGGCCGAGTGCGGCTTCGTCGAAGTCGTTGATGTCGTAGTAGACGAGGCGGTTGTCCCCCTTGTAGCTGCCCATGTTCTGCAGGTGCAAGTCGCCGCACAGCCACGCGTCGGGGGCCCGGCGCACCAGGGGGTCGCGCGGCAGGTGCTCGTAGAACAGGTGGCAGGTGCCGCGGAGGAACTTGAAGGGGTCGGCGCGGATCGCGCGCAGCTTCATCGCGAGACGCTCGGGGTCCCGGCCGCGATTGAACGCGCGGATGCGATCGGCCGCAGTCAGTGCCGCCACTTCATCGACACGGGGTGAGACAGGCCATCGGCGAAGTCTAGTTGAAGACAACAGGTCTGCCACGAGCGTGCCTGCCTCGCGCACCGACCGCTCGCGATCAGGGAACGGCTACGCCGACTTCCTGGCCGGGCGGACCGAGTCCGGCCGGCGACACAGCGCGCACCCGGACTGAGTAGATTCCGGTGGCGACAGCGACCGCCTCCAGCCGGGTGCCCTCCACGGGCACTTGCGCGGCATTGACCAGCGTCGGGGCCGTGCCAGCCTCGACGAGGTAACCGATGGCCCCGGGGACCGGCGCCCACGTCAGCGTGACCGACGATCCGGACACCATTGCCGTGGTCCACGCAGGCGCGGCAGGTACCGCCCCTCCGCTCCCGACAGTCAGCGAGACGTCGCTCGACGGATCGCTGATGCCGCACGCGTTGCCGGCCCGCACGCGCACGAAGTAGGTACCGTCGGGCGCAACCGCCTCGAACGGCGCCGGCGCGAGCGTCGTCACCCGCGCCAGGTTCGCGAGGCCGGGAGCCGACCCCGCCTCGACGACATAGTACGTGGGATCGCCGAAGGCCGATTGAGACCACCCGATTGACACGCGGTCTCCAGCCACAGTGACTGTCGGATAGAAGGGCGCGGGCGGCGCCGCGGTACACCCCAAGGAAAGGGCGATTTCGTTCGACGGCGCGGTCGCCTCGCCGGTCGAGAGCCGCGCGCGCACCCGGACGAAGAACGTACCGGCGGCAGGCCGGGCGGCGTCGAAAGACGTGGCCGCGCTCCCGGTCGGCTGCACGAGCACGTCGCTGGTGCCAGGCGACGAACCGGCTTCGATGAGGTACGACGTGGGCGTGATCGTCGAAGGCGCCTGCCACCGCAGCCGGATGCCGCCGGCGATAGCGATTGTGCTCAGCGCGGTCGGCGCGTCGGACCCGGAGCGCGCGAACGCAGCTATGCCCTGGCTCGGCACGCCGCTCTCGGAGTGAAAGAGGCCGGCGCCGATCACGTCGCGTGTCGTCGTGGCTACGACGGTCTCGAATGAATCGTCATTCAAGTTGGTCCCGAGCGTCGGACGCCATGAAGTGAGGCTGCCATCAGCGGCGATCGCCTGCAAACCGTGGACGTTGCGCCCGGCCGGGCGGACGACGGTGGGACGCACGACCTGGCCATCCGCTACGCTGACACTGGAGCCGTAGTTGCTGGAGGCGGGCCGCGGCGGATCCCACGCAAGGGTCGCACCGCTCGTGGCGTCCACCGCCGCCGACCCGTTTCGCGGCAACCCCCCGACGCTGTTGAAGCTGCCGCTCAGGTACAACGTTTGTCCATCGAGCGCCAGGCCGGTACCGACGCCAATCGGACCGAGAATCGGCCGCCACGGCGCCAGCACACCGGTTGCCATATCGATCCCGGCGACACCTGCACGGTAAGCGCCCTGCACCCGCCCGAAACTGCCAGCTATGAAGAGCATTCCGTTGTAGCTGAGGGCGGTGCGCACAATCCAGTCTGGATCGGGCCGCCAGGCGGGATCGGCGGCGCCCGTGATCGGATTCAATCGAGCGAGGTTCCGGGGCGAGACACCGGCCGGCAAACCTCCGATTGAAGTGAAGGATCCACCCGCATACACGTGCGGACCCGCAACGTGCAGCGTCAGTATTCCGCCGGTACTGAAACCGCTCGGATCCCACGCCAACAGGCTGGCATCAACCGTGGAGACCGCCGCCCAAGAGATCTCGGGACTCCATTGACCGCAGCGAGGGGGGCGGCGAAGTACAACGAAGTGCCCTGCGCCGCGATCGCGCCGACGCCGAGGCTCGGCGTGACATCAGGTGCGACGTCGACCACCGGAGCCCAGTCGAGCAATGCGTA
>DATJFF010000122.1:0-34223 GCA_035495795.1 Vicinamibacterales bacterium
AACTGTGAACTTTAACTCGCAACTCTAAACTGCCTAACTTTCAACTTCCCGCGGTCACCTGGCGGTTTTCTCCTCTCAATCTCGATGCCCCTTATAGAGGAGAAATTCAGATGTCACAGACTGCTGTCCAGGAACCCAAAAAGGCGCGCGGCCCGCTCAACGGGGTCAACACGCCGAACCTCTTCGCCACCATCGATGTCGTCCGGCAGAACCCGCCGCTGGCGAAGTTCCAATTCCGGGCGACGAACCGCTGGGTGTCGGGTACGCATAGCCGCGGCACCGTCGAGACCTTCTACGGCGCCGGCAGCGAGCACACCCACAAGCGGGTGTTCACGCTCGATGCCGATCACCCGGCAGTCCTCGTCGGCGAGGACAACGCGCCGCTGCCCGTCGAGATCGTCCTCTACGGCCTCGCCGCCTGCATCGTCGGCGGCATCGCCAACGTCGCCGCGGCCCGCGGCGTCAAGCTGACCGAGGTCGAGGCTTCCGTCGAAGGCGACATGGACCTGCGCGGCATCCTCGGGCTCTCCGACGAGGTGCGCAACGGTTACGAGAAGATCCGCGCCAACTTCACCATCAAGGGCGACGCGCCCGAGGAGAAGCTGCGCCAGATCGTCGAGCAGTCGAAGGCGCGTTCGGCGGTGTTCGACATCATCACCAACAAGACGCCGATCGAGATCGGCATCAACGTCGGGTAGTCCCATGTACCACGCCGACTGTGTCGTGATTGGCGCGGGCCAGGCTGGCCTGGCGATGAGCCGCTGCCTCACCGACCGCGGCGTGGGACACGTCGTCCTCGAGCGAGGGTGCGTGGCCGAGCGGTGGCGGAGCGAGCGCTGGGCCTCCCTGCGCTTGCTCACCCCGAACTGGCAGACTCGACTGCCTGGCTTCAGCTACGACGGCGCCGATCCCGACGGCTACATGACGATGCCGGAGGTGGTGGCGTTCTTCGAGCGCTATGCGGCGTCGTTTGCGGCACCGGTGCACTCCGGAGCCGGAGTGACACGCGTGACGCGTGACGAGCACGGCTTCTTCGAGGTTGAAACATCGAAAGGTGCGTGGCGGGCGTCGAGTGTCGTCGTCGCGACCGGCTACTCGGATCTCCCGCACGTGCCGCGCCTGTCGGGACGCGTGCCGACTGGCATCGCACAGGTCGTGCCCACGACGTATCGACGACCCGAGGACTTGCGGCCCGGCGGCGTGCTGGTCGTTGGCGCCTCGGCGTCGGGCATTCAGATCGCCGACGAGCTGCACCGGTCCGGCCGCGACGTGACGATTGCCGTTGGGCATCACACGCGGCTGCCGCGGATGTACCGCGGTCGCGACATTCTCTGGTGGCTGGATCGCATGGGCGTCTTCGACGAGGCCGCGGATCGCGTCTACAGCGTCGAGGTCTCGCGCGATCAGCCGTCGCTGCAGTTGATCGGCACTCCCGATCGCCGCACGCTCGACCTGAGAGGGCTGCGGGCTCGAGGCGTGCGAGTGGTCGGACGCCTGCTCGATATCGCGCGCACGGTGGCGAGGTTCGACGACAATCTCGTGGCGACGACAGCTGCGGCGGACATCAAGCTGGCGAGCCTGTTACGGCGCGTCGATGCGTTCATCAGCGCGAGCGGCATCAGCGCGCCGCCGGCCGACGAGTTCGAGCCCCACTGTCTCGGATTTGCTGACGCTGACACGGAGCTGGACCTGCGCAAGGCCGGAGTCTGCACGGTGGTGTGGGCGACCGGTTTCCGTCGCCACTATCCGTGGCTGCGCGTGCCGGTGCTGGACGAGCGCGGCGAGATTCGCCACACGGGCGGCGTCACCCCGGTGCCCGGCCTCTACGTCATCGGCTTGCACTTCCTGCGCCGCCGCAATTCGAGCTTCATCGACGGCGTCGGCGCCGACGCCCAGGCCCTGAGCGCCCACCTGACGCAGTTTCTGCAACAGGGGACCGTCCCCATGACATTTGTAAAGGGGGACAGTCCCCTGATCCGGATCGACTCGGGGGACTGTCCCCCTTTGCAGGCGGTTCACGTGGGGGCGGCGTCGTGATGTCTGCAACAGAGATCCGCAGCGACTACGACGTCGTGGTGATTGGCGCGCGGCCGGCAGGGGCGGGGACGGCTCGCCTTCTGGCACGGCAGGGACGGCGCGTCCTGATGGTTGACCGCGGCCAGTACGGGAGCGACACCCTCTCCACCCACGCGCTGATGCGCGCCGGCGTGCTTCAGCTCGCGCGCTGGGGCGTCCTGCCGCGCGTGATTGCGGCCGGCACGCCGCCGGTCCGCTCCGCGACGTTCATCTACGCCGGCGAGGAGATTCGCGTCCCGGTCAAACCTCGCGACGGCATCGACGCGCTGTACGCGCCGCGCCGCACGGTGCTGGACCGGCTGCTCGTCGATGCGGCCGCAGAGGCAGGCGTGCAGGTCGCGTACGGAACGACTCTCGCCGATCTCATGCGGTCCGCCGACGGCCGGGTCATCGGCGTCGTGCTCCACCGGGAATCCGGCGCGACCACCCAGGTCCGCGCACGTCTCGTCGTCGGCGCCGACGGGCGGCGCTCGGCCGTCGCGCGCCTCACCGGCGCAGAGGTGACCAGGCAGGGACCGTCCGCGGCCGCCAACGTGTTCGGCTACTGGTCGGGTATCCCCGTCGAAGGCTACCGCTGGTACTACCGACCCGGCCTCAGCGCCGGTGCGATCCCGACCAACGACGGTCACACCTGCATCTTCGCGTCGGTGCCTGCCTTGCAGTTTGGCACGGTCTTCCGTCACGATCTCGAGGCGGGTTACCGGAGCGTCATCGCTGAGGTCGCTCCCGATCTCGCCGCGCCGATGCGGGCGGCGACGCTCGCCGCGCCGCTCAAGGGCGCACCAGGGGAACCCGGTTTCTTCCGGCGATCCGCGGGCCCTGGCTGGGTGCTGGTCGGCGACGCGGGCTACTTCAAGGATCCACTGACCGCCCACGGCATCACCGACGCGCTCGTGGACGCGGAGTACCTGGCTCGAGCGATTGCCGAGGAGTCGAACCCGGCGCTTCTAGGCTATGTTGAGGATCGCGATCGGCGCGCGGCGCAGCTGTTCGACATCACCGACCGCATCGCGTCGTTCGCCTGGACGCTCGACGAGGCCCGGGGGCTGCACAAGCAGCTCGCCAAGGCCATGGCTGAGGAAGTAGCAGGCCTCATCACTTTGACTCAAGAGGCGGCGCCGGTATGACACTCGCGGTGGGACAGACGGCAACCCGGCAGCTGACGCTGACCGCGGAGCACGTCCGCAAGTACTCCGAGATCTCGGGTGACTACAACCCGCTGCATTACGACGAGTCGTTCGCCGCCGCGACCCGCTTCGGCCGGCTGGTCGTACAGGGCGGCCTTACGACCGGTCTGCTCCACGCGCTGGTCGCGACCGATCTCCCGGGACCCGGCTCGGTGTTCCTGAGCCAGAACTGGAAGTTCACGGCGCCGGTCTTTATCGGCGACACGATCACCGCGCACGCCGAGGTGCTGAGCGTCCACCCCAGCAAACCGGTGACGCACCTGGCCGTCAAGGTCACGCGCCAGGACGGCGAGACCGTGCTCGAGGGCGAGGCGTGGTGCTATCGGTTCCGAAGTGAGAAGTGAGAAGTGGGAAGTGAGAAGTGGGAAGTGGGAAGTGAGAGGTTAAGTGCTCGGCCGCGGTCCGAGCTTCAGCTCCACTGCTGATTCTCAGCTTCCTGCCTGCTTGTCCCTTCGCCCTTCGCCCCTCGCACTTCTGACTTCTCACCTCTCACTTCTGACTTCTCACCTCTCACTTCTGACTGCTCACTTCTCACTTCGTGCCGTAATTCGGGCGTCGTGGCGCCGAGCCATGCCGTACACAGCAGGCATCCGATTCCGCCGGACACCACCGAGATCGGCGCCCCCACCCAGTTCGCGACGACGCCGGCCTCGAGCTCGCCGAGTTGCGGCCCGCCCTGGAAGAACAGCATGTTGACCCCGGTCATGCGCCCGCGGAGGTGGTCCGGTGTCTCGAGTTGCCTGATGACGTTGCGGATCACCATGCTCACCGTATCGGTCGCGCCGGTCAGCGCGAGGCAGCCGAAGGTGACCCAGAACGATCGCGACAGGCCGAAGATCACCGTCGCCAGCCCGTACCCGCCCACCGCCCACAACAGCACCTGTCCTCGCCGGCGAATGCGCGGCATCGCCGCCACCATCGCCAGGCTGGTCACGACCGCGCCCGCCGCCGGCGCCGCGTAGAGCCAGCCGTAGCCGCGCGCGCCGACCTGCAGGATGTCCTGAGCGAAGATCGGCAGCAGCGCCGTCGCCGACGAGAAGAACGTCGCGAAGAAGTCGAGGAGCATCGTCGAGCGGATCAGCGGCGCACGGAACACGAACCGCAGTCCCTCGAGCGCGGCCCGGAGCGAGACGTCGTTCTGGGTGCCATCAATCGGCTCGCGCCGCGGCAGGTCGCGCATCATCAAGAGCGCGATGACGACCGCACCAAACGACACCGCATTGGCAACGTAGACCCATGCGACGCCGCCGATGGCAATCGCGATGCCGCCCATCGACGGCCCCGCCACCGCCGCGACCTGGAACATGATCGTGTTGAGCGTGATGGCATTCGACAGGTGCTCGCGCGGCACGAGCGAGGGGATGAGCGCGTTGCGCGCCGGCATGTCGAATGCGCCGACCGCGGCGCCTAGCGCGGCCAGCAGGTAGATCGGCCACACCACCGTGACACCGCGCCAGGCCAGCACCGACAGCGTCAGCGCGACCCCGACCGACGCGAGCTGCGTCCCGAGCATCAGCCTTCGCCGATCCCAGGCATCGGCGAGCACGCCGCTCAACATCGAGAACAGCATGATCGGCACGACCTTCACGAGGCCGACCATCCCGAGCGCAAGGCCCTTGTTGCCGGGCACGAGCAGCGACACATGCCACAGCAAGCCGGCGTTCTGCATCATCGATCCGGTAAACGAGAGCAGCAGGCCGATCCAGAGAAGGCGGAAGTTGCGGTGGCGAAGAGCGACGACGGACGCGGGCAGGTTCATTAGCGAGCGGCGCGCGAGGGAATGACGGTATTGTCCCTCGAAACCGACGCCGCCGCGTGTCCGAAGTCAGAAGTGAGAGGTGAGAAGTTGGAAGCCGGAAGACTGCTGACTGCTCAGAACTTCCCTGTTCAGATCACAACCTCAAACGTCCCACTCCAAAGTTTGCCTCTCACTTCTCACTTCTCACTTCTCACTTCTCGCCTCGGGCACGATCTGCGGAATCAGGGTGCCGTAGACGTCGGTCAGCCGCATGTCGCGACCGTTGAAGCGGTAGGTCAGCTTCTTGTGATCCACCCCCAGCAGGTTGAGCATTGTCGCGTGCAGATCGTGGTAGGAGATCGGCTGCTCCATCGCCTTGTAGCCGAAGTCGTCACTCGCCCCGATGACCTGGCCGCCCTTGATTCCCGCTCCGGCCATGAGCACGGTCTGGGTGCCGGGGTTGTGGTCGCGCCCGACTCCGCGCTGCGAGATGGGCATCCGGCCGAACTCGGAGTGGAGAATCACCAACGTCGTGTCGAGAAGTCCGTGGGCTTTCAGATCGACCAGCAGGCCGGCAATCGGCTTGTCCACTTCCGCGGCGTGCTGGGTGTGGTTCGACTTCACGTCGCCGTGCGCGTCCCACGTGTCCACGTTCTGGTTGCCGACGCCACCCGAGAACACCTGGACGAAGCGGACGCCGCGCTCCACCAGCCGGCGCGCCATCAGGCACTGCCGGCCGAACGGTTCGGTGGCTTTCTCGTCAAGGCCGTACAGCTTCTTCGTCGGTTCCGACTCACTCGCCACGTCCACCGCGTCCGGCGCGCAGCCCTGCATGCGATAGGCGAGCTCGTACGACGAAATGCGCGCGGCAAGCTCGGTGTTGCCGGGATACTTCTGCATGTCGAGCTCGTTCAGCTTCGCCAGCGCGTCGAGCCGCATGCGCTGATCCTCGGGTGACACACCCGCCGGCGGCTTGAGATCGACGATTGGATCGCCGCTCGAGCGGAACAGCGTCCCCTGGTAGGCGGCCGGCATGTATCCCGCGCTCCAGTCGTTCGGACCGCCGAGCGGACCGCCGCGCGCATCGGTCATGACGACGTAGGCAGGCAGGCTGGAGGATTCCGAGCCGAGCCCGTAAGTGACCCAGGAGCCGACGCTCGGGAAGCCGAGATTGATCTGCCCGGTCTGCATCTCGTAGGTGCCCTGCACGTGGTCGTTCGAGCGTCCGTAGACCGAGCGCAGGAACGCGAAGTCGTCCACGTGCTGGCTGAGGAACGGGAAGATCTCCGACACCTCGACGCCGCTTTGACCGTAGCGCTTGAAGCTGAAAGGGCTCGGCATCAACGGCCCCGGCGAGCCCTGACGGACGATGACGTCGCCCTTGACCTTGTCGTCGATTGGCTGGCCGGCATACTTCGTCAACGCCGGCTTCGGGTCGAACGTGTCCATCTGGCTCCAGCCGCCGCCCATGAACAGGGAGATGACAGCGGTCGCACGCGGCTTGAAGTGGGGCGCTTTCGGCGCGTACGGATTGACGCCGGTGGTTGGCGCGGAGCACGCATCGCCGGGGGGCGCCGGCGCGGCCGCCAGCAGTCCCTCGCGTTCGAGAAGCCACGCGAGCGCGACCCCGCTGATGCCTCCGCCCGATCGAAAGAGGAACTCACGCCGATCCCAGAAGTACCGGTTGCAGCGGTGCGACACGGATCACCTCATGTAGAGGAACTCGTCGAGGTTGAGCAGCACGTGGGTGAACGAGGCCAGCGACTGCTTCGCGATGAGATCAAGCGCAATCGCCATCTCCTGGCGCGTCGGCGAGCGGCCGACGGCAATCCGATAGGCGAGATCGACCTGCGACTCCGGCTCGCGGGCCTGGCTGGCCACGCGCTCGGCAAGCCGCTCGGCCTGGGCAAGCACGAACGGGTTGTTCAGGAGCGTCAGCGCCTGTGTCGGCACGGTGGACACGTTGCGCGCACCCGAGACGATGTTCATGTCGGGGTGATCGAACGTGTCGAACATCGGATACGGCAGCGATCGCCGGCGGTAGACGTAGACGCCGCGGCGCCACGCCGCCGGTCCCTCCGGCGAGTTCTCCCACTTGCCGCGATACTGCCCGGTCAGGATGTCCTTCGGGATGAACGGGAAGATCGGCTCGCCGCCCACCTCGAGGTTGATGTTGCCGCCGACCGCGAGCATGTTGTCGCGGACGATCTCGGCCTCCAGGCGCTGCGGGCGGAACCGCCACAAGTATCGATTCTGCGGATCGGCCGACGCGCTGGCCGCATCGTCGAAGCTCGACGCCATCTGGTAGGCCTCGGACATCATCATCAGCTTGTTGATCGCCTTGATGCGCCAGCCCCGATTCATGAACTCGACCGCCAGCCAATCGAGAAGCTCGGGATGCGTCGGCGGCTCCCCCATCTTCCCGAAGTTCTCCAGCGTGGACACGATGCCGCGGCCGAAATGCTTCTGCCACAGGCGATTGACGATGACCCGGGCGGTGAGCGGGTTGTCCGGCGAGCCAATCCACCTGGCGAGCGCGAGGCGGCGGCCCGAGGTGCGGCCGTCGGCGCGAGGAATCACCGTCGGCGGGTTGCCGTAGGTGGCCACCTGCACGAAGCCGGGCTGCATCTGCGGGCCGCGGCTCTCGGGGTCACCGCGGACCAGCAAGTACGATGGCGGCGTTTCGTAGCGCGCCGGCCCCTTGTGCAGGTAGCTGCCCGGGAACGGCGGCGGGATCCGGCACTTCGGACAGCTGACGACCTCGTCGCCCTCGCCCAGCGGCGAGAAGCGATAGTCGCCGTCGGTGACGATCTCCGCCATCGGCAGCGCCGGCGGACGCTCCTTTTCGAGCGCGGCGATCTGCGCCTGCAGGTCGCGCTTGGTGGCGAGGTCCTCCGGCGACAGCGCCTTGTCGATCTCGGCGGCCGGCGCGTTGACCGCTTCGAACACCTGGACGGCCAGGAGCCGCTCGCCCGGCGTCCGCTCTCCTTCCGGCTTCGCCGCGGCGCGATAGATCTCGTCGGAGAAGCGCGCTTTGATCATCGCCAGCTCGATCCGGTCGCGATGCGGCTTCTCCAGCGCGGATAGGCGCGCACGCAGCGCGTCGCGGCGGGCGTTGATGTCCTCGTTCTTCGCCAGGTAGGCTTCGGCCTCGGCCGGCGGCGCGAGCGGGACGGCGGTTTCGACGTAGCCGAAGATCGACGCCTGCATCGCGTAGTAGTCCTTCTGCCGGATCGGATCGAACTTGTGATCGTGGCAGCGCGCGCAGTTGATGGTCAGCCCCAGCGTGCCCTTCCCGATCGTCGCCAGCACGTCGTCCAGGTAGTCGAAGCGGCGCTCGGGGTTGTCCTTTTCGCGGAACAGCACGCGCGGGCCCATCCGCAGGAAGCCCGTCGCGACCAATGTGTCGAGCGACTTGCCGTCCATCTCGTCACCGGCGATCTGCTCGACGAGGAACTGGTCGAACGGCTTGTCGTCGTTGAAGGCATGGATCACGTAGTCGCGGTAGCGCCACGCGTTGGGGCGGTGCACGTCGTACTCGAAGCCGCCGGAATCGGCGTAGCGGGCGACGTCGAGCCAGTGACGGCCGTAGCGTTCGCCGTAGTGCGGCGAGGCCAGCAGCGAGTCGATGAGCCGCTCCCAGGCGTCGGGGCGATCGTCGGCGACGAAGCGCGCGACCTGCTCGGGTGATGGCGGCAACCCGACCAGGTCGAGGTAAGCACGGCGGACCAGCGTGTGGCGATCGGCGCGCGGTGCGGCGGTAATTCCTCGCGAGGCGCGCGCCTGTTCGAGAAACCGATCGATCGCGCTCGTGAGGGTCTTCCGCTGGACAATCGGCAGCGGCGCCTGGACCGGACGCTTGAACGCCCAGTAGCTGCGCTCCTCGTCGGTGAGCGGACGGTCCTCGAACATGGCGGCGGCATTTGCGGGAGCGGCAGCCGTCGCAGCCGCGGCGGGCCACACGGCGCCTGCGTCGATCCAGCGTTTCAGCGCCGCGACTTCGGCGGGGGCGAGCGGCTCGCCGCGCATTGGCATCGCCGGCTCGGCGAGTCCGGCCACGTGCCGGTACATCGGACTGCGTTCAGCGTCGCCGGGAACCAGCGCGGTCCCGCGCGCCCCGCCTTCAATCGCCGCCTCGCGCGTGCGCAGATCGAGCTTCGACAGCTTCAGCTTGTCGCCGTGGCAGCCGAGACACTTCGCCTGAAGAACGGGGTGAATCTCGGTAGCGAAATCGACAGCCGGCTGACCCGCCGGCGCGGACGAACTCTGTGCGCCGAGGAAGGCGACCGCCCATGCGCAAGCGATTCCGACGCCGACCGACAACGGGACGAGTCGCTGCCGCACTGTCACCTCCGTAAGGCTCTAGGCTTTAGGCTCTGGGCTCTAGGCCTGTCGCGCTGTCAAACTGTAGGCCGCAAAAGCATTGGCGCCACAGCGTTCCGATAAAAGACGATCACTAGACAGCGAACAGCGTGACACGCCTGAAGCCTGAAGCCTAGAGCCTTTCTCGCGCGTCGCTTACTTCGCGCGCTTCGCCCGCGCTTCCTCCGCCCGCGCGCCGGCGAGAATGCCGGTCATCGCGTAGTTCCCCTCGTGGCAGGCGTACTCGTAGATGAGTCCGTCGGTCTTCTTCAGCCGGATCATGAACGTGTACGGCTTGGTCCACGTCTTCGGATCCTCGACGGTGATCGCCCAGTTGATGAAATCGGGGCTCACGCGGGTGTAGCGTTCGGTGAGCTTCACGTCCGGGGTGGAGCCCTGGACGCCGTTCAGGTAATTCGTAGTCTCGACCACCAGCGTGTCGCCTTCCCACCGGCCGCGCGGGTCGCCGTGAAGCTGGCGGATGCTCGCCGCCAGGTGCGGCTTCGCCGTCATCGGCACGACGCGCGCGTCGTGAATCATTTCCTGGTAGAGCACAACGGTGTCGGGCGACTGGATGATCTGGACGTAGCTGTTGTAGTTCGCACCGGTCCGCGGCGCGCCGTAGGAGATGCAGCGCTCCGTCAGCGGACGATCCTCGGGGCCGTCGGCGGGGCCGCGCGCCGGCGCCTTCGCGCGCGCCTCGGCGCGACGGGTCTCGGCTTCGGGCGTCAACGGCGGAAACTGGCCGTCGGGCGGATCGACGATGAGCGACGTGCGGTTGTCCCATTCGCGATCGGCCATCCAGAACTGGTTGTAGTTACCGGTGGTCGGGTCGTAGGACACCTGCTCGTACTTGCCCTTGTCCTTCGCGTCGAGCAGCTGCTGTACGAAGTTGCCGAAGATCGCGTCGCCGCCCTGATCGACGGCTTGTGCCGCGAGTCCCTTCAGCTCCTGGACCTCGGCATCGGTGAGCGACGTCTTGTCCTTCCACTGCCGCGGGCGCGTCATCGGAGTGACGCTGTTGTTGCCCCAGACGCCCTGCAGGTCGGGCCGGCCGTCCCTGGTGCGCGGCACCTGCCAGCCGGCTGGAGCGCCGCTGCCGGAGGAGGGGGCGGGCGACTGGGCCGTGAGGGTCACGGCGAGGAGAAGGCCTGCGGCCGCGGCGGCCGCACCGGGAATGGCGTGGCGCTTCGTCATGCGGCGTAGTGTCGCTCCAAGGCGGGAGGGCCGTCCAGTGCTATGCTCGGCCCGGTCGGGGAGGACGTCATGCCGCACGGGTCCTGGAAATGTCTGGCCGGCGCCGGGCTGATTGCGCTCGGCGGCCCGCTGCTCGCGCATCACGCGTTCTCGTCGGAGTTCGATGCCAAGGCGCCGGTCACGCTCAAGGGGCCGGTCACCAAGGTCGAGTGGATCAACCCGCACGCCTGGATTCATCTGCAGGTGACCAGGCCCGACGGCAAGACCGAGGAATGGATGGTGGAAGGCGGCACGCCCAACACGCTCCAGCGCCGCGGCGTCACCCGTGATTCGGTCAAGCCGGGCACGGTCATCGTCGTCGCCGGGTTCAAGTCGAAGGACGGGACCCTCCGCGCCAACGGCCGCAACATCACGTTTCCGGATGGCCGGACGCTGTTCATGGGATCGTCCGGTACGGGCGCGCCGCGCGACGGTACCGATCCCAACGAGCCGGTCAAGAAACCGCCAAGCCATTGAACCCGTAATTAACACAGATGGCGCAGATGCCGCAGATGGCGCACATGCAGCAGATGGCGCAGATGCACAGCCGGGCGGCGCTGCTCGTCGTCGCGGGCGGGCTGGCCGCAATCGTCGTGACGGCCTGCGCGCCGGCGCAGCCGCAGGCGTATCGGGCGCCGCGGACGCCTGACGGCACACCCGACCTGAGCGGTATCTGGCAGGCGAACAACACGGCCAACTGGGATCTCGAGGCGCATGCCGCCAGGCCGGGGCCGGTGTTCGCCCTCGGGGCCGCCTTCAGCGTGCCGGCTGGAATCGGCGTCGTGGACGGCGACGGTGCGATTCCGTATCGGCCCGAAGCCCTGGAGAAGAAGAAGGAGAACGGCGAAAAGTGGATGACGCTCGATCCCGAGGTCAAGTGCTTCATGCCCGGAATCCCGCGCGCGACCTACATGCCGTACCCGTTCCAGATCGTGCAGTCGGCCGACAACGTGGTGATGAGCTATGAGTTCGCCAGCGCCAGCCGCGTCGTGCGCATGAACAGCAAGGAGCAAAGCCCGGCCCCGGCGTGGATGGGTTGGTCGATCGGCCGCTGGGACGGGGAAACGCTGGTGATCGACGTCACCGATCACATGGAAGAGACGTGGTTCGATCGCGCCGGCAACTATCACAGCGACGCCTTGAAGGTTACCGAGCGCTACACCGCGATCGACTCGAACACGCTGCAGTACCAGGCGACGATCGAGGATCCTAAAGTGTTCTCACGCTCCTGGACGATCAGCATGCCGCTTTACCGCCGGCGCGAGCCGAACGTGCAGCTGATGGAATACAAATGCGTCGAGTTCGCGGAGGAACTGATGTACGGCCACCTCCGGAAGCGTTCCGAAGTGAGAGGTGAGAAGTAAGAGGTAGGAAGCGAAGTGCTTCTGCTTTCCGCCTTTTGCCTTCTGCCTTCTGCCTTCTGCCTTTTGCCTTTTGCCTTGACACCCCACGACCGTGGCCACCGACACGCCCCGGCGCAATCGGACGTTCTTCGCGTCGCTCGGGCGGGCGGACAAACCGCTCGCGGCGCTCTGGTGGGCGGTTCTCACCCTGAGGGGACTCCTGCCCGCCGGGTTTGCGATCGCCATGGGCTCTCTGGTCGGCGCCGTGCAACAGGGCAGCGACCTCACCCAGCCGCTGGCGATAGCCGGCGTGATCTTCGTCCTCCTCCAGGTCCTGCCGCCGCTTCATCGCGCCATCAGTGAGAACCTCGGCGACCGGATGGCCGCCTGGCTCTACGACAAGCTGACCTGGGCGTGCGTCCGCCCGCCCGGCATTGGCCATCTGGAGGATCCGACGCTCGCCGGCGATCTGACGATCGCGCGCGACTTCGACCTGGGGATGACCGGGCCGCCCCTCTCAATCTCGCTGGAGTTCATCGCCGGCGGGCTGGTCGAGATGATTGCGGGCATCGCGTCGGCGCTCGTCCTCGCCACGTTCGCCTGGTGGGCGCCGCTCGTTCTGGGCGGCGCGTGGGCCGCCACACACTGGTGGCTGCGCGAGAGCGCGGTGTGGCGCGATCGCAACACCGAGGTCGTTCGGAGCGCACAACGCGACGCCGAGTACGCCTACCGCCTCGCCGTCGAAGCCGCTCCCGCCAAGGAGCTGCGGCTCTTCGGCCTGGCCGGCTGGACGCTGGAGCGGTTCGTCGATCGGCGGACCCGGCTGCACGCGCTGCAGTACGAAGCGACGCGCCTCCGCGAAAAGCCGGTGATCTGGAGCTTGCTCGTGGTGCTCCTCGCCAACGTGATGGTGTTCCGCGCGCTCGCCTCGGCGGCGTTGAGCGGCGCAATCCCGCTCGGCGACGCCGTCATGTACGCGCAGGCCGCGGTCGCCACGTCGCTGATCGCCTTCGGCGGCCTCAGCTGGGCGCTCGACAGCGCCGCGCCGCCGGTGTCCGCGGTACTCCGCCTCGAGCCGGCCATGAAGGCGGCCGGGGCCCTCCCGACCGGTGGCGCGAACGCGCGCAGCGTGCCGGCCCGCGAGATCCGCTTCAAGGACGTGTCGTTCGGGTACTCCGGTGGGCCGCTCGTGCTCGATCACTTCGACCTGACGATTCCCGCCGGTTCTTCGCTCGCGATTGTCGGTCAGAACGGTGCCGGAAAGACCACGCTGGCCAAGCTGCTGTGCCGGCTTTACGATCCGCGGTCCGGCGCGATCGAGATCGACGGCCGCGACCTGCGCGATCTCGATCTCGGCGACTGGCGCGGGCGCATCACCGCGGTGTTCCAGGACTTCATCCGCTTCGAGCTCCCCTTGCGCGACAACGTCGCGCCGGCGCAGGCGCCCGACGACAAGGTGCTGGCCGCGCTCGAGGCGGCCGGCGCCGCGCGTCTGGCCTACCTCGACACGGTGCTCGCTCGCGGCTACGACGGCGGCACGGAGCTCTCCGGCGGCCAGTGGCAGCGCATCGCGCTCGCGCGTGCGCTCTGTGCCGTGTCGATGGGAGCAGCCGTCGTGCTGCTCGACGAGCCGACGGCCCAGCTCGACGTGCGCGGGGAATCCGAGATCTTCGAGCGCCTTCTGGCAGCCACCCGCCGCTGCACCACGATCTTGATCTCGCACCGCTTCTCGACCGTCCGGCACGCCGATCGAATCTGCGTGCTGGAGCATGGCCGGGCGATCGAGCTCGGGACTCACGACGAGCTGATGGCAAAGAACGGCCGGTATCGAACCATGTTCGATCTGCAGGCGCAGCGCTTCCAGGTTCCGGAAGGCGAGGAGGACATGACCTATGACGTCCTCTGAGGCGGCCGCCCCAGTCCCTGACCCAACAGTTCACCTGAGTGGTCAAACCGACCGCCTGCTGGATTCGCCGAAAACGGGCATGACCACGGAGAGTTCGAGCTGATGGACAGTCCACAGAAGCGCCTTGAGGGGTTAGACGAGCTGCCGCCGGCGCTGTCGTCGATGTGGCGCCTGTGCCGGCTCGGTTACCGGCACGAGCCGCGGTTGATGTTGTGGGCGTTCGTGCTGTCGCAGCTGGCCGCGCTGCCCGACGCGCTGCTCGCCCTCTGGCTGATGCTGCTGGGCAGAGGTGTCATCGAGAGCCGCCCGTGGCTGGTCACCGGATCGGCCATCGGCCTCGGCGTGTCGGCCACAGCCACGTGGCTGCTGCAGACGGTGAGCACGCGCGTCCAGCGACGCTTTCGCGACAAGGTCACCATCGCGCTGGAGTCGCACGTCGCGCGGCTGCAGGCCTCGATCGTCACGATCGCGCATCACGAACGGCCCGAGATCCTCGATCGGCTCGCGATGCTTCGCGATCAGGTGTTCGTCCTGGACCACATGTACATGTCGGTGTTCGCCACCGTCGGCTGGATTCTTCGCCTGGCGGTGACCCTGGCACTGCTCGCATCGGTCCACGTCGCACTCGTACTGCTCGCGGTGTTCGCGCTGCCGACCGTCTGGGTCTCGACCTGGCGCCCGGCGGTGGAGCGTGCCGCCCTGCAGAGCGGCGCGCAGGCCAACCGTCTGGCGCGTCATCTGTTCACGACCGCAACCACCGCGCCGCCGGGCAAGGAAGTACGGGTCCTGGGCATCGGCGACAAGCTGGTCACCGAGCGGCGCTCGGCCTGGGAGATGGGCTTTGCACCGATCGCCTCGGCGCGCTGGGCTACCGCCGGATGGCAGGCGCTCGCCTGGGCGATCTTCGGCACCGCATATGTGGGCGCGATCGTGTTCGTGTCGGCGGTGCTCGGCCGCCCCGCGGAAAGCGTGCTGCTCGTGCTCGCGGCCGGAGCGCGGCTCTCGGCCTACGTTGGCGCGACGGTCGGTGAAATCGGATTCCTTCGCGGTTTTTGGATGGACGGGTCGCGCCGGTTGGCATGGCTCGAAGACTACGCGGCTGCTCTCGAGGCCGCGGCGGACGCCCCGGTGCCCGATGCCATCACTCGCGGCATCCGTTTCGACCGCGTGTCGTTCGCCTACCCCGGCACGTCGCGCACCGTGTTGGACGACGTATCTCTGACCCTGCCCGCAGGATCGGTCGTCGCCATCGTCGGCGAGAACGGCGCCGGCAAGAGCACGCTGGTCAAGCTGCTCGCCCGGATGTACGAGCCGACATCAGGAAGCATCTTCGTCGACGATCGACCGCTGGCGCGAATGCCGGCAGCCGGGTGGCGAGCCCGGCTGGCCGGCGCTTTCCAGGATTTCTACCGCTTCGAGTTCCAGGTTCGTCACACCGTCGGGCTCGGCGATGTCACGCGATTGCACGACAGCATCGCGGTCGAGACCGCGATCGGCCGCGCCGGCGCGGAGGACGTGATCCTGAAGCTGCCGTCAGGCCTGGACACCCAACTCGGGCCAACCTGGCCGGGCGGGTCAGAGGTGTCGTTCGGGCAATGGCAGAAGCTGGCGCTGGCGCGCGGCTTCATGCGCGACACGCCACTCCTGCTGGTCCTCGACGAACCGACCGCCGCCCTTGACGCCGAGACCGAGCACGCGCTCTTCACGCGCTACGCGGCGGCGGCGCGAAACAGCAGCAGCGGCCGGATCACGGTGCTCGTGTCGCACCGCTTCTCGACCGTCCGCATGGCCGACCTCATCGTCGTGCTCGACGGCTCACGCCTCGTTGACGTCGGCACCCACGACGAGCTGATGGCCCGCGGCGGACAATACGCCGAGCTCTATGCGATCCAGGCGAAGGCGTATCAGTAGCCTGTCATCTGTTGATCTCGTGATGTGGTGAGCTCGTGATCTGATCTTCTGACTTGAAGATTTCGTGATCTATCTGGCGATCTTCAGATAGATCTTCAGATCAATCGATCTCCAGATTGATCGCCAAATCACCAGCTCACCAGATCGTCAGATTCGCGGCGCGCGAACGGGCTTGCCCGGGCGCGCGCCCGTAACCTGTCCCCTCTCCACCACTACCTGTCCATTGACGATCACGTAGGGAATGCCGGCCGACGGGATGCTTGCGTCTTCGTACGTAGCGCGATCGATGACGCGGGCGGGATCGAAGACGGTGATGTCGGCGTCGGCGCCCGGTGAGAGCCGTCCCTTGCGAGCCATCGCCGGCGTCCGTCGCTCGAGTCGTCGCGCCGGCTCCACCGTCATCCGCCTGAGCGCGTCCATCATCGGCACGACGTGCTCGTCGCGCACGTAGCGGCCCAGCACCTTCGCGAACGTTCCCGAGGTTCGCGGATGGCCGCGCCCGTTCTCGATGAAGCCGTCGCTGGCGATCATCGAAAGCGGGCTGACGATCGCAGCGCGGGTCTGTTCCTCAGAGCGGCCGTGGATGATCACCGTGCCGCCGGTCTGCCGCGCCTTCTCGAACGTCCACCGCGTCAGGCGCTCGCCGGTGGACACCAGCTGGTGCTGCGCGAAGCGCTCCTCGGGCCAGGTGCGCCAATCGTCGAAAAGCGCGGACTGGATCTCCGTCATCCCCGCACCGTACGGGTAGGCCTCGGTTGTGACGTCCTGCCCTGCGTCGCGGGCTCGCTGAATCCTCGCGAGGAACTCGGCCAGGTCGTCCCCGGCAACCGAGTTCACGTGGACGATGTGGAGCGCCGTCTTCGCGTTGGCCGCAGCGTGGAGCGTGTCGTCGAGACCGGTCAGCCCGTCGCGCATGTGGATGTGCGCCGAGGTACCGCCTTCGGCGGAAACGCGAAACATGCGCTCGATCTCGGACATCGGTGCGCCGGGCGTGTAGGCGCTGCCGAAGCCCATCGCCACCGCACCCTCGGCGATGCCCTTGCGGAGAATCGCCTCCATCTCGGCCACCTGCGCGTCGTTGGCCGGGCCGGTGCCGCCAATGCCGGCCGGCAGCAGGCCCTTGCCGGGATCGCCCAGCACCTTCATGCGCGCCGGGATGTGACCAACCGCCACGCCGTAGTTCACGATTTGGCCGCCTTCATGAGCCTCGTACCAGCCGCCGACATCGGCCGTGCCGACTTCCAGCTCGAATGCGGAGGTGACGCCGTCGCGGACCATCATCCGGTACGACTCCTCCTGCTGGCCGTGCTCGTGCAAGTCGATGAAGCCGGGCGCGACGACGTGATTGGCCGCGTCGATGACACGAGCGCCCTGGAGCGGAGCATCGGAGACGATTTCGATCGTGCCGCCACGGATGCCGACGTGGCGAACCGCGTCGAGGCCCGACGCGGGATCCATGACGCGGCCGTTCGCGATCACGAGATCGTAGCTCGGCGCCGGCGCCTGACGGCATGCGCCGAGGAACGCGGCGGCGACGAGAACTACGCCGAGGAATGCGACGATCCGCAGTTCGACCGCGCGACGCCTAGCCGACACGCACGTAGCCCTTCATCTGCAGGTTCACCAGGCTGGTGAGCGCCCACAAGTCGATCTGGATATCCGGGTTCACTTGTCCGGGGTCGATCTTCCGCGCCGACAGCGCCTGCCCGCAGACCCGGACATCGACACCGGCCTGCTTCAGCGCGTGGATGACAGCGATGTTGGGGTTGTCGATGCCGTACCGCGCCTTGTAGGCGTCATTGCTCATCACGATGTCCACGTCGTCGCTGCGCTGATGGAACATCACCGCCAGGTGGCGATGGTCCGCGGGCACGCCATGTTTGGCCAGCGTGTTCAGGTAGGTCGCGACCGTCGGCAACATCGGGTTGATCTCGGTCCGCTCCTTCGCGCCATTGCCAACCGCGAAGACCACCTTGTAATCCATTTTCGGATCCGGCAGTTCGTGCGCGCCGGAGACATCGTGCGCGGCGTTGTAGCCCGACACCGGGAGTGCCGGCGCCGGCTGCGCGAACATCCACGCGGGCGAGGCGAAGGCTGCCGAGAGAAGAACGATGCCGCCGAGCGAGGTGAGCTTCATGGGGGTCTCCAGCCTGAATGCACGGGTGATTGGGCAGGCCCAACTCTACACACGGACGGACCGGGCTACAATGCGCTCGCTCCGCCACGAACCATGAGTCGTCTCCTGCGCGCCATCGGCTTCGGGATCGTCGGCTACGCCGCCGGCGGCCTGCTCGGCTACGTGCTCGTCATGGGGTTGTCCCAGAATCAGCACGACATCGGCGTCGAGGCCGCGATGACCGGTGCGTTTGTGGGTGGGCCGCTGGTGGGTTTCGTCGGCGCCATTGTCGGGTTCGTGCGCCGGCCCGGGCGAGGAACGACGGCGCAGTCGAATTGAACGATGTGATGCGCGACGACCGCTTCGCCCTGAATCGCCGCCGCTTCATCGAGTGCTTCTCAGCCAGCGGACTGGCGCTGATGCCCGGCGCGCTGATGGCGGTCGCCCAGGACGCGCCACGCATTACCGCCGATATGCTCGCGGCGGCTGCCCGTATCGCCGGCGTATCGTTCACGAACGACGAGCAGCGCGCCATCCTCGCGCGACTCAACGGACCGCTCGGGCCGGTGCCGGGCTTCGACGCGCTGGCGCGAATGGAGCTGGGTGACGCGCAACCGGCGTTCGTTTTCCAACCGGTCCTGCCTGGCACCCCGGTTTCGCGCGAGCGGCATCCGTTAGTGCGTCAGGCGAGGACCGTCACGAGACCCGCGAGCGATGACGATCTCGCGTTTCTTCCGGTCACGCACCTCTCCCGGCTGATCGAGACGCGGCAGGTCTCGCCAACCGAGCTGACCAGGCTCTACATCGCAAGGCTCAAACGATACGACCCGCAGCTGCTGTGTGTCGTCAGCCTCACCGAGGAGCTCGCGCTGAGTCAGGCGCGCCAGGCCGACGAGGAGATCGCCGCGGGCAGATACCGCGGTCCCCTTCACGGTATTCCGTGGGGCCTCAAGGATCTTTTCGCGGTGCGCGGAACGAAGACGACGTGGGGGATGACGCCGTATCGCGACCGGATCATCGACCAGGACGCGACGGTCTACACGCGGCTCACCGAAGCCGGGGCCATCCTCGTGGCCAAGCTCTCGACGGGAGCGATGGCCGTGACCGCCCGATGGTTTGGCGGGCTGACACGCTGCCCGTGGGACCTGACCCGTGACGCAGAAGGATCGTCCGCCGGGCCTGGCGCGGCTACGGCCGCGGGGTTGGTCGGCTTCTCGGTCGGGAGCGACACCGGCGGCTCGATCGTCGTTCCATCGAGCCGAAACGGAATCACCGGGCTCCGGCCGACGTTCGGGCGCGTGAGCCGCGACGGCGGAATGGTGCTGGCGTGGACCCAGGACACCGTTGGCCCGATGTGCCGCTCAGCGGAGGACTGCGCGCTGGTCCTGCACGCGATTCATGGGCCCGACGGCCGTGACAACTGCGTGGTGGACGTGCCCTTCAACTGGGACGCGACCGCCGGCGTGCAGGGGTTACGAGTCGGCTACCTGCGCTCGGAGTTCGAGAGCGCTCTACCGAGCGGGCCCGCCGACGCCGTGGCGTTCCAGCGCGCGACCCGCGCCAACAACCAGGCAGCGCTCCAAGTGATCCGCGGACTCGTCGGCAGCGTCGTGCCGTTCGACCTCCCCGACGTGCCGATCCCCGCGCTGGACTTCATCCGCTATGTCGAAACCGCGGCGTTCTTCGATCCGGTCACCCGCAGCGGCGGCTTGACCGCTGTCGAACAGGGTCCCGAGCAGAGCGCGCGCCCCGTGGAGGTCCGGAGCGCGTACGCAACACCGGCCGTCGCGTTCGTCCAGGCCAATCGTTTTCGCACGCAGGTGATGAAGCAGGTGGCCGAGGCGATGTCGGACATCGACCTGTTCGTCGGTAGCCGCCAGCTGCTGACCAATCGCACCGGCCATCCCGTGATCAGCATGCCCAGCGGCTTTCACGGCCGCATGCCGACCGCCCTTCACTTCACCGGGCACGTGCTTGGCGACGCGACGATCCTGCGCCTGGCGCACGCGTTCCAGAACGCGACGGATCATCACCTGCAACACCCGACGCTGACGTGAGAACCCCCGAGAACCGCGCGAACCCCGAGAACCCTTTAGTTCAAGAGATTCCGACCCTGCGCCCTCGGAAGCGAGACGCCAAGCCGTGAGGCCAGCGTCGGCGCGATATCGCGCATGTCGATGCCGCCGAGATTGCGGCCGGCCGGAATCCCTTCACCGATGATGTAGAACGACGACTCCATGTCGCGCGGCCCGGGCAGATAACCGTGCGTGCCGCCTGGTGACGCGACCGTCGTGATGAGCGCACCCGACATGGCGGCACCCGTCCGGAACCCTGGCTTCAAGCCGACCACGAACGCTACCGAAGGAAAGCCGCCGCTTGCCTTCAGGTCCGCGCCGTCGAGGATTCGATCGACGGCCCCGGCCGGATCGGCCGCCAGCTGCTGCAGCGCGGCCTTTGCCTTGGCGCGGGTGGTGTCGTCGTTGGGCTCCTTCAGGACCACCGCCGCCGAGCCGCCGGCGGTCCAGGCGTAAGCTCGCCACGCGGTGATCGTGCCCTTGGCATCCACGTCGATCAATCCGGCCCGCTGCAGCGCGGCGTTGACGTGCACGGCGCGATCGGTGCGGATATGTCCATGGTCGGACACCACGGCCAGGACGAAGCGCGTGCCGTACGCGCGCTCCGCCGCGGCGCGCACCTGCCCCACCAGGCCGTCGAGTGCCTCGATGGTCGCGAACGTCGTCTTGTCGTATGGACCGTGATCGTGCTGTGCCTCGTCGAGCGACGAGAAGTATCCGGTCAGGAAGTCCGGCCGCTTCTTCTCGATCATCCACGCCACGAAGCTCGCGCGCTTCGCATCGTCGGGCGGTGTGTAGCGATAGCCGGCGGGATACCGGCCGAGATCGCGCTCCGCTTCGTCGAGGAGGCCCGGAGTGGACAGCGCTCGCAGCAGCTTGTGATCCTCGTCGCCACCCGGCGGCTCGGGCACCGGCGCCCGCCAGTACTGCACGATGCTGTGACGGATGCGCGCGCCGACCGTCACCGGCCAATCCACGTTGGCGGTGACGAGGCCTGCCTCGCCAGCAGCGTCCCACAATGTCGGGACCTTGATGTCCTCGGCATACCAGTACCAGCCGCCGTTGTTCGTGTTCAGCGGATCGAATGGGGTGTTGTTCAGGATGCCGTGCTCGGCCGGCCAGACACCGGTCACGAGCGTGGTGTGGCTTGGGTAGGTCAACGTCGGCGTGACGCCGGTCACGCCGGTGGCGTAGGCGCCGTCGGCCACGAGCCGGCGCAGGTTGGGCACCTTCATCCCGTGGCGATCGGCCTCGAGCACGTAATCCGGCTTGAGGCCGTCGATGGACACGAGCACGACGGGCACGCGCGAGCCCTGCGCGCGCGTCCCCGGTGCTCCTCCGCACGCCGCCAGCGCGAGCGCGACGAGCACCACCCACAGGCGGCCCAGGCGTCTCACTTCTTCTTCGGGCGGAACGCCTCGTCCACCTGCTTCTTGATGCTCTTGAAGTTCTTGCTGAGCAGCTTCTCTTCATCCTTGGTCAGGATGCGGAATGGCACGCGCAGGGTGCTGTTCTCGAACTTCACGTTCAGCCAGTGCTGGCCGTAGGCGATGCCGCCCGGAACCTTGAAGAACAGCCGGCCGAGACAGGCGCGCCGGTTGCTCAGCTCGACCTGGTCCCAAGGCAAGGCGCGCTGGTCCAGGTCCGCGAAGAATCCGATCCGGCAGGCCTGGCTCGCCATGGGCGGGAAGTAGTTGATCGAATCACGGATCACCTTCTCCTGGTTGATCAGGCCGCGCGGCTCCGACGCAGCGCGATACTCCTCGACGGTGGGAAGCGGAAGAGTCTTACCATCCGGCGTCTCGAGCGAGAGGTGTTCGCGCTTGAGCGTGTAATCCGGCGTCTTGTCGAGGACGGTGGTGCCGAACTCGAGGAGCATCCACTCCTTGCCGACCGAAGTGTTGGCGAGCTTGTATCCGAGGATGGCGTAGGCTTCGTTGTTGTACGCGCCGCGGACGAAGTTCCCTTCGATGGTCATCGCCTGCGGGACGCCCGGATTTGGAATCTGGATCTGCGGCGGTTGCGCTTGTCCTTGAACGAGTATCGAACTACCGGCAAGCAGCAGCGCAATTACGCTGCCGCGGCGTACGTGCTGGAACATGGAGAACTCCTAATCTCTGCAGTGCCCTCCAATAATAGTCCCGCAGCCTACACGCCAATCTCGAAACGCAGAATTATGACACCCGGCTCAGCCTCTACCGTTGCGGAGCGGACGAACCGTGCCAGCGGTCTCAGGTCGGCCGCGGGCGAGGGCGCCTGCCCCCCCTGAGCGAGAAAGCGCGCAATCAGCTGGTTGAGAAATTCAGTCTTTACCGGGATGGCGCCGGTGAGCGTCGTGCCTTCGAAATCGGCGAATCCCCGCGCAAGTTGCTCTTTTACCCACTCGTCCATGCCTGCCTCCGCTGACCTGCTACCCGCGGCGCGTTACACCGCGGCCTCGAATTCGATGTGGACCTGTCCGGGTGTCGTGCGCAGCCGGGCTCGCCGCAGGAGCGGCCAGTAACGGCGCATGCCCGCGATGTGATCGAGTGCGCCGAGATCGACCGTGAGATAGCGCCCGTCCACGCGCAGCGCCGGGCCGCGCAGTATCGCCCTGAGGCCGAACGCGACCAGCCCCGACGAAAGCGCGAGCCGCACCTGCGGCGCGCCGCCGTCGAGTGCCACGTCCTCGACGATCACCATCGCGGTCTGGAACACGCCGTAGCGGATCCGGATCTCGTTGCCGCCGCGCACTTCGATCGCGAGACCTGGAGGGACCTGCCGCACGCGCCGGAGCGCATCGTTCAGCGCGGCCTGCGTGACGCGAACCGTGCCGGCCACGCGCGCGCCGGCCAGGTGCGGAAAGCCGGACCTTGCCTCCTCACGGATGACTTCGATCACGCGCGTGCCGGGTGCAATTCGCGCTCCCGTCCAGGAACGGGGGACAGTCCCCCTACGAAATTGTAAGGGGACTGTCCCCCGACGAGAATGTAAGGGGACTGTCCCCTCTCCGGAGGCACCGATGTTCGAAGTCGCAGAAATTGGCAGGAAGGTAGCGAAGGACGTCTACGAAAGCGAGATCGCCAAGCTCCGCTGGGAGTTGCTCGACGCGCAGCGCCGGCTCGATGGCGGCCGCACGCCGGTGATCGTGCTCTTCGGCGGCGTCGATGGCGCGGGCAAGAGCGAGACGGTCCACCTGCTCAACGAGTGGATGGATCCGCGGTACCTGATCAATCGCGCCTTCGATGTGCCATCCGAGGACGAACGCGAACGGCCGCCGTTCTGGCGCTATTGGCTGGCGCTACCGCCCTACGGCCGCATCGGCATGTTCATGAGTGCCTGGTATAGCCAGCCGCTCCTCGACCGCGTCCACCGCGACCTGACCGGCGCGGAGTTCGAGAGCCAGCTCGAACGGATTGCCACCTTCGAGCGCACCCTGGCCGACGATGGGGCGGTGATCCTGAAGTTTTGGATGCACCTCGACAAGAAGGCGCAGAAAAAACGGCTCACCGCGCTGTCGAAGGATCCGCTGACCAGCTGGCGGGTGACGAAGAAGCAGTGGGAGAACTGGCGCCGCTACGATCGCTTCATGGCCGCCGCCGAGCGGCTGATTCAGATGACCAGCGTCGCGCACGCGCCCTGGTTCATCGTCGATGGCAGCGACGAGCGGTATCGAAGCCTCGTCGTCGGCACCGAGCTGCAGCGCGCGCTCGACCGCGTGCTCGAGCCCGAAGGGGTGCCGAAGCCGTCGCGGAAGCGGCCGCGCGCCATCGCGCCTGTTACCCGACCGTCGGCCGAGCCCGCATCGATCGTGACCCGCATCGATCAGGAACATTCCATTCTCGACACGCTCGACATGACCAAGGCGCTGCCCGACGCTGCCGCCAAGACTGCCGTTCTCGAGCAGCAGGGACGTCTCAACCGCAGCCAGCGCAAGGCGACGGCGCGCGACGTCTCGCTGATCCTCGTCTTCGAGGGCTGGGACGCGGCCGGCAAGGGCGGCGCGATTCGCCGTGTGACCTCGGCGCTCGACCCGCGCGTCTATCGCATCGTGCCGATTGCCGCACCCACCGACGAGGAGCGCGCGCGCCATTACCTGTGGCGCTTCTGGCGGCACCTGTCGCGCGCCGGGCGCGTCACGATCTTCGATCGCAGCTGGTACGGGCGAGTGCTGGTCGAGCGGGTGGAGGGACTTGCCCCCGAGCGCGACTGGAGCCGCGCCTACTCCGAGATCGAGGACTTCGAGCGCCAGCTCTCCGAGCATCGGATCGTGATCGTCAAGTACTGGCTGCACATCACGAAGCAAGAGCAGGAGAAGCGCTTCAACGAGCGCGCGGCATCGCCCTACAAGAGTTGGAAGCTCACCGCCGACGACTGGCGGAACCGCGAGAAGTGGGACGCCTACGAGCTGGCGGTGAACGAAATGGTGGCGCGGACCAGCACACGTCACGCGCCGTGGCACCTGATCCCCGCCAACGACAAGAACTTCGCGCGCGTGGAGGTGCTGCGGATCGCAGCCGATGCGCTTGCCGGAGCGCTCTGATGAACGGCTTGGGCCCTGGGGTTTTGCCTTCTCCCTTTTGCCTTTTGCCTTTTGCCTTTGACGTCTACCGCGGCAACGCGAGCGCCACGAGTTCCGGGTCGTGGTCCTCGCCCGCTACGGCGACGACGATGAACTGCCGGCCGGCGTGCATGTAGGACATCGGCGCGCCGGTGGCGCCGGCGGGCAGCGCGACTCGCGCGACGCGCCGGCCGGTCTTCTTGTCATAGGCGCCGAGCCACTTGCCGCCGCCGCCGGGAGGAATGCTCAATCCGGTCTCGCTGCCTTCGGTGACGAACAGCAGCGTCTTCGTCACCAGCGGAGCGGCGCGACCCATGTGGCCGAGCGGTGGGAGGTTCAGACCCTTCAACGCCGGATGATCGCGCGGGCCGTCGCCGTTCGGGACCATCCAGAGGTGATCGCCGGTGTTGAGGTCGATAGCGGTAATGCGGCCGTACGGCGGCTTGGTGATCGGCAGCCCGCGCGGGCCCGGGCCAGGCACGCGATCGAGCCGCTGGCGCGTTTGCTGGTAGGCGAAGCGGCCCTTGCCCGGGATGAGCGCGCCAAGCCACGGGAAAGTGACCGACGGCACGTAGAGCACTCCGGTCTCGGGATCGAGCGCGGCGCCGCCCCAGTTGGCCCCACCCACCCAGCCAGGCAGGTACATCGTTCCCTTCTTGCCGTCCGCGCCTTCGACGGTGGGCGGCGTGAACATCGGGCCGATGGTCCACTGCTTCACGATCTCCCGCGCCTCGGCTTTCAGCTCGGGCGTGAAGTCGATGAGGTCATCGTCTGTGAGCCCCTGGCGATCGAACGGCGCCGGCCGGGTCGGGAACGGTTGCGTCGGAGACGTCCACTCGCCGGGCACGCTGGACTTCGGCACGGGACGCTCTTCGATGGGCCACACCGGCTCACCGGTCACGCGATCGAAGACGAAAGTGAACGCCTGCTTCGTCACCTGGACGACGGCCTTGATTCGCCGCCCGTTCACGGTGATCTCCGCGAGGATTGGCGCGGTCGGGTTGTCGTAGTCCCAGAGGTCGTGGTGGACCATCTGGAAGTGCCACTTGCGCAAGCCGGTGGCGGCATCGAGGCACACGAGGCTGTCGGAGTAGAGGTTCGCGCCCGGCCGCTCACCGCCGTACCACTCGTTGGCGGCGCTGCTGAGCGGCAGGTAAATCAGGCCGAGCTCTTCGTCAGCGCTGATGAAGTTCCAGGCTTTGGCACTGCCGGTCTCCTTCCACGACTCCTTCTCCCAGGTGTCGAGACCCGGCTCGTCCTGGCGGGGCACGACGTGAAACGTCCAGCGGAGCTTTCCGGTCCGCGCGTCGAAGGCACGCACGTCACCCGGCGGGATGTGCTCCTGCGTCCCCTCGTCGGT
The DNA here is from genome assembly GCA_035495795.1 of Vicinamibacterales bacterium. Taxonomy (GTDB): domain Bacteria; phylum Acidobacteriota; class Vicinamibacteria; order Vicinamibacterales; family UBA2999; genus VFZN01. The sequence goes on from DATJFF010000122.1 coordinate 25,851, forward strand.
CCAGCCCTGGCCGCCGATGATCACGACGTCGCGAACGACCAGCGGCGATGGCGCGATCCAGCGGAACGTGGCGGCGTTGCCGAGGCCGGCGACGAGATCGACACGGCCGTTGGTGCCGAACGAGGCGATCGGCTTTCCGCTACGAGAGTCGAGCGCGTAGAGGTCGCCGCCGCGGACCGCGAAGACGCGCGCGCCATCATCGCCGCGCCAGTAGGCCAGCGTCCGGCTCGCGCCCGGCCCCTCGAGATCGGCGCGTGGCACTTCCTGGGTCCATACGGTCCGTCCGCTCTCGGGCTCGATGGCCTCGGCGAGCCCGAGCGCGTTGGAGGCGAACAGCATCCCGTCGGCCTTGAGCGGCGTCGCACGGAAGTTGCGGGGGACGACGAGCTTCGGGTTGGCCGCGGTGAGGGCGGGATCGACAGCCGGACGGCGCCAGGCGATACGGAGCGAGGCGACGTTCTCCGGCGTGATCTGATCGAGCGGTGCGTACTTGGTGCTGCCGGCATCGCCGCCGTGGTGCATCCAGTCGGTGCTGGCGGTTCCGCGCTGGGCGAAGGGCCGCGCGCCAGGAGTGAGCAGGAGAACGACAACGGCCGCGAGGATCAGGCGGATGCGCATCGTGGCGGCATAGTAACGCAGTGCCGCGCGACGACGACGCGCGGTCAGGCTCCATCAGGCTCCAGGCTTCGGGCTTCAGACGCTACACTGGCCAAGGCAGCCATGCTTCAGATCACTCCGACACTGGCCATAGACGAGAGCGAAATCGAGGAGCGCTTCGTGCGAGCCTCCGGCCCTGGCGGCCAGAACGTCAACAAGGTGGCCACGGCGGTCGAGCTGCGCTTCGACGTGGAACGCTCGTCGCTGCCCGCCGACGTGAAGCGGCGGCTGGTGGCGCTTGCCGGCACGCGCATGACCAAGGACGGCGTGCTGCTGATCGACAGCCGCGAGTACCGGACGCAGGCGCAGAACCGAGAGGCGGCGCGTGACCGGCTGATCGCGCTGATCCGGCGCGCGACAATCGTGCCGGCGTACCGGCGGCCAACAAAGGTTACGAAGGCCGCGAAGCAGCGACGGTTGACGACGAAGAAGAGGCGCGCCGAGGTGAAGACCGGGCGGGGCAGGCCGCGCGGAGACGAATAATCGGCCCCTCAACCCACCGGGTGGAGCTTGACGACGCGCTTCGTCCGCGTTTCCGCCACGTAGATCGACCCGTCACGGCCGAGCGCGAGGTCGTGGACAGCGTTGAACACCGGATGGCCAGGCTGGCCGAATCCGATGGCGCTGAGAATCCGGTAATCGCGATCCAGTTTGAGCACGCCGGTGTGCTTCGTGTCGTAGTCCTCGCGGCGGATGCCGACGAAGAGGTTCCCGTCCGGATCCGCGGCCACGGCGAACACGCGCCCGGTCGTGTCGGCGTCCTTCTGTCCGGCCCATTGACGCTTGAAACCACCGTCCTTGTCGAAGAGCTGCAGCCGCGCGTTCTCGCGGTCGGCAACGAGGACGTCGGTCGTCGCGGGCAGCAGCGTCAGGCCGTGCGGGTTGCTGAACTCGCCCGGACCGCTCCCCTTCTTCCCCCACTCGCGCACTTCCGTTCCGTGCACGTCGAACAGCGCCACGCGGCTGTTCACATAGCCGTCGGACACGTAGAAGGTGCCGTCCGGCCTGACCTGCACGTCGGTAGGCTGGTTGAAGTGGGTCCCGTCCCAGCCGCCGACACCGGGCGTACCGAGCGCGAGGATCGGCTTGCCGTCGTGGCTGAACTTGAACACCTGCTGCAGTCCGACGTCGGTCAGGTAAACGTTGTCGTCCGCGTCCACCGAAATCCCGTGCGGCACACGGAAAGTGTTTCCCCCCCAGGATCGGATCAACGCGCCCGACTGCGCGTCGACCTCGAGGATCGCCGGATCGGGGAGCAGGGTCGTCGCGTTCGGGTCGAACCCGCGGCCCGGCCGGTGGAAGATCAGCACGTGGCCCTGTTTGTCGACGGCCACGCCGGCGCACTCGCCAAGCGGCATGCTGGCCGGCAGCTTCGGCCAGTCCTTGACCTCCTCGTAGCGATCACCAGCGATGCCGAGAGCGGCCGGCGCTCCGGGCGACACGGCGATCGTCAGACCCGCCACGCAGCAAGCGGCTAGCCAGGTGCGCATCGCGCGCATGGTAACACTTGTCCGCCCCGACACCCTGCACCCATGCACCTGTGCACCAGTTACTTGCAGTACGTCGCGAGCGCCTGCTGCACTTCGAAAATCGCGCTGCCCCGCCTGAAGGTCTTCTGAATCGGCGACTGCGAGCTCGACACCCAGATCCGAAGCTCGGAGTCGAGATCGGTCGGACCGGCGGTCTCCACCGAGAAGTGCGTAATCGCGCGATAGGGAATCGAGTGGTACTCGGTCTTCATCCCGGTCATCCCCTGCTTGTCGACCATGATGAAGCGGCGATCGGTGAAGATGAACAGATCGCGCAGCAGCGAAAACGCCCGCTGGACCTTCTCGCCCTCGGCGAGGATCTTCTCGAGGTACTCCTCGACATCGGCAACGTCGGCCTCCGAAGCGTTACCCAGAAGTCGCGATAGCAGTCCCATCAGTCACCCGCCCCTGTCGCACCCCGCACCCGTCGCACTCTCGCACCGAGCTTTACATCGTCCCTTTCTTCGCCGCTTCGCGGGCCTGGCGCTGCTCGAGAACGAGGGTGTAGGCAACGTAGTACTTGTAGATGTTGCTGACGTACTGCACCGTCTCACGGCCGATCTTCTCTGAGGCGATACGCTCGACGTTCCCGAACCAGACGTTTGGATCGAGCCCGCGCTTCTCGGTCTCGCGCCGCAGCTGGCGGAGTCGCCCTGGCCCGGCGTTGTAGGACGCAAACGTCATCAGGACCTTGTTCATCTCGGTCATCGGCTCGTCCTTGTAGTACTGGTTGATCATGAAGCGCATGTACTTGATGCCGGCGTGGATGTTCGCCTCGGTCTGGGTGATGTCGCCGACCTTCTGCTCCTTTCCGGTCTCTGGCATCAGTTGCATCACACCGATCGCGCCCACCTGGCTCTTGGCATTCTGATCGAGGCGTGATTCCTGATAACCCTGGGCCGCCATCATGATCGGATCGACGTCGTACTGCTCGCCGTACTTGCGGAAGTACTGAACCAGTGTCTGGAACTTCCGGCGCTCCTCCTCGGATGCGGCGTTCTGCACGTACTTGGTGTTCTCCAGGTAGCGCTTCTGAATCACGTTGGCGAACGCCGTGTTCTCGCCAAACTTCTTCAGCCACTGGTTCGCAGCGTCACGCAGCTTCGGGTTGTTCTTGCGGAAGGCGACGGCGAGAACGCCGCCGGTGCGCACTGCGGCTGACGGATGCGGCTCGATCGACTTGAACACCTGCTTCCAGAACTGGGCCATGTAATCGTCGACGACCGTGATCGGCACCAGGCCCGCATTCACCATCTCGAGGATGTCATCGTCTTCGAGGTTGACCGGCAGCGGCTTGATAATCACCGGGTCCTTGCCGGCCGCCTGCAGCCGCTGATTGAGCGCCTCGAGGCTCTCCTGATAGGAGCCCCTGCCGCGAACGGCGACTTCCTTGCCCGAGAGATCGTCCACGGTGGAGATGGGCGGCGCGCCTGGACCGGTAACGACGATCTCGCTGATATTGGTGCGGGTCGGAGTAGAGAAGGCAGCGATTTTTTCCCGCTCCGGCGTCACCTTGAGCTGGGCGATCAGCAGATCCACCTTACCGTCGAGGAGCGCCGACTGGAGCGCGTCGCGGCCGAGCGGCACGATCGCGACGTGGACCTTCAGGTGGCCCGTGTTCAGCTTCTTGTTCAGGGCCTCCTCGAAATTCATCAGCGCTTCGTAGGCCATGCCGCGCTGCTGACCGCGATCGATGAAGTAGTGGGTCCGGTTGAACGTCACTCCGGCACGGATGACCCGGCGCTTGATCATCTCGTCGAGGTCGCCAGTGAAGTTCTGATCGAGCACCTTACGCGCCGCTTCTGGCAGCGCGTCGTAGGGTGATTCCACCTGGGGCAGCGGCTCGTCTGGCGCGGCGGCTGCCGGCTTCGCGTCCGCGGCCGCAGGCGCAGGCGCCGACGAAGCGGGTGTCTGCCCCCCGCCTCCGCAGGCCGCAAGGAACGCGCCGAGCGAGAACACCGTGGCGAGCAGACAAGATCTGGAGGGCATATCCAAGCCACGGTGCCACACCCGGAAAGAACACGTCAAGGCAGAAGGGGCAAGGCAGAAAGAGCGCGGGGCGATCCGCCCTTCTGTTCTTTCCCTTCTGCCTTCTGCCTTCTGCCTTTTGCCTTTTGCCTTTTGCCTCGTCAGGCGCCAGCCAAAGGTACTTCCGTGAGGGGCGGTCCGGGCCGAGCCACGAACCACTCGAGCGAAGTAGCCGAAGCCGTGCGGCAGCGCCGCGTGTACTCCGCCAGCCAGGTCACGGCGAACACCTCGGCATCGCCCGAGGGCACCAACGCCCAGACGCTGCCGCCGAACCCGGCGCCAAAGCTGCTGGCTGCGATCGCGCCGGCGTGTTCCGCCGCCGCGGCCAGGACCCGCGTTTCCTCGACCTGGTTGCCGAGCCACTCGTCGGCCTCGCGTTGCGAGTCCCGCGCGAGCGCGGCGATCGTCGCCGCATCGGATTCGGCGAAAGCGCGAGCCGCGCGCGGCACGCGAGCATCCTCGGCAATGAAGTGCGACAGCCGGCGAACCAGCGCCGCATCGTCGTACCCCTCGGGCGGCCGGCGGGTGACGAGCTCGCGCAGGGTCTCGACGGCGCCAACGCGCTCGAGCGCAGCGGCCAGCGAGTGCGCCGGCTCGGCAGCCACGGCGTTCCAGCAGGCCAGTAGCGCGCGCGTCCCAAGCGATGCGCGGTTGTAGTGCTCGCGCACCGAGCCCGCCTTGTCGGCGTGGACGCCGCTCGAAGCGATCACGAACGCCCAGTCGGACGGCATCGCCACATCGCCTTCGTGCGCGACCGGCATGAACCGATACTGCGACAGGCAGCCGACGCGGCTGGCGAGGATCGCCGTGTGATCTTCGCTGCCGCCGTGCGTACCGACGCCCGCGGTGCCGGCGAGGTTGCGATAGTCGAGCCCGTTCTCGACGCAACCGAGATACCAGGCGAGGTCGTGGATGTTCGCGATCGCCGACTTCCACTCCTCGCGCGCCGGCAGTTCTGCCCGGCGGGTCAGCGCGGTCGCGATCGCGACGACCAGCGCGCTCGAGCTCGAGAGCCCGGCCGCGCGCGGCAGGTCGCTGGCGATTGCCACGTCCACTCCCAGCGTCGCGCCCGGAAAGTTGTGAGCCAGCCGGCGGGCGACCACCTGGACGTACGACGCCCATCCGGTCAGGGGGTGCCCGTCGTTCCTCAGATCGATCTCGGTGCGCGACCCGTAGCGGACATCGATCACGCGGACCACGCCATCATCGCGAGACCGCGCCGCGACGCCGAACCCGCGCGGGACCGCGGCAACCAGCGAGCGCCCGCCGGCATAGTCGGTGTGCTTGCCGAACACCTCGAGCCGGCCCGGCACGAACCAGCTCCACTCCGCCGAGCCCCCAGTGAACGCCTGGATGCCGCTCCACACCCGCGTCATCAGCGCGGCCCGCGACGCCGCGGCCTCGTCCGGCATCCCGAGGCGGCGGAAGTGCTCGGTGGTCACATCCGCGGCTCCCATTCCGCCAGCCGCGCACCCACCTGCGCGACATCGACGCGCCGCGACAGGTCCAGTACCGCGCCGCTCGCGGGCACCACTCGGATGCGCGCCCCCCGCCTCACTGCAAGGCCGACCGCCTGCGGCAGCTCGAATTCGCCGCGCGCGGATCGCGGCACGTCGCGGCACGATTCAAAGATGCCGCGGTCGAAACGCCAGACGTTCATGCTGATCAGGGCTCGCGGGCCCGAAAGATCGAGGTCACGCGGATCCGGCTTCTCCTCGATCCCGCGGAGCCACCCATCCGAATCGACGTGCAGCACCGCGAACTGCGCCACGCGCGACTCCGGGAACCCGCTCTCCTCCACCAGCCGGGCGCGCTCGAACGCGGGAACGGCAGGACCGTCGAGCTCGGCCAGGACTCGCAGGACCTCCACCGGGTACAGGTTATCCGCGTTCATCACCAGAAAGGGACGATCCCCTGTCAGCGGCTCAGCGGCGAGCAACGCGCGTGCCGTACCGTCGGGCTTCGGCTGCACCGCGAACCGGACGCGAACCCGCGACAGCCTGGACGGATCGTATCGGGCCCGCATCGCCTCGTGATCCGGCGCGACGACAAGTATGACGTCTCCGCATCCGGCGTCGGCGAGCGAGCTCAGTACGTAGTCGAGGAACGGCCGTCCGGTGGCGCCCAGGGGCATCATTCCCTTCAGGCCGGCAGTCGCGGCGCGCTGCTGAACCGGATCGAGCTCAGCCCGCTCGTCTCCTTCCTGCATGCGCCGCCCCAGCCCGCGGGCCAGCACGACGCTCAGGAACTCGCCGCTCCTCACCACCACAAACGCACGATCGCACGGATCGACACCGCGGCGCTCACTGCCAGTACGACCGCCGCGATGGCTGCGGCGGCAACGTGGCCCATCAGCAGGTGACCTACGCCGAACAGCGCGCTGTAGACAAACGCGCAACTCGCGACGCTTCCGGTGAACGCGGCGGTGAGATCGTCTGCGGGCACCACGCCCGGGCAGAACGCCCGCACCGGCGCCCACCCAGGGCCAGCCGGGCGGACGCGCTCGTAGAACCGGCGCAGCGTCTGCATGTCTTCCGGTTCGCTGAGCCACGTCGCGGCCAGCCAGACCGCGGTCGTCACTGCGACGGTGGCGACCAGCGTGAACTGTGGCGAGATCGTCATGCCGCCGCGCCGCAGCAGCACCATGGATACGGCGAGGACGAACGAGCTGGCCATCGCGGCGATTTCGCTCCACGCGTTGATGCGCCACCAGAACCAGCGGAGGAGATAAAGCAGTCCGGTGCCGGCGCCAATCGACAGCAACAGGTCGAACGTGGCGCGCGCAGATTCGAGCACCAACGTCAGGCTGCCTGCCGCCACCATCAGCAGCGCCGTCACCATGCGGCCGACCGCGACGTAGTGCCGCTCGCTCGCGTCCGGATTGAGGAACCGCCGGTAGAGATCGTGTACGAGATACGACGTGCCCCAGTTGAGGTGCGTGGAAATAGTCGAGACGTAAGCGGCAAGGAGTCCCGCCACCATCACGCCGAGCATGCCGTGCGGAAGGAAGGTCAGCATCGCCGAATAGGCCATGTCGTGGCCGACGAGCGCGGGATCGACGTGAGGCAACGCGGCGCGAATGTCCTCGACGCGCGGGAACACCAGCATGGAGGACAGCGCGACGATGATCCACGGCCAGGGGCGGAGCGCGTAGTGCGCAACGTTGAAGAGGAGGGTCCCGGCCATCGCATCGCGCTCGGTCCGGGCCGCGAGCATCCGCTGCGCGACGTAGCTGCCGCCTCCGGGTTCCGAGCCGGGATACCACGTCGACCACCACTGGACGGTCAGCGGGATGATGAACAGCGGCAGCGCGACCGACCAGTCGGACAGGTCCGGGACCATTCCCAGCGTGGACGCGGGGATGCGCGCGATCAGGTTGTCGAGCCCTCCGACAGCGGGATGACGCAGGGCGTAGTACGCGGCAGCGAACGATCCCGACATCGCGATCCCGAACTGGATGAAGTCGGTGACCAGCACTCCCCATAAGCCGGAGGTCGCCGCGAACGCGACATTGAGGACGCCGCAGGCGAGAAGCGTGCGGCCGATCGACCAGCCGAGCAGAACGTTGGCGATCTTCGCGGCGGCGAGGTTCACCGAGGCCATGATGACCACGTTGAACAGGATCCCGAGGTACAACGCGCGAAAGCCGCGCACCCACGTCGCGGCGGGACCGGAGTAGCGCAACTCGTAGAACTCGAGATCCGTCAGCACACCCAGCCGCCGCCACATGCGGGCGTAGAAGAACACGGTGGTCATGCCCGTCAGCAGGAATGCCCACCAGGCCCAGTTGGCGGCAACGCCGCCTTCGCGCACCAGATTCGTGACCAGGTTCGGCGTGTCGGTGCTGAACGTGGTCGCCACCATCGAGACGCCGACCAGCCACCACGGCGCTGCCCGGCCCGAGGTGAAGAACTCCGCCGTGCTCGACCCGGCGCGCCGCGCCAGCCACACCGCCGGCGCAAACGAAACCGCGATCGAGACGGCGACGATGATCCAGTCCAAGGAGTTGAGCTGCACGCGCTACCCGATCTGACCCGCCAGGTCGGCCTCGCCGCCCAGTCCGGCGGCGCCCGCCGCCACCGCGGCGGTACCGAGGCGAAGGAAGCCGCGCCGGTTCAGATCGTCGTCTGCAGGTCCTGCCATTGACACCCGGGGAGCG
>DATJFF010000123.1:0-2129 GCA_035495795.1 Vicinamibacterales bacterium
ACCATGGCGAGTGCCTTGATGAAGTTCGGGTAGAGGCTGATAGGGACGCCCGAGATCTGGAAGTTCTCGAGCGCGCGTGCGGTCTGGACGCCGTAGTAGGCATCCGCCGGTACGGCGAGGTCACCGAGGAGATCGTGTTCGATCCGTGTTTTCGAGGTAGCCATGTTGGCCTCCGTGCGCTGCCGCACCGCGCCTCGGGGTGGACGTACGGCCGGCCCGGCACACCGAGGAGCGACCGGGCCGGGTGACGCGACGCGTTAGGTGCCGGTCACATCAGGATGTCCACGCCGGCGGAGATCGTGACGCCGCTCTGCCCTGAGGTGTAGAACCCGAAGTTCGATGCAGCCGGGCTGCGCTTCACGCTGATCAGGTGAAGATTGACTCTCCAGCTGCGCGTCCCCGATGGGTAGTAGTTGGCGCCGCCCGATATCTCGTACGGCTTTCGATCGAAGTCGTCGAAGACCTTCCCGTACGTCGCGTACAGACCGACGAGCTTCGGCACCACCATCTGCATCGCTTGCACCTGGAAGCCCTGATCGAAGATGGACGCCATCGGCACTGGGCCTCCGATGGTTTGGAAGTCGGACAGCCGTCGCAGGTAGTACTCGCTCTGGAACGAGAAGCCGCGGATTTTGAACCCTGCGTCGAAGGCCATCTCGTCGTATGTGAGCTTCTGAACCGTCACGCCTTCCGCCAAGGCGCCCGCATCAAACGGGTTGACGCCGTCGGAGAGCTTGATCTGCGTGGCGTTAGGCGGCACGCTGTCGTTCGCGTAGCGCGACTCGCGACTGTGGCCCGCCGAAACGCCGAACTGCGTGGCCAGCGTCTTGTGGTACTCGAGGTCGCCCAATCCGCCTCGCGGGCCGAACTCTCCGGTCGTCGGCCTCCAGACGAGGCTCCCGCTGTAGGCGAAGTCTCGGGAATCGTTCGCCGCCGTCGTGCCGAGCTGACTGATGTTGGTGTTCAGCGAGACGGTGTAGTTCAGTCGCGGGAGCGCCAGCCCGGTGGCGAAAATGCCGGACGAGAACCCGCCGCGGAAGAAATCGTCCGCCATCTGCCGGTCGCTCGATCCCCAGAACGGCCAGGAGCCTTGTACCGATCGGCTGGTGAGATTCGGTGTGATCCCCACACCAAGGTTGAATGCGGTACTGAAGTGGTACTGCAGGTTCCCGAAGAGCAGCGTCTGCTGCGTCGTCGGCAGTGACCACAGCGAGATGTTGTAGCGGAACTTGGGGTCCCAGAAAAACCCGGTGAGCCATACGAAGGTCCGGTGCCAGTTCAGGTCGTTCCGCGCCTTGACGGTGCGCTCTCGGCCCAGGTGATCGGTGAAAGTCTGATCGCCGGGCGTCTGATTCATGTACCGGAACAAGCCGTAGAAGCTGATGTTCAGACTGGAGCGCTTCGTCCGGACGAGGTCGAAGCCTTTGGCGGGACGAAACTCTCCACCGATGCTGGATGTGTACGCCGTATCCTTGGCGGTGGCCGTATCCGTCGGGCTTCGGCCCGGATCTTCCTGCGCCGTTAGGCGCAATGGCGCGAGCGCGAGCAGACACGCCGCGACGACCATCAGCGGTCGCGGAACTGCGACGGCCCTGCGCGGGGGTGCGGCCGCAGAGAGCGTGAAGGGCATGAGACAGACACTCCATGAGGTAAAAGCGCGAGCCGGAGTGCCGCTCTTCGGCGCGCACTCACGTCATCGCTTGCTTCGCTTTCGGTGCGCCGCGGAGGTCGTGCTGGAGCACGGCCTCCGCACGTGGGACTATCTGGACGACGTGACCGAGCCCGCCGCGTACGGGTTGGCGTTCAGACGAGCGACGATGTCGCGAATGGCCTTCTGGGCGCGGACACTGTTGCCGGCGTCGTCGAGCGGCGGCGAGATGACGGCGATGCCGAACTTGCCCGGCGCCACGGCGATGATTCCGCCACCGACGCCGCTCTTGGCGGGCAGCCCGGTGTGATAGAGCCACTTGCCGGAATCATCATAGAGCCCGGCGGTCGCCATCACGGCCAACACGTACGGCACGTTCTTGCTCTGCATCACCTGCTTGCCGGTCGCCGGATTCCGGCCGCCCGCCGCGAGCGTTGCGGCCATCAACGCCAGGTCCTTCGCGTTGACGCTCACCGAGCAC
>DATJFF010000124.1:0-19100 GCA_035495795.1 Vicinamibacterales bacterium
GCGCCGATCGTGTTGTTGGCAATCTGGATGTTGGTGATGCTCAATGGCGCGATGCCGCCAGGCAGAACCGGGCGTGGCGCTCCCGGGACGCCGGCGCCCGGCGTGAAGATGAATGTGCCCGAGTTGCCCGAACTGTCGCGCCAGGTACCGCTCAGCGTCGCGATCGAAATCGTCGCGTCGACGTGGACCGGCGTTCCGCCCGGGGCCGTAACGATGTTCAGCCCGAACCCAATGGAGCCGTTGGGGTTCTGGAACGCCAAACCGACGACGCTCGCCTGGACCGCCGCCCCGCACTGGTCATCGAGACCGTCGAGCTGATACTGGCCGCCCTGCTGGACGACGGCCAAGGTGATGACATTGCAGTAGGGCTGCAGCTGCCAGCGGAACGAGCCGAGGGGCTGCGCCGCCGCGGGCATCGCGGCCGCGAAAGCGAAAGCGACGGTGGCGATGGCAATTGCTAGACTTCGAACCATCCTCATAGTCAGGCTCCTTGTGAATCGCGCGTGGCCCGCGGTCGGCAACCGGGGGGACGAGTCGCGCAGAGCATAGTGCAGGCGGCACCCCAACCGTTACACCTTGTTTTGCGGCCGGCTACCTCAACCCTTCCGCCCGGCTTCGATTACCATTCGCCCCGACATGCGCCGATTCGTCCTGCTCCCGCTGATGGCCCTCGCCTCCTGCTCGCCCGCGTCCACGCCATCCCAGGCAACGCTCACGCTCGCGGTTGTGAACGCGCGGGTCTGGACCGGTGATCCGGGGCGTCCCGAGGCACAGGCCGTGGCGATCGCGGGCGACCGCATCGCTGCCGTTGGCACGACCGACGCGATTCGCGGCATGGCGCAGGGTGCCGAGATCGTCGACGCCGGGGGGCAGTTCCTCGTCCCGGGCTTCATCGATGCGCACGTCCACTTTCTCGACGGCGGGCAGCGGCTGACGTCCGTCCAGCTGCGCGACGCGAAATCACCGGAAGAGTTCACCGCGCGGATAGCGGCGTTCGCCAAGACGGTGCCGGCAGGCACCTGGATCGTGGGCGGCGACTGGGACCATCAGCTCTGGGGCGGCGAACTCCCTCGCCGCGACTGGATCGACGCCGTCACCGCCGATCACCCGGTGTGGGTGAACCGGCTCGACGGCCACATGGCGCTGGCCAACACCGCGGCGCTCCGCACTGCCGGCGTCGATCGAACGGTGAAGGACGTCAGCGGCGGCGAGATCGTCCGCGACGCGCGCGGCGAGCTGACCGGACTGCTGAAGGACAACGCGATGGATCTCGTCGCGGAGAAGATGCCGCCTGCGTCCGCCGAGATGCAGGACCGCGCCCTGGCCGCGGCGATGAAGTATGTCAACGAGCAGGGCGTCACCAGCGTGCAGCACATGGGCACATGGGCCGACCTGGACGTGTTCTCGCGCGCCCGCAAAGCAGGGCGGTTGACGACGCGCATCTATGCCGCGGTCCCGCTCAACACGTGGCAGCAACTCGCTGACACGGTGAAGGGCGGCACCTATGGCGGTGCGAACGGCCGCGGCGACTCGTGGCTGCGCATCGGCGGCCTCAAGGGATTCGTCGATGGCTCGCTCGGCTCGCACACCGCGGCGTTCATCGAGCCGTTCACCGACAACCCCAAGGATCGCGGCTTCTTCGTCAACACGCCGGAGGGCCTCTACAGCTGGACCAGCGGCGCGGATTCAGCCGGGCTGCAGGTGATGGTCCACGCGATCGGCGACCGTGCGAACCAGACGCTCCTGGATATCTACGCGCGCGTCGCCAACGAGCACGGCGAACGCGATCGCCGCTTCCGCATCGAGCACGCGCAGCACCTGGCCCCCGCCGACATCCCGCGCTTCGGCCAGCTCCGCGTCATCCCCAGCATGCAGCCGTACCACGCCATCGACGATGGCCGGTGGGCCGACACCGTGATCGGCGCGGAACGGGCGAAGGGGACCTACGCGTTCAAGTCGCTTCTCGACGGCGAGGCCTCGCTCGCGTTCGGCAGCGACTGGTTCGTCGCGCCGCCGACGCCGATCGAAGGCATCTACGCGGCGGTCACGCGGCGAACGCTCGACGACAGGCATCCCGACGGCTGGGTGCCCGAGCAGAAGATCTCGGTCCAGGACGCTCTGGTGGCCTACACGATGGGCGGGGCGTTCGCCTCGTTCGACGAGAAGGACAAGGGCCAGATCAAGCCTGGCATGCTGGCGGACCTGGTGCTCATCGACAAGGACCTGCGGGCGATGCCACCGGCGGATATTCGGACGGCGCGGGTTGTCCGGACGATTGTCGGCGGTAAGAGCGTTTACACCCGCTGAGCCGGCCGCGCTTTCCGAAACCTCGCCCTTCATGGCAGACTTAGGCGTTTTTCTCCGAGGATCTTCGCCGATGAGCACGACTGTTTGCCTGCGAATGGGCACGGGCTCAGGCACCAAGGCCCGCTGTTGAGGGAGGCGTGGTGAACATCAATAATCGTTGGTTCCAACTCGTCGCGTCGCTCGTCGCGATGATCATGATCGCGAACCTGCAATATGCCTGGACGCTGTTCGTGCAGCCGCTTCAGGCCAGCACTGGCTGGAAGCTCTCCGACATTCAATTCGCGTTCACGCTCTTCATTTTGTTCCAGACATGGATCCAGCCGCTGGACGGCTGGCTGATCGATCGCCTCGGACCGCGCGGGTTCATCAGCGCCGCCGGACTCCTGTGTGGGCTTGGCTGGGCCGGCATGGGGTATGCCACCTCCCTGCCGATGCTGTACGCGCTGTACTGCCTGGCCGGAATGGGGGCCGCGTTCGTCTACAGCGGGTCAATCGGATCGGCCTTGAAATGGTTCAAGGATCGCCGCGGACTGGCTTCGGGAATCATGGCCGCCGGCTTCGGCGGCGGCACCGCGCTGTTCATTCCCGTCATCCAGTGGCTGATCGCGACGAAGGGGTACACCGGTGCGTTTGCGGCGACGGGCGTGTTCCAGGGATCGATGATTTTCATCGTGGCGCAGTTCCTCCGCCATCCCCCGAAGGACGCGCACGCGGCGCCGGCAGCGGCCAGTTCCGCGAACGCGGTCGGCAAGCGAAGCTTCACCACCCTCGAGATGCTGCGGATGCCGCAGTTCTACTTCATGTACGTGATGTTCGTGCTGATGGCCATCGGCGGCCTGCTCGTCACCGCGAACGCGGGATCGATGGCAAAGTCGTGGGGGTTGCCGGCGGCGGCGCTGACCCTGGCCGCGACCTTGAGCCCGGTTGCCAACGGCGCGGCCCGCGTCTTCTGGGGTTGGGCCTCGGATCGCCTCGGTCGCGAAAACACGATGATCCTCACCTTCGTGCTTCAGGCCATCTGCCTCTACCTCGTGGTGCTGCTCGGCTCACGCTCCGGCGGATGGTTCGCGTTCACGCTGGTGCTCGTCTACTTCACCTGGGGACAGGTCTACTCGCTGTTCCCGGCCACCTCGGGTGACTACTTCGGCAGCGCGCATGCGACGTCGAACTACGCGGTGCTCTACACCGCGAAGGGCGTCGCCTCGATCTTCGGCGGATGGGTCGGCGCGTTGCTCTACGAACAGTCCGGATCGTGGACGATAGGCTTCTACAGCAGCGCCGTGATGGCGCTCATCGCGGCGGGAATGGCGGTGAAGCTGCGCGTCTCGACGGCGCCGAGCCGGGTGATGGTCGCCGCGCCGGCTGCCGCCAAGTAGTCGTCGCGGCTGAACAGGTCTTGAGGTCTTGAGGTCTTGAGGCTGGAGCCTTTTCACTACACTGAAGCCCATGTCGCAACCGTCGCTCGAAATTCGCAGCAATCTCACCAAAGACTACGCCGACGTCTACACGCCGGCCGCGCTGGCTGCCCTCAGGGCCGTCGCTTCGCTCGATCGCGATCGCCACGCGCTGATGGCGGCGCGGATCGAGCGGCGCGCCGAGCGCGCCCGCGCCGGCCGCCGGATCGCGTTTCTCGACCCGGCGAGCCGCATCGGCCGCACCTCACTCACCGTCCAGGCGGCGCGCGATGGGCAGTTCGACGGCAGCGAGATTCCGCAAGATCTGCAGCGGCAGTGGATCCAGGGCACCGGCCCTGCGGCCCGCCCGCACGCCCCGGTCGAGCAGAATCTGAGGAACGTGGCCTACGCGCTCCTGTCGGGCGCCGACGGCTGGATGTTCGACGGTGAGGACGCGCTCGGCCAGGTTTCGACAATGTCGCTCGAGAACCAGCGGAGCCTGCGACTCGCGATCGATCGCGACGACGCGTTTCTGCGGGTGGCCGAGCAGGTCGCGGGCGAGATGAACCGATGGGCGGAGGGTTTCTTCGGGCGCGCGACGATTCCCGACTGGCGCGCGCAGCTCGACTTCACCACGCTGATGTTCCGTGCCCGCGGCCTGCACCTCGACGATCGTCACGTGCGCTGGAGCGACGGCACCGGCTTCTCCGCCTCGATCGTCGACGCCGCTCTGTTCATCGTCGCCAACCAGGCACGGCTGCGGGCGCGAGGCCGATCCCTGGTGCTCTATCTGCCGAAGATCCAGACTGCCGACGAGGCTGCGCTCTGGCACGACATCCTGTCGAGCCTCGAGCGGCACGTGGGCCTGCCGGACGGCAGCATCAAGACCTACGTGCTCGTCGAGCAGATCGAAGCGTGCTTTCAGTTGATGGAGATTCGCGCCGCGCTCGGGGGCCGCTTCGTCGGCTTCAACACTGGCCGGTGGGACTACATCAACAGCGTGTCGGACGCGCTGGCCTGGGATCCGGAGTTCGTGAACCCCAACATCGACGCGATCACGATGACCTACGGCTACATGCGCCACTACGAAGACCGGGTGCGTCGAGCCGTCAACACACCCGATCGGAACGGACGATTCGCGCTGTGGCAGGGAGGGATGGAACCGAACATCCCGGTCGGATCGCAGGCCGGCGTAGCGGCGGGGATGAAGCGCGCGGTCGCCGGCGCCGAGCGCGAGCAGCGTGAAGGGGCCAGCGGCAAATGGGTCGCCCACTGGAAGATGGTCCACATCGTCCGGCCGGTGTGGGAGCGGGTGGGGCAGGCGAACCAGCTCGGACGTTCGTTCCCGCCGGTCGGCTATACCGACGCCGATGCCGAACTGCAGATGCAGCTCGAGCCCGCGCCACGAACCGTGCGCGGCGCTCGCGACCTGCTGAGCGTCGCCATCCAGTACGGTAACGCCTTCGGCCAGGGGCTCCAGGCCGCGGCGCTGAAGCCGGCCGATTTCTTCGGCAACGAGGACGTGCTCTACCTGATGGAGGACATGGCGACAGGCGAGATCCGCCTGAGCATCCTGTGGGAGTGGCTGCACAAGCAGGCCACGCTGACCGACGACGATCCGGCGACCGGGGCGAAGACGGGCGATCGATTTTCCGCCGCGCTCTTCGAGCGGCTGCTGCAGGAGGAATACGACAAGCTCCTGAAGGCCGGCAACCGCGACGTCCACGACGATTCGAAGCAGACGACGCTGCCGATCGCGAGGGCGATCGTCCGCGCCTACGTCGAGGACCCGCTCAAACTGCCGTGGTATATCGATCTGCTCAACATCAACATCGACAACCACGACCTCGGCGAAGCCGAGCGCCGCATTCAGCGGCTGATCGCGGCGTTCCGGCAGGACGGCACGCGATTGACTGAGAATGCGGACTGGTCGGCCGCCTAGCGCTCGACTCGCGGTCGAAATCTGGGCGCCGCTGCGAACTTACGGGGTGCTCTTTCCCACCGTCGGGTAGCTGTAGCCGAACTGCGCCTTCATCTGCTCCAGGTATGTCTTGTACTTCGTCGTGTCGAAGTAGTACTTCCGCATCTCAGGCCGATAGCGCGCCATCGTCTCGGTGTTGAGATACGTGGCGGGCTGATCGTCGGGGCGAATGAAGGGCACGTACTTGCGCTGCTTCAGCTGAACGTTCTCGAAGTAGTCGCGGGCCTGCCTGACAAGCTCGGGGCGGAGCAGCAAATCCATCGCGGTGAGCGCGACCACGCGGGCGCCGACGTTCACGCCCTTGTGCGCGATTGGCGTGGCCATCGGGATCGCATTCGCCCAGTTGTGGCCGGGACCGGCCTGGAAGTTCGCCGGGTAGCTCAGTGTCACCGTCGGCACGTTCCACGTGATGTCGCCGACATCGTCGGACGGGCCGCCGAACTTCTCCTCGTCGGGAATCCGCTCGCGGCCGCGGAGCGGCCCGATCGGGCCGGTCGCGAGCCCGATCTCGGGCACGTTCATCACCCGCTGCGTCGCCTTGGCGAGCGCGAGGTCGTCATCGCTCCATTTCGGCAGCCCGACCTGCTGGATGTTGGCGTGCATCGTTTCGGCCAACGTCCGGTTCATGTGGCTCGGCCACGCCGAGCCGAGGATCCGCGACTTCCAGGTGGTGTTGGTCATCAGCGCGGCGCCCTGTGCCATCTTGTCGCCGATGTCCCACATGTTCTTGATCGAGTCGTAGTCGGTCTCGCGGAAGTAGTACCAGACGCTCGCGTTCCTCGGCACCACGTTCGGCTGATCGCCGCCATTGGTGATCACGTAGTGGGTGCGCTGCGAGAGCCGGAGGTGCTCGCGGCGGAAGTTCCAGCCGGTGTCCATCAGCTCGACGGCGTCGAGGGCCGACCGCCCCCGCCACGGCGCCCCGGCGCTGTGGGCCGTTTCGCCTTCGAAGGTGTACTCGAGCGAGACCAGGCCGCTGCCGCCGCCGTCGCCCCATCTCGTCGAGAGGTTCGCGCCGACGTGGTTGTAGAGCACCACGTCCACGTCCTTGAAGACGCCGGCGCGGACGTAGTAAGCCTTGGCGCCGAGCAGTTCCTCGGCGACGCCCGGCCAGATCATCAGCGTGCCGGGCAGCTTCTCACGCTCCATGACACGCTTCACGGCGAGCGCGGCGACGATGTTGAGCGGCGTGCCGGAGTTGTGCCCCTCGCCGTGGCCGGGCGCGCCCTCGACCATCGGATCGTGATACGCCACGCCCGGCTTCTGGGATCCCTGAGGGATGCCATCGATATCGGAGCCGAAGGCAATCACCGGCTGGCCCGATCCCCACCGCGCAACCCACGCGGTCGGAATGCCGGCGACGCCGTCCTGCACTGTGAAGCCGTTCTCGCGCAGCAGCCGGCCGAGATACTTCTGCGTCTCGACCTCCTGGAAGCCGATCTCGCCGAAGCTGAACACCATGTCGTTCATCTGCTGGCCGAGATCGAACATCGCCGGAGAGGAGACGTCCGAGTCCACCAGCGCCTTCAGCTTCGCCACCCTCGGATCCACGCTCGCAGCCGGCGCAGGACTTCCCTGCTGATCGGCAGCAACCGCGCGCCGCGACCCGAAGGGCGCCAGCGCAATCACGAGTAAGCATGTCGCTGCGACGAGCAAGATCGTACGCATCATGGCTCCTTGCACCTTCTGCCTTGTGCCTTGTGCCTTCTGCCTTTTGCCTTGACCGAGTGCCCGGATTATAGCCGCGTGCCCTTGGCTGCTGACGTAGCTAGAATCGAAGAGTGACCGCCTCGAACGCGGCCGACGTCCTCAACCTGGTCGGCTTTGTCACCGGCACCGCTCTCTACGCGATGCTGCTCGCGCTGGTCGTGCGCGGCGCAGCCCGCCCGCTGGAGGCACGGACCCGACGCGACTGGCTGCCCCTCGCCACCGCCCTCCTGGGGCTCTCCTGGAATCTTGGCGAGTTGGCTGCCTATGCCCTGCCGCGGCTGGGACTGGCCGATGACAGCGTCGGACTCTCCGCGCTCTCGTTTCCCGCTCTCGGACTGCTGGCCGCGGTTGTCGTGCACTCGGTCGCCCGCGATCTTCGCTACAGCCGCGCCGTGATTGCGTTCGCCTACGCCCTGGCGGTGTCGGCCGCGGTCCTGCATGTCCGCACCGTGATCTCCGGCAACCCGGCGGCATCGAGACTGGCATTCCAGCTCCTGACTGTTTCTTTCAGCGTGCTGATCATGCCGCTCGCGTTCATCACCCGCGCGCAACCGAACGGCCGCCGGGCATTGTGGGTACTGGCGCTGGTTCTCTTCGCCGTCTCGGCGACGCACCTGGGGAGTTTCCACTCGAGCACCGACAGCTGGTGGATGCAGTTGCTCGGGCATCACGCGGCGATCCCGCTGGCGTTCGCCATGCTCTACCAGAACTATCGCTTCGCGCTCGGCGATCTCTTCCTCAAGCAGGCGCTGACGCTGCTGGCGATCGTCATCGTGACGCTGGCCGCGTACTCCGTGGCCGCGGCCGTCCCGTCGGGCCCGGCATCGGTCGGCCTGCTGCTGTCGCTCTGGGTCGCCACCGCGCTGGTCGCTCCCTGGCTCCGCCGCGCCGTCGTCCATTTTGTGGATGCAGTTCTCCTCGGCCGAGCCGACTACGGCGAGCTCCGCGCCGGCATCGGGCGGGCGATCGACGACCAGGCAGCGTTGGCGGACGTGATGGACACCGTCTGCCAGCGGCTGGCCGCGACGTTCAGCGCTCGCGAGGTCTGGTGGACAAACGAAGCGCAGACCGCCTACGACCGTCACCAGCGGGAACCCGATTGGCAGGTCCCGCGGACCGGCGCCGTTCCGTCTCGCACGGCGATCGTGGCAACCACGGATCGACCGCACCTGTTCATCCATGTCGGCGAGCTCACCGGCGGCCGGCGGCTTCTATCCGACGACGAGGCGCTGCTCGACGCGGTTGCGGTGATGGCGGCGCGCCGCATCGACGCAATCCGGCTCACGCTCGAGCGCTACGAGACGCAGCTGCGCGAAGAGGAGATGCAGAAGCTCGCTGCCGAAGCCGAGCTGAAGGCGTTGCGGGCGCAGATCAACCCGCACTTCCTCTTCAACGCGCTCACCACGATCGGCTACCTGATCGACTCGGCGCCGTCGCGGGCACTCGACACGCTGCTCCGGCTGACGCGGCTGTTGCGCGGCGTGCTTCGGCCGGAGGGAGAGTTCACGACGCTCGGCCGCGAGATCGACCTCGTCGAGCATTACCTCGACATCGAGCGCGAACGGTTCGAGGAGCGTCTGCGTGTGCGGATCGACGCGCCCGACTCGCTGCGCAGCGTAGCCATCCCGTCTCTCATCGTCCAGCCGCTTGTCGAGAATGCCATCAAGCACGGCGTCGCACCGAGCGCGAACGGCGGCGACGTCGACATCATCGCCGACCATGCCGATCCGGCCGACGCTTCGCCCCGCCTTTTCATCCTCGTTCGCAACACCGGATCGCCATTGTCGGATCCGCGCCTGCGCGATGGCGACCACGTCGGGCTGGAGAACGTCGCCCGGCGGCTGCAGGGTCACTACGGCGACCTGGCCAGCTTCACCTTGTCCACCGACGAGCGCGGGTACACGGTGGCGACGATCATGCTCCCGCTGACTGATGCGTCCGTTCACCCGGAGGAATTGCATGCCCAAAGCGTTGCGGGTCGTCCTCGCGGACGATGAGCGGCCGGCCCGGCGGTTCCTTGGCAACCTCCTGAAGACGTTCCCGGAGGTGGAGGTGGTCGGCGAAGCGTCGAACGGCCGCGAAGCGCTCGACCTGATTGCCGAAACGAAGCCGTCGCTCGCGCTGCTCGATCTGCAGATGCCGGAGCTCGGCGGGCTCGACACCGCCAGGCTGTTAAAAGCGGGAGCGGCCCCGATGGTGGCGTTCGTCACCGCCTACGACGAGTTCGCGGTAGAGGCGTTCGAGCTGAACGCCGTGGACTACCTGCTGAAGCCGGTCGAGCGCGAGCGGCTCGCGGCGACGATCGAGCGGGCCCGCGAGCGCGAGGCAAGCGGCGATAGGGCGAAACAGCTGGCCGCGGCCTCCGCCGCCATCGAGGCGGCGACCCGGAAGCAGTATCTGGAGCGGATTCCAGTTCGCGCGAAAGATGACGTCGTCATCCTGCCGGTCCGCCAGATTGCGTCCATCGTCGCCGACGGCGAGATCCTGCACCTGACGACGACCGCGAACGATCGCTACACCCTGGTCCATCCCCTGCACGCTCTGGCTGCGCGTCTGGATCCGCGCCGGTTCGTACGCCTGGGCCGGGGGACTCTCGCGGCGTTGGACCACATCCAACGGGTGAGCGCGATGCCCGGCGGCACCTACCAGGTGACGCTCAACAACGGCCAGTCGCTGCCGGTCAGCCGGCTTCAGTCGCGGATCCTGCGAGAGACGCTGTTACGGCTGTAGCCTTCTGCCTTTTTGCCTTTTGCCTTTTGCCTTTTGCCTTTTGCCTTGACGGTACAATTCAACCATGCGCTTGATTCCGTTCCTTCCCTTGGCCCTGGGTGTGTTCGGCGCCGTCGCCGCCGTGTTGCCGGTCGCGGCACAGGATTACGCCGCCCGAGCGCGGGCGCTGCACAAGGAAGTACCGCTCATCGATGGCCACAACGATTACCCGTGGGCGCTCAGGGAGCGCGACGTCGGCGGCGACTTCAACAAGGCGGACATCACCGAGCCGGTCCCTTCGCTGATGACCGATATCCCGCGCCTGCGGCGCGGCGGCCTCGGCGCGCAGTTCTGGTCGGTCTACGTTCCCGCCGAGATGCAGGGCAAGGATGCGGTCCGCGCCACCCTGGAACAGATCGACATCGTTCACCGGATGACGAAGCGGTGGCCCGAGACCTTCGAGCTTGCGCCGACCGCCGAGGCTGCGGAGCGAGCCTTCAAGGCCGGGCGAATCGGCTCGATGATCGGGATGGAGGGCGGGCACTCCATCGACAACTCACTTGCCACACTGCGTCAGATGTACGCGCTGGGCGCCCGCTACATGACGCTCACCCACTCGCAGAACGTGCCGTGGGCGGATTCGGCCACCGACAAGCCCAAACTGAACGGCCTCTCGAAGTTCGGCGAGGAAGTGGTCCGGGAGATGAACCGTCTTGGGATGCTCGTGGACCTGAGCCACACCTCACCCGACACGATGAAGGACGCCCTCGCCATTGCCGAGGCACCGGTCATCTTCTCCCACTCGTCGGCGCGGGCCATCTGCAACGTGCCGCGGAACGTGCCCGACGATGTGCTGCAGCTGCTGCCAAAGAACGGCGGTGTGGTGATGGTCACGTTCGTGCCCGGGTTCATTTCGCAGGCCGTGGCCGACTGGAACCAGCTCGAGACGGCACAACAGGAGTCGCTGCGAGCCCAGTTCCCGGGTAACACCGCCTACGTGAACGCAGGGATGGAGCGGTGGCGGGCCGAGCACCCGGCGCCGCGAGCGACGCTTCAGCAGGTCGCCGATCACATCGACCACATCCGCAAGGTCGCCGGCATCGATCACATCGGGCTCGGCGGAGACTTCGACGGGATCACTCAAGTCGTGCAGGGGCTCGAGGACGTTTCGAAGTACCCCGATCTGACCGCGGAACTACTGAAACGTGGCTATAAAGACGAGGACGTGAAGAAGATCCTCGGCCTCAACGTGCTCCGAGCCTGGCACCAGGCCGAGCAAGCGGCGGCGAAGCTGCAGAAGACGCGCGGACCATCCACCGCGACGATCGAGGCTCTCGACAAGTAAAGCCGGTGCGACGGGTGCCACGGGTGCGAGGGGTGCGGGTGCGACGGGGGCGGCAGGTGCGACGGGTGCCCCTATTGTGACCAGAGAGCAGACGCGCGTTGCCCTTGTGGCGGCGGCGATCGTGATCTCGAGTGCGGCAATCCTGCTCGCGATGGGCCGCGTACCATATTGCAAGTGCGGCTACGTCAAGCTGTGGCACGGCGTCGTGATGAGCTCCGAGAATTCGCAGCATCTCACCGACTGGTACACGCCGTCACACGTGATTCACGGTATCGGGTTCTACGCACTGCTGTGGCTCGTCGCGCGGCGTCTACCGATTGGCACGCGGTTCCTGATCGCTCTGACGCTCGAGGCGAGCTGGGAGGTCATCGAGAACACGCCGATGGTGATCAATCGCTACCGCGAAGCGACGATCGCCCTCGACTACTACGGCGACAGCGTGATCAACTCCGTCGCCGACATCGGCGCGATGGTCGCCGGCTTCTGGCTGGCTAGTGCCACACCCATCGTCTTCAGCATCGGTTTCGTGGTGACGATGGAGATCTTCGCCGCCTACATGATTCGCGACAACCTGACGCTGAACATCATCATGCTCCTCTACCCGCTGGAGGCGATCAAGCGCTGGCAGGGCGGCGGGTAGCAGGCTGATTCGCAGCCTGAAGCGAGAGGTCGGATGTAAGAGGCGAGAAGTACCGCTAGACGCCGAGCACTGGAAAGCCCTCGAGCCGGGCGGCGCGGGCGAGGACCTTGTCGAGCGTGACGACTTCGAGCGTCTCGGGCTGCTCCCGCGAAACGACGAGCGCGGCCGCAAGCTGCAGGGCATCGGCGGCTGTGAGCGCGTGGACGCCGACCAGCCGCTCGGCGCGCTGGCGCACTGCCTCGACCTGGGTGACTGGGTGACAGCGTCGGACGCGATCGAGTGCGTCGCGACGCGCGCCGCCCAACAGATCGTCAAGCCCTTGCGACGAGCGCTCCAACCGCGCTACCGCGGACAATAGCTCGACGGAGGTCAGCATCCACACGACGACCTCCCCGTCCTCGCGCATCAAGCGTCGCACCTCGTCGGACGACGGCTCGTCGAGGACGAGGGGCACGAGCGCGGAACTGTCCCAGAACCTCACCGCGTGCTCTCGCGCCGCATTTTGATCAAGATGTCGACGGCGCTCGGAGTGCCCTTCGGGAGCTTGACGGGTGGGTGAGTCCGCGCCAGCTCCGTCAGGCCATGCGGATCGCCAGGCCCCAGAATCCCGAGGCGCTGCAGCTCCTCGATGCGAGCTCGCGCCGCCTCGCGCTCCGCGTTGGTTGCTCCCGCGTCCCTGGCGCCGGCGACGGGCCTGGGTGCGAACGGCAGAATACGGGCGATGGGCGTATCTCGATCGAGCACCGTCAACTCGGCGCCCTGCCGGACCCGCGCGAGATAGCGCGACAGGTTGTTTTTCAGGTCGGCTATGTTGACGCTGTTCATATAGCTATTATAGTCATCTTACGATGGCTTGCAAGACCACGTTGCCGTTCGCGGCCCATGATAACGTGCCCGCCGCCATGACTCCTCCTTCCCTTCTTCGCTTCGTCGGGTACCTTGCCCTCGCCCTGGCTGTCGCGGTTACCTCCGCATCGGCGCGCCAATCGCCACCCGCCGGCACCACCCTCGTCAAGGCCGCGCGGCTGATCGACGGCCGCGGCGGCGCGCCGCTGACCAACGCCGGGGTGCTGATTCGTGGCGATCGCGTCGAGCGCGTCGGGCCCGCCGCTGGAATGACCGCGGACACCGTCATCGACCTGGGCTCGGCGACGGTCCTGCCCGGCTTGATCGATCTCCATACCCATCTCACCGACGAAGTCGGTACCAACTGGGAATCGGCGCTCCTCACCACGACGCCGGGGCGCGCCGCGCTCTACGGCGCCGTCAACGCGCGCACCACGCTGATGGCCGGTTTCACAACCTGCCGAGACATGGGCCCGACCTGGCCCTACACCGACATCGACCTGCGTTATGCGATCGACAAGGGCTCGGTACCGGGGCCACGCCTGCAGGTCGCCGGCAACTACGTCTCGGCCACCGGTGGCGCCGGCGATGCCCGCCAGTTCTCGATCTATGTGGACGTTCCGATCGTGCGAAACCTCGCGGACGGCGTCGACGAGGTGCGGCGGGCGGTTCGCACCAACCTGAAGAACGGCGCCGACTTCATCAAGATCCTCGCGACTGGCGCGGTGATGTCGAAAGGCATCCCACCCGGCGCGCAGCAGTATTCGGACGCCGAATTGGCGGTGGCGGTCGAGGAAGCGACGCGGTGGGGCAAGTTCGTGGCCGCGCACGCTCACGGCACAGAAGGCATCAAGGCGGCGCTGCGGGCCGGTGTCAGGACCATCGATCACGGCAGCATGCTCGACGAAGAGGGCGCGCGGCTGCTCAAGCAGAAGGGCGCCTACTTCGCGCCGACGCTCTATGTCGGACACACGATTCTCGACGACAACCAGGCGTTGCACATCCCGGCGCACCAGGTCGAACGCGAGAAGGCGATGCAGGGGACACAGGAGCGAGCCTTCACCCTGGCGCTGCGCGAGCAATTGCCGATCGCCTTCGCGACCGATGCCGGCGTGTTCCCGCACGGCGAGAACGCGCGCGAGTTCAAGCTCCGAGTCGGGCTCGGGCAGTCGCCGATGGCGGCCATCGAAGGGGCGACCCGGATCGCCGCCGAGGTGATGGGCTGGGGCGACCGCGTCGGCACGCTGCAATCGGGGCGTTTCGCCGACCTGATCGCAGTCGCGAACGATCCTCTGACCGACATCACTGAGCTCGAACGCGTCCAGTTCGTGATGAAAGGCGGCGTCGTCTATAAGACGATGTCACGCTGAGCCAGCGGGGAAACACGAAGGACACGAAGGGCACGAAGACAGCACGAAGACCTCTCTTGGAAAACAGTGTCGCGCTGCACTCCCATCACGAGGCAGGCGTGACACCTCTAAAGAGTCTTCGTGCGTCCTTCGTGTCCTTCGAGCCTTCGTGGTTTCTTTCTACTCGGTACGGAGCGCGATCAGCGGATCCACAGTTGTCGCCCGGCGGGCCGGGGCGAGGCACGCGAGCGTGGCGGCGCCGAGGAAGGCAACGGCGACACCAGCGATGATCCACGGATCGCGCGGGGCGGTTTGATAGAGATAGCTCGACAGCACGCGGCCCGCGATCGCCGCCGCGACGATCCCGATGGCGAGGCCAGCGGCAACGAGCGTGAGGCCCTGACGGACCACCATCGCCAGCACCGCCGCCCGGCTCGCGCCGAGCGCCATGCGGACTCCGAACTCGCGGGTCCGCTGCGTGACCGAGGTCGCGATCACGCCGCCGATGCCGGCCAGCGTGACAAGCAGCGCCAACGCGGCGAAGACACCGAGCAGCGTCGCGGTCAGCCGCGGCGCGGCCAGGGCTTCGGTTCGAAGATCGTTCAGCGTCTGGATGCTCTCCACCGGCTGGTTCGGGTCCACTGCATGTACCGTGGTGCGCAGCGCCGTCGCGAATGCCGCGGGTTCGGATGCGGTCCGGACCAGGACCTGCCCAGCGAATCCGGTGGGCGCCTGGGTGAGCGGAACGTAGATTTGCGCAACCGTCTCCTGCGCCAGGCCGAACTGCCTCACGTCGCCCACCACTCCGACCACCGTCAGCCAGGTTTCACCGCGGTTGAGCGAGATGCGGCTGCCAACCGGATCGCGATTCTCCCAATAGCGCGACATCGAGCGATTGATGACGACCACCGGCAAGCTCTCGGCGGTATCGAGCGGGTTGAAGGCGCGCCCGTTGACCGTCGGAATGCCGATGGTTTCGAAGTACCGATCGCTCGCGATACGAACGTCCGTCGTCGGCCGGCGGTCCGGATCGTCGGTCACCTGGCCGTCGATGTCGAAGCGCGTGGTCCCCGGCGCGGACCCGGCGAGCGGGACCGCGTTGGTGATAGCCGCCGACATCACGCCGGGCTGGCCCTCGAGGCGATCGAGGATGGGCAGGTAGAGCCGCCGCAGCGCGTCGATGTTCCCATAGCGCGAGAAGTTGCCGAAGACCTGCGCCGACAGCACGCCGTCGGAGCGATAGCCCGGATCGACACGCTGGAGACGGTAGAAGCTGGCCAGCAGTAGCCCGGCGCCGACGAGCAGGGTCACGGAGATTGCCACTTGCGCCACGATGAGCGCGCCCTGCAGCCGATGTTTCGCCGCTCCCGCTCCGGACTGGCTGCTTCCCTGCTTGAGCGCCGAGGTCAGGTTGACACGCGTGGCGAGTGCCGGCAGCGTTCCGAAGAGCACGCCGGTCACGACCGACACTCCGAGCGTGAAGAACAGGACCACCGGATCCAGCGCCACCTCGCCGGTCCGTTGCGTGAACCGCGCGACGAAACGGGTCAGCATCCCGACCGTACCCCACGCGAACGCCACGCCGACAAAGCCCCCGACGACGGCGAGCAGCGTGCTTTCGGTGAGGAGCTGTCGAATGAGGCGGCCGCGGCCGGCTCCGAGCGCGGTGCGCAGCGCCAGCTCACGATCGCGGCCCAGCATCCGCGCCAGCGTGAGGTTGGCGACGTTCGCGCACGCAATCAGCAGCACCAGGCTGGTGATACCGAGCAGGATCAGGAGCAGGTCGCGGGCCCCCTGCGTGAGGGCGGTGCGGACGTCGATGGCCGTCGCCTGGAAGCCGGAGCTGGCGACGCGGTAGACGCCGGGGTGATCGGCAGTGAAGCGGCGGTTGATCGTGGCGACGGTCGCGGCCGCTTCCTCGTGTAGGTGCCCTTCCTTCACCAGACCGAACACGCTCAAGGCACCGAACGCCCGCCGGTTCTGGTTGATGTTCCGCTCCGCCGCGGCCCGGAACGGACACGCCAGCACCGGCATGTAGACGTCGTTCTCCTGCGGATAGTGCGGCACGTTGGGCAGCACGCCAATGACGCGATGCGGCCGATCGTTCATCTCGAAGACCTGGCCGATGATCGAGGCGTCGCCGCCGAATCGCGTCCGCCAGTAGGTGTGGCTCAGGACCAGCACCGCCTCGGCTCCGGGTTGATCGTCGGAGGCCACGAAGGTGCGGCCGAGAATCGGCCTGATGCCGAGCAGATCGAAGAAGTTGGCGGAGACGACACCAGTGTTCACGCGATCCGGCTCGCCGCGATTGAGGAGGTCGAAGCTCATCTGGTGGTACTCGACCATCCCGTCGAACACGTCGCGCGCCTGGTCGCGATAGTCGAAATACTCGGCGATGGCCACGCCCGTGGTCGCTTGTCCCGCGAGCGGCGCGGACTGGCGCACGACCATCAGCCGATCGCCGTGCTCGTAGGGAAGCGGCTTGAGCAGGACGCCGTTGATGACGCTGAAGATCGCGGTGTTGGCGCCGATGCCCAGGCCGAGAGTCACGATGGCGAGCGCCGCGTACCCTGGATTGCGGGCCAGGCTGCGAAGGCCGTAGCGCAGGTCCTGGAGCAGCTCGTCGAACCAACTGATGCCGCTGGCCTGCCTGACGTCGGCGCGGTGCTTGTCCATGGGGCCGAAACTCCTCACGGCGCGGGTCCGCGCCTCCTCGGGCGGCACGCCGGCGGCCACCCATTTCTCGGTCTCGCGATCGATGTGGTACGCGAACTCCGCGTTCATGTCCCGTTCGACCCGATCGCGCCGCCACCAGTTGCCGAGCGCGCTCATGATGGGCTCTCCCCGCCGGCGAGGACGCGCCCGACCGCTTCGCTCATGCGAAGCCACGACTCTGTCTCGGCGCGGAGCTGCTTCTGGCCGGCCTTGGTCAGGCGGTAGAACTTCGCCTGACGATTGTTCTCGGACGCTCCCCATTCCGAGCTGACCCACCCGGCGCTCTCGAGCCGCTGCAAGGCCGGGTAGAGAGAGCCCTGGTTGACCCGCAGCACCTCGGCGGACATCTGCTGGATGCGCTGCGAGATGCCCCAGCCGTGCATCGGGCCGAGATCGAGCGTGCGCAGGATGAGGAGGTCGAGGGTGCCTTGCAGCAGGTCGAGGGGACGGGGTGGCATCGGGTGTCGCAGCTCCTGTCGGGCGTCGACAACAGCATGCGGGCACCCTTGTCGGATGTCAACAGGAGCGCTGGGTTAGCGGGGACGAAAGATGGGACGTCCCCGCCGCCGTCCATTGGCGATTGAGGACTGAGGATTGACGACTTATTGACGATTACGGATTGCGGGATTGCGGCATTCGATTGGCGATTGGGGGCATTGGCGACTGTGGGATCCGGGGAATCGCGATTTTCGATTGCGGAGTCCGGCCCTCAATCTCCAATCGTGATTCCTGCAATAACCCAATCCCTCAATACCGCAATCGTCATTCGAATGGCGCAATCGGCCAATCTTGAATCGTCAATAAATCGTCTATCGTCAATCACCATTCGTCATTGGGACTCGGACACTTTATCGGCGCACACCGGCAGTTGACTTCTCGGAGATGGCGGCTACCACGCGCTTGGCGAACTCGGCTTCATTCCCGCGATGCCACCGCCACACCACCACCAGGTCGTGGTCGGGCGAGATGGTGATGGTGTTGCTGCCGGCCCCCTTGGCGCCAAACGCCGTCGGCGGCAAGCCGGGATAGTTCTTGCCCTGCGTATTGAGCCACCACAGGTAGCCGTAATCCGGGCTGTTGGCGACCTTGCTCGGGGTAATGGCTGCCTTGACGAACGCCGGCTGCAGGATCTGCCGGTCGCCCCACTTGCCGCCGCGCAGCCAGAGATAGCCGAAGCGCGCCATGTCCCACGAATTGATCCACACGCCGCCGCCCCATCGCGTCCCGCCGCTCACCGATGGCAGGCGCTTGCCGTCGATGTCCACGTAGCTGTTGTGATACGGCACCCACTTCCAGGCGTTGGAGGCACCGATCGGATCCATGATCTCGTCGCGGAACACCTCGGGCACCGGCTTCTTGAAGACGCGCAGCAGTGACAGGCCCAGGCGGTTGATGCGGACGTCGTTGTACTCGTAGTAGGTGCCGGGACGCTGCCGCTCGCGCGGCTTCCGCTCGCCTTCGCCGAACTGTTCGTGGCCGACGAAGTCGTCGTTCTTGCCCCACATGTTGCCTTCCCACTCGGTCTCCTGCTGAAGATGCATCTTCCAGGTGACCTGCGAGTTGCGCGGGGAGTCGTAGCCGCCGTCCTTCACCAGCTTGTTCACCGGATCGTCCACGTTGATCTTGCCGTCGCGGACGCCGATGCCAGCGACGCTGGCCATCATGCTCTTGGCGACCGAGTAAGTGGGATCCACCCAGGTCGTGTCGCCGAATTCCGCGACGATGTAACCCTTGTAAACGACCAGGCCGTTGGTCTTGGCGCGGCGGGTCGGGACCGACCCGAGCAGCGATCCGAAGATGCGCTCCTGATCCGAGAAGTCCATCTCGCGCTCGGACTCGCGGCTCTGGGCGAAGGCGACCGCGTCGGCCAGCAGCTTCGGATCCATCCCGAGGTCCGCCGGTGCCTTCTTCGCCCAGTTGCCGGCCGGCGGGAAGTACGGCCCGCCCCCCTGAGCCGCGAGCTCGAAGCGGGCGCCCGCAATCAGGAGCAGGCATGCGGCCAATATCGACCCGATGCGACGGTTACGAATCGTCATTTCGATACCCCTCTCCAGGGCCCCATGATCCGAGGCTGACGTCCCCGGGGCTCGAACCGGAGCTTCAA
>DATJFF010000125.1:0-8098 GCA_035495795.1 Vicinamibacterales bacterium
GCGGGACAACGTCATCGCCGCTGAGCGAAGAACCAGGACAAGCGTCTTCCCCTGCGTGTCCCGCCGAAGGCGGGCACGCCTGACGCGCGTCAGCGCGGCATGCCGAAGGCCTGTGCGCCGCAGGCGCGCCCCCCACGCGGCGGAGCCGCGCCCACCGCGCCGCCGGCGCGCCCACCGCGCGCAGCGCGGCCTGCGGCGGCAGCGATAGAATCGCCGCCTATGGAAACCCCGCTCACACCGCTCGACTTCCTGCGCCGGGCCCGCAAGCTCCACGCCGGCCGCACCGCGGTCGTGGACGGCGACCTGCGCTGGACCTACGGACAGTTCGGCGAGCGCTGCGACCGCTGGTCCGCGGCGCTTCAGGCCCTCGGTGTCCGGAAGGGCGATCGCGTCGCCTACATCGCGCCGAACACCCACGCGCAGCTCACCTCGTTCTATGCCGTCCCGCAAATCGGCGCGGTGCTGGTGCCGCTCAACTATCGCCTGGCAGCGGAGGAGTTCGCGTATCTCATCGAGCACAGCGGTTCCACCGTGGTCTGCGCCGATGGCGACTACCTCGACGCAGTGGATTCGATCCGGCCGCGGCTGACCGGCGTCCGCCACTTCGTCGCACTCGATCGCGCTCGTGAGGGCTGGCTGGATTACGAAACCCTGGTCGCGCAGGCCACGGGCGAGGTTGCGCGCGCGGCAATCGACGAGCGTGACCTGCTGACGATCAACTACACGAGCGGCACCACGTCGCGGCCCAAAGGCGTGATGATCACGCACCGCAATGCGTGGGTGAACTGCGCCGGCATGTTCGCGCACGTCCCGCTGAGCCCGCGCGATGCCTACCTGTGGACGCTGCCGATGTTCCATGCCAACGGCTGGACGTTCACCTGGGCGGTCACCGCCGCCGCCGGCAAACACGTCTGCCTGCGCAAGGTCGAGCCGGCCGCCGTGTTCCGGCTCGCGACCGCGGAGAACGTCACGCTGCTGTGCGCTGCGCCGACGGTGTTGATCGGCCTCGCCAACGCGCCCGCCGATCTGCGCGGCTTCGCGCCGCGCGGCGTGCATGTGATCACCGCGGGCGCGCCGCCCGCCGCGGTCACGATTGCGAGGCTCGAGGAAGGGCTGGGGTGGACGGTGACGCAGCTCTACGGGCTGACCGAAACGGCGCCGGCGATCTCGTTCTGCGTGCCGCTGCCCGAGCACGACGAGTTGGCCCCGGCCGAGCGCGCCCGCGTCAAGGCGCGGCAGGGCGTGGAGCTCATGACCTCCGGCGAGCTGCGCGTCGTGGACACGAACGGCGACGAGGTGCCGTGGGATGGTGCTGCAGTGGGCGAGATCGTTGCCCGCGGCAACGTGATCATGGCCGGCTACTACAACGATCCCGAGGCCACGAAAAGGGTGATGGGAGACGGCTGGTTCCACAGCGGCGACGCCGCCGTCGTGCACCCCGATGGCTACGTCGAGATCCGCGATCGGCTCAAGGACGTGATCATCAGCGGCGGTGAGAACATCTCGTCGGTCGAAGTCGAAGCCACGCTGCTCGGCCACGAGGCCGTCCAGGAGGTCGCGGTTGTCGGCATGCCCGACGAGAAGTGGGGCGAAGCGCCCCATGCGTTCATCGTCTTCAAGCCCGGCGCCTCGGCGTCAGGCGAGGAGCTCCGCGAGTTCTGCCGGGCTCGCATCGCGAGGTTCAAAGTGCCGCACTCGTTCACGCCCGTACCCGAGCTCCCGAAGACGGCCACCGGCAAGATTCAGAAGTTCGTGCTTCGCCAGGGCCGGCCGAACCTGGCGAAACAATAAGGCAAAAGGCAAAAGGCAGAAGGCAGAAGGCAGAAGGCAGAAGGCAGAAGGCAGAAGGCAGAAGGAAGGGATTCAAGGCCTCAAGCCCCCAAGCCCTCAACAAGACCTCAAGCCCCCAAGCCCTCAACAAGACCTCAAGACCCCAAGCCCTCAAGACCTCCCGCCTTCGCTAAAGCTACGGCGCGGCAAGCACGAGGACGTCCGGCGCGTGGCGGAAGATGCGGGTGATGGGAAGGTCCGCGGCATCTGGCCGGAGCGCCGCGTCGAGCACCGGCCGTTTGTCAGGGCTCAGCGCGGTCACGATCGTCTGACGGGCGCGGAGCAGCAGCGGCAGCGTCATGGTCAACCGCCTCGGCGGCGGCTTGGGCGAGTCGAGGACCGGGGCCACGATGCGTTCACGCTCGCTCATCAGCGGATGGCCTGGAAAGATCGAACAGACATGGCCGTCCGGCCCGACTCCGAGGACACAGACGTCCAGCGAAAGCGGTGGGCCGAGCGTGGCAGCAAGCAAAGCGGCGTACTCCTCGGCCGCCCGCTCGAGATCGGCCACCTCGGCCGCCATTCTATGTACGTTCGCCGCCGGCAGCGGAGCATGGTCGAGCCAGGCGCCCTTGATCTGGCCGTAATTCGAATCGGGATCGTCAGGCGCTACGTTGCGTTCGTCGCCCCAGAACACATCGGTGCGCGCCCAGTCCACCGCTGCGCTGGCCAGCCGGGGGAGGAGCACCTGCGCATCGCGTCCGCCCGTGACCGCCATCGTGAAGCGCCCTCGGCTCCCGATCGCCTTCACCGCGGCCTTCTCGATGTGGCTGACGAATGCCTTTACCAACCCGTCGCGATCGTCAACGATGATGGAGGGCGACATGGCCCTTCAGCGTACGACACGGGAGGCACGATGCAGTTCGGGATGATCGGGCTCGGCCGGATGGGCGGGAACATGGTCCGCCGGCTGCTTCGCGCCGGAAATATGGCAGTGGTCCAGGACGTCGCCGCGACCAGCGTCGACGCGTTCGCGCGCGAAGGAGCGGTCGGCGCCCATTCGCTGCCCGACTTCGTCGCGGCGCTGGCCGCGCCACGCCACATCATGCTGATGGTGCCGGCGGCGGTCGTCGACGCGACGATCGAGAAGCTGGCGCCACTGCTCTCGCCAGACGATGTGATTGTCGATGGCGGCAATTCGCACTATCACGACGACATCCGCCGGGCCGCGGAGCTCAAGAAGCGCGGCGTCCATTACGTGGACATGGGGACCAGCGGCGGCGTCTGGGGACTCGAGCGCGGTTATTGCCTGATGATTGGCGGCGAGCCGGAGATCGTGCGGCGGCTCGATCCGGTGTTCCGCGCGCTGGCGCCGGGCCGCGGTGAGGTTGCTTCGACACACGGCCGCGACGGGCGACGCAGTACGGCGGACCTGGGTTATCTGCACTGCGGTCCTGCCGGAGCCGGCCACTTCGTCAAGATGATCCACAACGGTATCGAGTACGGCCTGATGGCTGCCTACGCGGAGGGGCTGAACATCCTGCGTCATGCGAATATCGGCGCCGCCGGACGCGAGACGGATGCCGAGACCACGCCGCTTCGCAATCCCGAGCACTTCCAGTACGACTTCGACCTCGCCGACGTCACCGAGCTGTGGCGGCGCGGCAGCGTCATCACGTCGTGGCTGCTCGACCTCACTGCCGAGGCGCTGGCGTCCGACCCGACGCTCGAAGCCTACGCCGGCCGCGTCTCGGACTCGGGCGAAGGGCGATGGACGGTGCAGGCCGCGAACGAGGCTGGCGTTCCCGCGCACGTGCTGACCGCGGCGCTCTTCGAACGTTTCGGGTCACGCGGCGAAGACCTGTTCCAGAACAAGGTGCTGTCGGCCATGCGCAAGGGCTTCGGCGGCCACGTGGAGAAGCGATGAACAACGGTAAGCCGCCGGCGGATTCCTTTGTGTTCTTCGGCGCGACTGGCGATCTCGCCTACAAGAAGATCTTTCCCGCGTTGCAGGCACTCGTGCGCCGCGGGCGCCTCTCGGTCCCGATCGTCGGCCTGGGCCGCTCGGGCTGGACTCGCGACCAGTTCATCGAGCGCGCGAAGGCCAGCGTCACCGAGCACGGCGGGCTCGATCCGGCCGCGTTCGCGAAGCTCGCGTCACTGCTCCACTACGTGGACGGTGACTACAGCGATCCCAAAACGTTCGCACTGCTGCGCGATCAGCTCGGCAACTCGTGCCGTCCCACCCACTACCTCGCGATTCCCCCGAGCATGTTCCCGGTCGTCGTCTCTCACCTGAAGAACGCCTCGTGCACCGATGAAGCGCGCGTCATCGTCGAGAAGCCGTTCGGCCGCGATCTGGCATCGGCCAAGGCCCTCAACCGGACGTTGCACGAGACGTTCAGCGAAGATCGCATTTTCCGGATCGATCACTATCTCGGAAAGGAAGCCGTTCAGAACATCCTCTACTTCCGCTTCGCCAACGCGTTCCTCGAACCGATCTTCAACCGCCACTACGTCGAGAACGTGCAGATTACGATGGCGGAGGACTTCGGCGTGAAGGGACGGGGCAAGTTCTACGACGAGACCGGCGTCATCAGAGATGTGATTCAGAACCACCTGCTGCAGATCGTCAGCTACCTGGCGATGGAGGCGCCCTCGTCCACCTACGCCGAGGCGATCCGCGACGAGCAGGCCAAGGTGCTGCGCACGGTGCGCCCGCTGCGGCCCGAGGACACGGTGCGGGGACAGTTCGCCGGATACCGTGACGAGCCGGGCGTGGCCAAGGACTCGACGCGCGGCACGTACGCCGCGGTGCGCCTGTACGTGGACTCATGGCGCTGGCACGGGGTTCCGTTCTTCGTCCGCGCGGGCAAGAGCCTCGCCCGGACCGTCACCGAGGTGTTCATCGAGTTCCGTGCCGCGCCGCCGGTGGTGTTTCCCGAGCCGGCACCCGAGCAGGGCAACTACATCCGGTTCCGTTTGAGTCCGCACGTCGCGATCGCTCTCGGCGCCCGAGCCAAGCGGCCCGGCGAGGGTATGACCGGCGAGCCGGTGGAGCTGGTGGTCATGGAAGAAGCCGAGGACGCGGCCGGACGCATCGACGCCTACGAGCGGCTGCTCGGCGACGCGATGCAAGGCGACGCCACACTGTTCGCGCGCCAGGACGTCGTCGAGGCGGCCTGGGCGATCGTGCAGCCGATTCTCGACGCGCAGTGCCGGCCTGTCGAATACGCGCCCGGCACGTGGGGGCCGCCGGAGGCCGATCGCCTGGTGCAGGACATCGGCGGCTGGAACACGCCAGCGTAATATTGCCCTTTCAGGAGGCATCGATGCGCGTAGCCCGTCTCGCCGTTGTCGCCACGTCCGTGATCGCGTGGAGTGGTGGTACCAGCCTGGCGCAGGCGCCAGCGACGTTCCCCTACGATCACATCCACCTGAACGTGCCCGACCCGGCCGCCGGCGCCAACTGGTACGAGAAGAACTTCGGCGGCAAGCGCATCACCGAGGCTCCGGACCGGTTGATGTTCGGCAGCACGCGCTTCATGTTCCTCAAGAAAGCCGACGCGGCGCCAAGCGCGGGAAGCGCGATCGATCACGTGGGCTTCTCGGTGACCGATCTCGACGCGAAGATGAAGGAGTTCGAGGCCAACGGCGTCAAGGTGACCTCGCCGGTGCGCGACGTGCCCGGGCTGTTCAAGCTGGCCTTCGTCGAGGATCCGTGGGGAACGCGCATCGAGGTCGTGCAGGATGCGGAACTCCTCGGCCTGCACCACATTCACATGCGCAGCCCGAACCCCGACGAGGCGTTCGCGTGGCTCGTCGCGAAGTTCGGCGGACAGAAGACGCAGCTCAAAGGGCGGCTCGACGCGGTCAAATACAGCGCCGACGGCTTCAGCGACATGTGGATTCTCGTCACCAAGGGCGAGGCGACGCCGAGCATCGGGCACGCGATCGATCACATCGGCTGGCGATCCAGCCGGCCGCTCGGCGACACGATCGCCGAGCTGAGGTCGAAAGGCGTAGAGGTGACCGCCGAGCCGCGGCCGCTGACATTGCCGAACGGCCCTCCGATCAATTTCTCGTACGTCGCCGGTCCCTCCGGCGCCCGGATCGAGCTGGTCGAACGCCCCGGTCTGAAGCCCGGACAATAGGGGCAAGGCAGAAGGCAAAAGGCAAAAGGCCGAAGGCAGAAGGCAGCAAACGCAGCCTGGTCCGGCCGTAGGCCTGACCCGCGTGAGGCCGGCCCGCCGCCACGGCCTGCGCCCGAGGGGCGCCTGACTTCAGCGCGGGCGGCGATCGAACATCAGGTTCGTGCTGCCCTGATCGTAATGGGCGACGATCTTGTCGCGGCGGCTGAGCATTGCGTCGATCTCGCTGTCCACCAGGTGCGCGCCAACAGCGGCCTTGACCGTTTCGCGGGTCATCTTGCGCATGTTCTCGAGAATCGTGCGGTCCATGCCCGAGAGGTTTCCGGCCGCGCGCAGGTCCTTGTTCAGGCGGAAAGCGCGCGAGTGATCGATCATCCAGATGTTGAACGACTTGTCGATCAGCAGGTTGCCGAGGTTCCGATCGACGTTCGCGATCAGCTGATCGAACATCCGCGTGATCCACATCTGACGGTTCCAGTCGAGCGTGTCCGGGACCGTCTTCTTCTGCCGATACCGCTCCTGCTCGTCCATCAACACTTCGTCGACCCACCAGGTGAACGATCCCGCCTTGCCTTCGAAGTTTCGCTCGACGGTGGCGGGGATCATGTCGATCGCGAGGAGCCGGTCGATCTGGTAGGCCGCGACGTTGAATCGCCAGCTGTCCTTGAAATTGAGCTCGGTGCCCATGTTCGATTCGAAAACCGCCTTGGCCTCGTCGATCGTCTGGACGCTGGCGTCGTGCGTGATCGTCCCGTCGGAGAGCGTCAGGCGCTTGGTGTTGGTGGTGCCCTTCGGCGGCGACTTGACGCTGATGATCTTCGCGGAGGACAGGAACGCCTCGCGGGCGTGCGCGTCCATGCTCGCGAACGGGCTCGCGGCCGCGGTGGGCGCGGCAGGCGCCGCCGGGGCTTGCGCGGCTGGACCCGCAGTCAACAACGAGCTGACAGCGAACGCGAAGAGG
Organism: Vicinamibacterales bacterium; assembly: GCA_035495795.1. Taxonomy (GTDB): domain Bacteria; phylum Acidobacteriota; class Vicinamibacteria; order Vicinamibacterales; family UBA2999; genus VFZN01. Next base: position 6,883 of record DATJFF010000125.1, read on the forward strand.
CTGGCGCAGACCAGACGGTACAGCCGACAGGAATCACCCATCGTGTGTTCCTCCAGGACGATGCGGGGGGCGCATCCGGCGCCGAGGACGGATTCTAGCGCCTTTCCGGCCTTTTGCCTTGTGCCTTCTGCCTTTTGCCTTGACCTGCCTCAGCTGATCCGCCCGCGGGCGGCGATCGGCAGGGCGCAGACGTCGCCCTCGTCGACCAGCCAGGCCTGATCGACCAGGTTCGACACCACGCAGGAGTGGTTAGGCAGGACCCGGACGAGGTCACCGGGCTCCAGCGGGGTCGCGCCGTCGGTGACACGAACCGTTGCGTGCTCCTCGGACAGCCGCTCGATCAGCAGGTTCGAAATCACCTGCAGCGGCGACGCGGGCCCGCCCCCATCCGGCAATCGGCATACGGCGCCGTATCCGGGCGCCGCCTCGAAGCCGCGGGCGGCATCGCTGCTGAGCGTCTTGCTGCCGGCGTCGAGGATGATGCGGTCGGACGCTGGCTTGCTGACCACGCGCGCGAGCACGGTGAGCGCGCAGTCGTCGAAGGTTGCTGCGCCGAGCCCGACCTGCGTGCGATCGAAGTAGGCGAAGTTGCCAGCCCGGTACTCGGTAAGACCGTCCTGCTGGAGCGAGTAGCGCGCCGTCGGTGTGGCGCCGGCGCTCAATTCCTCGGCGACGATGCCAACCGCTCGAGCGCCCTCGGCAAGCTGCACGAGCGTGCGCGCTTCCGACGTCGCCATGTCCCTCAGGTCCGCCTCCGAATGCGCGTGATAGGCCTGTCCCGCGTGCGAGAGGAGGCCCCGCAGATGCAAGCCCGGCAGGCCGGCGACGTGACGGATGAAGGGAACGGCCGTCTCCGGTGCCGGATCGATGCCGCAGCGGTGGAAGCCGACGTCGATCTTGACGAGCACGTCCACCGCGACCGCCGCGGCGTGCAGCGCCCGCGACCAGGCTTCGGCGACCGCGGCGTGATCGACGATAAACGAGAGCCGGACGCGCTGGGCGAGGGCGATCAGGCGATCGGCGTTGGCGGGGTTGAGCGGATATGGAATGCGAATGTCGCTGATGCCGGCGTCGGCAAACACCTCGGCCTCGCCGAGCTTCGCGCAGCAGATGCCGACCGCCCCGCGCTCGATCTGCCAGCGGGCGATGATCGGGCTCTTGTGGGTCTTGGCATGGGGCCGCATCCGGATGCCGCGAGCCGACGCGGCGGTCTGCA
>DATJFF010000126.1:0-2783 GCA_035495795.1 Vicinamibacterales bacterium
GACGAAGCGCGCTGGCTCGAGGCGCGCGGCGTGGACGCCGTCATCGCGCAGGGACTGGAGGCCGGCGGCCATCGCGGCAACTTCCTCTCGGCGGATCTCGCGACGCAGGTCGGAACGTTCGCGCTCGTGCCGCAGATCGCGCAGGCCATCCGACTGCCCGTCATCGCCGCCGGCGGCATCGCCGATGCACGCGGCGTTGCGGCCGCCCTGAGACTCGGTGCCGCTGGCGTTCAGGTCGGCACTGCGTATCTGCTCTGCCCCGAGGCCACGACGACCGACGTGCATCGCGCCGCCCTCGCGAGTCCCGACGCGGCCCACACCGCGCTCTCGAACCTCTTCTCTGGCCGACCGGCGCGTGGCATCATGAACCGCCTCATGCGCGACCTCGGCCCCATCTCATCGATTCCTCCCGCGTATCCGCTGGCCACATCGGCCCTCGCTCCACTCCGCACCGAGGCGGAAGCGCGAGGGAGAGGCGATTTCTCGCCACTCTGGTCGGGCCAGAACCCAAGTGGATGCAAGGAGATCCCGGCCGCTGCTCTGACTCGTGGCCTCGCGGAGCTCACTTGACCGCCAGCAGATTCACAGGCCTCGGCGTATGTCGTAGTATCGTGCTCAAACCGATGGAGTCGGAATGAAGACATCTCTTCCGCGACCGGTCGCGGCGGCCCTGCCAGCGATCGGCGCGACACTCGTTGTCAGCTTCCTTCTCTCGGCCTGCGGCGCGGCCCGCTCGACTGGCCAGGGCGGGCTCGGACCCACGACGATCTCTCCGACCGGTCGCTCTCCTGCGGAGATCGCGGCTGCCGACAGCGGTCGTCCGCCCTACACGAAGGCGGACGTCGACTTCGTCTCCGGGATGATCGGCCATCACGCGCAGGCCGTACTCATGGCCGGTTGGGCGCAGTCCCACGGCGCCAGCGCGTCCGTTCAGGCGCTGTGCGAGCGGATCGTCGTCGCGCAGCGCGACGAGATCAGGTTCATGCAGCGCTGGCTCCGCGACCGGAAGGAGCAGGTCCCCGACGGCGACACGTCGCACATGATGATGGCCGGCATGGACATGAAGCTGATGCCGGGCATGCTCACGCCGGAGCAGTTGACGGCGCTCGACAAGGCCCGCGGCGCCGACTTCGATCGGCTTTTCCTCAACGACATGATCAAGCATCACAACGGCGCGATCGAGATGGTCGAGACCCTGTTCGCCTCGCAGGGAGCGGTGCAGGACGAGGACATCTTCAAGTTCGCGTCCGACGTGCACGTCGATCAGATCACCGAAGTGAATCGCATGACGCAGATGCTGGAATCGATGCGCTAGCGAGCCCCGTTCAGCGACACGCGACAGCCCTGTACTCCGCCTCCCGACTCCCGTCCCTCGCATCCCACCCAATGAAACTCCCCTCAGTTCTGTCCATCGCCGTCGCGGCGCTCACCGCCGCCGCGTGCGCATCGTCCAGGTCGTCCATGTCGTCGTCGTCCTCGGCAGGCGCGATGGCTGGCCCGAACGTGATCGTCGGCACGACGAAGCCCAACCCCGATCCGCGCGTTGGCCTCAAGGCCGGGTGGTTCGATGCCGGCACCGCCGGCTGGAACCTCAAGCTCGTGTCGAACACGAAGCCGTCGAAGGCGTTCATCAACCCGTCGACGCCGGGCGACCGTCGCCTCGTCAACTCGGACCTGGCGTTCTACGGCAACTACGTCATGCAGGGGAACTACAGCGGGTACCAGCTGTGGGACATCTCGAACCCCATGAACGTGACGCTCAAGCAGGCGTACGTCTGCCCCGGGTCGCAGAGCGACGTCTCCGTGTACAAGAGCGGCAACGTCAACCTGGCGTTCGTCTCTGGCGAGGCGACCACCGGTCGTCTCGACTGCGGTCTGCAGGGCGTCCCTGACTCGGTGAGCCAGGACCGACTTCGCGGCATCCGCGTCTTCGACATCACGGATCTCGCGAAGCCGAAGTACATCGCGAACGTGCAGACCTGCCGCGGGTCACACACGCACACGCTGGTGACGTCGCCTAACGACAAGGACAACGTCTACGTCTACATCTCCGGCTCGGCGCCCGTCCGCTCGCCGCGAGAACTGCCCGGCTGCTCGGGTGCGGCGCCCGACCAGGACCCGAACTCGGCGCTGTTCCGCATCGAGGTCATTCAGGTGCCGCTGGCGGATCCGTCCAAGGCGCACATCGTGAGCTCGCCGCGCATCTTCCAGGACCTCGCCGCTCCGCCACGCCACGCCGAGCCGTTCGACAGTGCGGCGAATGCGCGTCGTGACAGCATTGCGGCGGCGCGTCGTGCCGCCGGTCAGCCGGAGCAGGCACGGCCTAACGCGAACCGCAACATTGGCCCCACGCAGTGCCACGACATCACCGTCTACCCGGCGATCGGTCTCGCGGGCGGCGCGTGCGGCGGCTACGGACTCCTGCTCGACATCTCGAAGCCCGCGCAGCCAGTTCGCATCGGCGCCGTCGCCGACTCGAACTTCTCCTTCTGGCACTCCGCCACGTTCAACAACGACGGGACGAAGGTCCTGTTCTCGGATGAGTGGGGCGGCGGCTCACAGCCGCGTTGCCGCGTGACGGACAAGATGGAGTGGGGCGCCGATGCGATCTTCACGCTCGACGCCAACAAGAAGATGGAGTTCAAGAGCTACTACAAGATGCCCGCCGCGCAGACCTCGTTCGAGAACTGTGTGGCGCACAACGGTTCGCTGATCCCGATTCCTGGCCGCGACGTGATGGTGCAGGCCTGGTATCAGGGCGGCCTCTCGGTCTTCGACTGGAC
>DATJFF010000127.1:0-31220 GCA_035495795.1 Vicinamibacterales bacterium
GCTCTACCAGCGCGCGTCTCACTATGCCATCGTCGGCGTGGCGGCGGCGCTGGAGGCGAGCGGCGGCACGATCACCGCGGCGCGGGTTGGACTCACCGGCGCGACGCCGAGCGCGATCCGCTTGAACAACGTGGAGCAGGCACTGGTAGGAAAGCCGGCGACGAAGGAGACCGTGAAAGCCGCGGCCGCGAGCGCTGGAGCGGATTTGAAGGATCTCAACGACGACATCCACGCCAGCACTGAGTATCGGCGCTCGATGGTCGCCGTCTTCGCGCGCCGCGCGCTGGAAGGCGCACTGGCGCGCGCCTAACGCTCGCGCGCCAGGCTCTAGGCTCTGGGCTCTAGGCTTTAGGCCTGACACGCAGGCTGTCGACCAGGGCCACGAGGATCTTAATGACTTCAGCCGCCTGGGCGGGTAGCAACTTCCCAGAAGTCGCCACGTCTGGGTAGACACGACCCGCCAGGCCGACTAGGTATCCGAGTTCCGCGGCCGAACCTACAGCGATGTTGAGGTGATTGATGTACTCTGCCTCGCCAGTTCTCGCGGATCCTTCGACGATGTTCGCGGTTATTGACACTGCACAACGCCGAATCTGCGATCTCAAGACGTACCGTTCCTCAACCGGTAGGCTGTCGCTCCACTTGTAGACGGCGAGCACCAATGCGTCCGCCTTTTGGAACGCGATCAATTTTCTGTAATCACGCATGGCTGCAGGCGCTAGCAACCGCCATGCCCAGCGCGACAGGCCTAAAGCCTAGAGCCTGAAGCCTAGAGCCTAGCCCCCGAGCGTGCGTCCAACTTTCCCTGCAAGCACGCGAAGAACCGATCCAGCATCATCTTCGAGACGCTGCCGATCAGCCGCTGGCCGACTCGTGCAATGGCGCCGCCGGTCTGCACGGTGGCGGTGACGTCGACGATCGTGGCGTCGCCCTCGGGACGTAGCGAGATTGCTGAGTTACCCTTGACGAAACCGGCGCGGCCCTGGCCTTCGCCAGTGAGACGATAGGAATTGCCCGCGACCTTGTCCGAGAGCGTGACGGTGCCATCGTAGCTGCCGGTCACGGCCGCCAGCGCGACGTTGAGTCGTACTCGGTAGCGATCCTCGCCGTCGGGCTCGAAGCGCTCGCAGCCAGGGATGCACGACGCGATGACGTCGGGATTCATCAACAGCTCCCAGACGCGATCGGACGGCGCGGCGAACGTGTAGGAGCCCGTGATGTCCATGGCTGGAATCATACAGGCTGAGCCGAGTGCCCGCGGTTCGGCACATTCGGTGTCGGAGGCATCCATGGCGCGCGGGAAGCGCATCGTGCTGACGGCGCCGCTGACCGAGTCGATCGATCACGCGGGCTACTTCATCCAGATGAGCATGGCCTCGCTGCCCATCTGGCTCGAAGGGATTCTCAATCGCAAATATCCGCGGTGGCGCGACGTCGAGCGTGCCGAGGACGGCGCGGCTCGCTACATGCCGGCCGGGCTGCGCGTCCTCGAGGCGTCGCTCGGGCGCGAGTTCCCGGCTGAGGACATCGTCGCCTGTTATCCGGCCGATCTGGACCGCTTCATCGGGCCCGAGACGCGGGTGGTGGCGGTCTCGACCCACAATCCCCTTGGCGTGACGTTCGCGGCCGGGGTCTACGCGTCGATTTTCGGCACGAATCGTCAGCCGATCAACTCGTTCTACGCCCGCGAGATGTTCGCGCGAATCAAGGCCAGCCCCTATCGTGACCGTTTCAAGGTGATTGTCGGCGGCTCCGGCGGCTGGCAGATCGCGCAGACCGGTGCCTTCGACGACCTGAGCGTGGACTGCATCGTCGAGGGGCGAAGCGAGTCGGAGCAGACGATCGATCTGTTCCGGCGCGCTCTCGTTGGCGAGACGCTGCCGCGGCAGGTGGACGTCGGGCACCCGAAGACGCGCGAGAGCATCCTCGTGCCCGACAAGCGGACCACGTTCGGCGTGGTCGAGATGACGACCGGCTGCGGCCGGCGCTGCCAGTTCTGCCTGCCCGATTTGAACCCGCAGCTCGACGTGCCGAAGGACGCGATCATGGCCGGGGTTCGGGCCAACGTCCGGGAGGGAAATCGCCAGATCTCGCTGGCCACCGAGGACATGTTCATCTGGGGCCAGGTGCGGACCGGGACGCCGTTCTATTTCCCGAACCGCGAGGCTCTGCTCGATCTCTATTCGTCGGTCGTCAACACGCCAGGCGTCGACCAGCACGTGTTGAGCCACGCGACGATCGCGCCAGCGGTGGTGGACCCGGAGTTGATTCGGCGGCTGACCGAGATCTGTCTCGACAAGAGCCCGATCAGGATCCCGCTGCTCAGCACGCACCCGGAGAAGCGTGCGCTGGTGCCGCTGATCGGGCTCGAGACGGCCTCGATCCGCATCGCACGACAGATCATGCCCAGCAAGGGCGTGCCGTTCAGCATCGACGACTGGCCGAGCATCGTGGTCCGCGGGTTGGAGGTCTTGAACGCCAACAACTGGTTCCCGGCGATGACGCTGATCATCGGCAGCCCGGGCGAGACTGACGAAGACGTCCGGGTGACCCTGGATCTGATCTACGAGGTGGAGCGGCGCGGGCTGTTCGCGTTCTTCATCCCGTCTGTGTTCACGCCGCTGCACGACACGCGCATGGAGCAGAAGCAGGGTGTCAGGGAAACTCGCGAGTTCACGCCGCTGCAGTGGCAGCTGATGATGAAGTGCTGGAAGATGAACCTGCGCCCGGGGCAGGCGAGCTGGTGGGGCCCGGCGGCGTGGCGCCTCGGCTCGCTCGGCCTTTGGGCGTGGAAGCTTCGCACGCTGAACGGCCCGCACTTCACATGGCCGCTGATGATGTTCGCCAGCGCGCTCCCGGAGTCGTTCATGGGGAAGCTGGGACGCATTCACATCGGCCGGCCGCTGGCCATCAAGACGCGAAAAGAGCTGCTCGCCACGATCAAGCCGTCGCAGTGGAAGTACTTGCGCCCTGATAACGGCGACATGCCCGAGGCCGCTACGTTGGCTGGCGCCAGTCAAGGCTCTAGGCTTTAGGCTCTGGGCTTTAGGCGTGTCACGCTGCCATCGCGAAAGAGAAACCACGAAGGCACGAAGAACACGAAGGACGCACGAAGACCCTTCTTGGGGTCACTTGTCTGGCCTGAAGCCTGAAGCCTGAGGCCTGCGCGCGCGGCCGCCTGCGGCCGCCGCGCTATGATGCTGCCGCATGTCCGCGCCATCGACCGACACAGAGGAGCTGCACGGGCAGCTTCGCCAGGGAGTACGTGAGCTCTGCCAACGGTTTCCCGACACGTACTGGCGGGAGCTCGACGCGGCACGCGCGTATCCAGACGCCTTTGTCAAAGCGCTGACCGATGCGGGCTACCTGGCGGCGCTCATCCCCGAAGAGTACGGCGGCTCGGGCCTTGGCGTCACCGAGGCGGCGATCATTCTCGAGGAGGTGAACCGCTCCGGCGGCAACTCGGGCGCGTGCCACGCGCAGATGTACGTGATGGGAACGCTCCTGAGGCACGGATCCGAGGCGCAGAAGCGCCGGTTCCTGCCGGCGATCGCCGACGGAACGCTCCGCCTGCAGGCCTTCGGCGTCACCGAGCCGACCACCGGCTCTGACACGACCCAGGTGAAGACGAACGCCGTCCGCAAGGGGAATCGCTACCTGGTCAACGGGCAGAAGGTGTGGATCTCGCGCGCCGAGCACTCGGACCTGATGATCCTGCTCGTCCGGACGACGCCGATCGAGCAGGTCAAGAAGCGCAGCGAAGGGCTCTCGGTGCTGCTCGTCGATCTCCGTGAGGCAATCGGCCACGGGCTGACCATCCGGCCGCTCCGGACGATGATGAACCATGCGACGACGGAGCTGTTCTTCGACGACCTTGAGGTGCCCGTGGAAAACCTGATCGGCGAAGAGGGAAAGGGGTTCACGTATCTTCTTGACGGCCTGAACGCCGAGCGGATCCTGATCGCCGCCGAGTGCGTCGGCGATGGCCGCTGGTTCATCGAGCGGGCACGGAAGTACGCCTCCGAGCGCGTCGTGTTCGGGCGTCCGATTGGCCAGAATCAGGGCATCCAGTTCCCCATCGCGCGCGCCCACGTCAATATCGAAGCCGCCGACCTGATGCGCCAGCGCGCCGCCAGCCTCTTCGACCGCCATCAGCCGTGCGGCGCGGAATCGAACATGGCCAAACTGCTGGCCGCCGATGCATCGTGGGAGGCAGCGAACGTCGCCGTCCAAACCCACGGCGGCTTCGGCTTCGCCGAGGACTACGACATCGAGCGCAAGTTCCGCGAGACGAAGCTCTACCAGGTTGCGCCGGTGTCCACGAACCTGATCCTGGCCTTCATCGGGCAGCACGTTCTCGGCATGCCTCGATCGTATTGAGGTTCTCGGGGTTCTCGAGGTTCGCGAGGTTCGCGGCGGTGAGAGGCGGAACAGGTGAATGAGAGCCGTTCGGGCCGTCCTCTCGACGGTCTCTTCGTTGTCGCTCTGGAGCAGGCGGTGTCGGCGCCGTTTGCCACCCGCCAGCTCGCGGATCTCGGCGCCCGCGTCATCAAGATCGAGCGGCCGGGCGATGGCGATTTCGCGCGGGGGTACGACACCGCCGTCGGCGGGCTCTCGAGTTATTTCGTGTGGCTGAACCGGTCGAAGGAGTCGGTGACGCTCGACGTGAAGCGTCGCGAGGGTGCGGAGATCCTCGAGCGGCTGCTGGGCCGCGCCGATGTGTTCATCCAGAACCTTGCCCCCGGAGCTGCGGAACGTCTCGGGCTCGGATGGGACGCGCTCAGCGCCCGCCACCCGCGCCTCATCGCATGCGACATTTCGGGCTACGGATCCGGCGGACCAGCGACGGCGAAAAAGGCCTACGACCTGCTGATCCAGAGCGAGGCCGGCTTGCTCTCGATCACCGGCACACCTGAAACGCCGTCGAAAGTCGGCATCTCGGTGGCCGACATCGCGTCCGGGATGTACGCCTACTCAGGTGTGCTCGCCGCGCTGCTGCAACGCGGCCGCACCGGCAAAGGCTCGAGAGTCGAGGTGTCGATGCTCGAGGCGCTCGGCGAATGGATGAGCGCACCGGTTCACTTCACCCGCGACGGCGGCCGCGAGCTGCCGCGAAGCGGCGCGAGTCACGCGACCATCGCACCCTACGGCCCATTCGCGTGCGGCGACGGCCAGGCGGTGTACCTCGGCATCCAGAACGAGCGCGAGTGGACGCGCTTCTGCCGGGAGGTGCTGGAGCAGCCATATCTCGCCATGGACGAGCGTTTCGCCTCCAACAGCGCCCGTGTCCGGCATCGTGACGCGCTTCAGGACGTGATCGTCCGGGCGTTTGCCAACCGCTCCGCCGGCGAAGTGCTGACGCGCCTGGAGGCGGCACAGATCGCGACGGCGCGCATGAACGGCGTCGCCGGCTTCGCGGCGCATGAACAGCTCGAGGCCAGGAAGCGTTGGCGCGAGATTCCGTCGGCTGCCGGGCCGTTGCGCGTGCTGATGCCGCCAGGGGTGCCTTCGGGGGTCGATCCCAGGATGGATGCGGTGCCGACGCTTGGCGAACACACCGATCGTGTCCTGGCGGAGCTGGGGTACGACGCGGACACAATCACGGCGTGGCGCGCCCAGGGGGTGGTCTGACAGAATGCAGGCGCGACGGTCAAGGCAGAAGCAAAAGGCAAAAGGCAGAAGGCAAAAGGCGGAAGGCAGAAGGCAGAAGGCAGAAGTGGCACCAAGGCGATCACGAGCAACCGGAGTCGCGCCGGACTGGCCGGCCGAGATTCACCGCATTTTCGTCGAGCGGCGAATCCGGCAAGTGGCGTACGTGCCCGATGCGGGGCACAAGTCCCTCATCACGTTGTGCCACGCTGATGAGCGCTGCCGCGCGATCTCGCTGACAACCGAGGAAGAAGGCGTGGCGCTGCTCGCCGGAGCGTGGCTTGGCGGCGAGCGCGGCGTCCTGCTGATGCAGTCGAGCGGGGTCGGAAACTGCATCAACATGCTCGGCCTTACCGCCGAGTGCCGCTTTCCTCTCCTGATGCTGGTAACCATGCGCGGCGAGTGGGGCGAGACCAATCCCTGGCAGGTGCCGATGGGACAGAACACCGCCAGCGCGCTCGAGGGCGCCGGCGTCATCGTGCACCGGGTGGACGATGCCGGCGATGTCGCGCCCACCGTGGCCGCAGCCGTCGAGCTCGCGTTCCAGTCCACGCGTGCCGTGGCCGTGCTGCTCGGGCAGCGCCTCATCGGCACGAAGAGGTTCGAATGACCAGGGGTGTCAAGCGCTCCGCGCGTGCGGTGCTCGACCGCCGTGACGCCGTTGCTGCCGTGCTCCAGGCGCGCGGCGACGCGCTCGTCATCACCGGGCTCGGTGCACCAACCTGGGACGCCGCAGCTGCCGGTGATCACGACGGCAACTTCTACCTCTGGGGCGGCATGGGCGGGGCCGCGATGATCGGGCTCGGCTTGGCCGTCGCGCGACCAGACCGCCGGGTGATGGTGATTACCGGCGACGGCGAGCTGCTGATGGGGCTGGGCAGTCTCGCGACGATTGCGGTCGAGGCGCCGCGAAACGTCGCGATCCTGATCGTCGACAACGAGCGCTACGGCGAAACCGGCATGCAGGCCTCGCACACGGCGCGCGGCGTCGATCTCTCCGCGATCGCTGCGGCCGCCGGATTCGCGCACGCGGAGACCATCCGGACGCGGCGTGAGCTCGACGGGTGGATCCCGCGCGCGTACGAGGAGCGCGGTCCGCTCCTGGCGGTCGTCAAGGTAGCGCCGGATCCCGCGCCGGTCGTGGTGCCGCCCCGTGACGGCACGTGGCTCAAGCACCGGTTCCGCGCTCACCTGCTCGGATCCGGTGCATTGTGAAAACGATGAGCGAGCCGACCACGGAGCTGGCCGCCTTCCTGGCCGGAACGCGGTTCGAGTCCCTGCCGCAGGCTGTCGTGCTGCGCGCCGAGGAGCTGTTCCTGGATTGGTTGGCGTCGGCGCTTGCCGGGCGTGGGGCGCGCCCGACCTGCATCTTCGAATCGTTCGCGAACGCCATGGGACCGGCAAACGGTTCGGCCGAGCTGCTGACGACCCGGACCACCACGTCGCCGTTCTTCGCCGCGCTCGTCAACGGCGCCGCCTCGCACGTCGTCGAGCAGGACGATCTGCACAACAGCTCTGTGTTCCATCCCGGCACCGTCGTGTTTCCGGCGGTGCTGGCTGCGGCTCAGGACATCGGCGCCTCGGGACGAGCCATGATTACGGCGGCGGTCGTCGGCTACGAAGCCGGAGTCCGATGCGGTGAGTTTCTTGGCCGCTCACACTACAAGGTGTTCCACACCACCGGCACCGCCGGAACGATTGCGGCCGCGGCTGGCGTTGCGCAGCTCGTCGGGCTCGACGGGTCGAGGATGCAGCACGCGCTGGGTTCTGCCGGCACCCAGGCCGCCGGTGTCTGGGAGTTCCTGCGCGACGCGGCCGATTCGAAGCAGCTGCATACGGGAAAAGCGGCCGCCAACGGCCTGCTCGCCGCGTACGTGGCCAGGGACGGGCTCACCGGCGCGCGGCGGATCTTCGAGGGCGCGCAGGGCATGGGGGCGGCGATGTCGAGCGACGCGAACGCCGATCGCCTGGTGGAGAGGCTCGGGCAGCGCTGGACGCTCGTCGAGACGTCGTTCAAGGTGCACGCATCGTGCCGGCATACGCACCCGGCGGCCGATGCGCTGATCGCGCTGATGGCGGAGCATCAGCTCACGGTCGGAGACATCGCGCAGGTCACGGCGTGCGTCCACCAGCCGGCAATCGACGTGCTCGGACCGGTCGTCGATCCGCGTACGATTCACCAGTCCAAGTTCTCGATGGGTTTCGTCCTGGCGCTGGTCGCCGTCCGCGGCCGCGCCGGGCTGGCCGACTTCACCGAGTCCGCGCTGGCCGATCCCGCGCTGCGTGCCTTCCACAACAAGGTGACAATGGTGCTCGATCCCGAGATTGACGGCGCCTATCCCGCGCGATGGATGGGGCGGGTGATCGTCTCGACCACGGACGGCCGTACTCTGGCGAAGACGATACCGTCGGCGCTTGGCGATCCCGAGAACACGCTCTCGCGCGCGCAGCTTGCCGACAAAGCCGCGCGCCTGGCAGCGTACGGCGGCGATGTCACGCCGGAGGAGATGGCGCGGATCACCGAGCGCGTGTGGCGGCTCCACGACGAGCCGGATGTTCGCGGGTGGCTGCCGGCCCGCTGAGGACGTGAAGATGTCTGACCGTCGCTATCGCTGGGTGATTCTTGCCGCCGGCATCGTCGCGTACGCCACGAGCCAGTTCTCGCGGCAGAACTACGCCGGCATCCAGAAGTTCATGGCCGACGAGCTCGCGCTCGACAAGGGCGCGCTGGGCCTGCTCGGGTCGGTGTTCTTCTATTCGTACGCGTTGTTCCAGATGCCGTGGGGGCTCGCCACCGACCGGTGGGGCTCTCGCTGGATCGTCACGCTGGGCATCTTCCTGACCGCGGTGGCCACCTGGGGCTTCTCGATCGGGCATTCGCTGACCGCGCTCCTCACCTGGCGGGTGATCTCCGGTATCGGCGGCGCGGCCGTCTACGGTTCGCTGGCCGGGGGCCTGGCGCGCTGGTTTCCGGCCCGGGAGCGAGGCCTCAGCCAGGCCGCTCTCGGCGGCGTCGGCGGCGCGTTGGGCGAGGCCACGGCGTTCTTCCTGCTGCCCGTGATCTCGATCTATCTCGTCTCCGGCTGGCGGCAGGGGACGGTGGCGATGGCCGGCGCGACGGCGTTGATGGGCGTGCTGTGCCTCGCGCTGCTGCGCTCGGCTCCCGAAGATACGGTCGCGGACGAGCGGCCGGCAGTAGAGCCGTTCTCGTGGTCGCTGCTGAAGGACCCGCAGCTCTGGTGCTACACGTTTCTCTTCAGCGCGTTCATCGTTTCGATTCGGATCGTCCAGCCGTGGATCGCGCTCTACGCTGCTGATGTCTACATCACCGCCTACGGCCAGAGCGTCAATGCCGCGGTAGTCGGAGGCGGGACGCTGGTCATCGTGGCCTATTCGCTGCTCGGCCGCGGCGTCGGCTGCCCGATGGGAGGCCGGCTGTCGGACGCACTCGTCAAGCGCGGCATCTCCCGCGCGACCCTGTCCATTGGCTGGCTCGCGATCGCGCTCGTTCTGTTCCAGGTGTTGTCGAGCGGCCTCACCGCGGCCTGGCTGCTGGCGTTGGTTGCCTGCCTGCTCGGGACCTCGATCAACCTCTTCACGCTGATCAGCGCCTCGATCGCGGAGACCTACGGCGCCCAGCGGACGGCATCAATCGTGTCGTTCGTCAACACGGTGGCGCAGCTGCTCGGCGCAACCGCGCTCGCGATGAGCGGCTACGTCGGCGTGTCGCTTGGGTCGCAGGCGGGGCACGGCTTGTCCGAGTATCGCGGGGTGTGGCTGACCGCCATGGCCGGCACCGGGATGTTGGCGCTCATCGGGACGGTGATCCACATCGCGCTCGCGCGCGGGCGGAGCTGGCGCGCGATTGCGGCGCCGCAGCCGCTCGAGTGAGCGGCGTCCGGTCCATGACTGTAGCCGAGTTGCTCGTTGCCGGGCTCAAGGGCGCCGGCACGCGCGCGATCTTCGGCATGCCCGGCGGCGGCAGCAACCTCGACGTGATCGACGCCGCCCGGCGCGCGGGCCTGCGATTCGTGCTCTCGCAGACCGAAACCGGCGGAGCGCTGATGGCTGCCGCGCAGGCCGAGATCACGGGCGCGCCCGGCGCCTGCCTCTGCACCCTCGGCCCCGGTGTCAGCTCGATCGTCAACGGCGTGGCGCATGCGTTTCTCGATCGCGTGCCGCTGGTCGTTATGACTGACGCGATCGAATCCGGGCCGGCGCGCTTCGAACATCAGCGGCTGCCGCACGACGCGCTGCTGGCGAGCATCACCAAGGCGAGCATGGCCCTGACCGCCGAGCGTCCGGACAGCGTCCAGGCGGCAATCGAGCTGGCGACTAGCCATCCCGCCGGCCCCGTGCACTTCGATTGCGCCGCGCCAGCGATGAGTGCGGACGTGTCTCTGACCGCAGTGGCCGACGGCTTGCGACAAAGGCTGGAGAAAGCCGTGGGTGCACGCACCGCACCGGAGCCGCCACAGCCTTCCGAGCGCGCCTGCCAATTGCTTCGTGACGCCAGGCGTCCCGTGCTGATTGCCGGCCTCGACGCGCGCCCACCAGGCTGCGCGGCGGCGCTGGGTGCGCTGTGCGGCCGTCGCGTGTTTCCGGTCTTCGCCACCTACAAGGCGAAGGGTGCCATTGCCGACGATCATCCTTCGTACGCAGGGCTATTCACGCTTGGAGAGATCGAGCGGCCGCTCATCGAGCGCGCAGACCTGATCATCACCGCCGGCCTTGACGCCGTGGAACTGCTGCCACGGGTGTCACGGTATCGGCAGCCGTTCATTCATTGCGCGGCGAGCTATCCGGAGGGGCAGTTTCCGCCTGGCGATCACCTGTCGATGCCGCTTACGCACGCGCTCGAAGCCATCGACGCGCACCTGAACGCGGCTCTCGAGTGGAATGCGGCGGACATTGCGCGGCACCGCGACGCGCAACGTGCCGCGGTGATGATGGCAGGCGAAGGTCTGTCGCCCGGCGAGGCCGTGACGATCGTGGCCGAGGCGACCCGCGCTGCGCGTCACGTCACGGTCGACGCGGGCGCCCACATGTTTCCCGCGATGACACTGCTGCCTGCCGATCGGCCGGGCCGCATCCTGATCTCAAACGGCCTTTCGACCATGGGGTTCGCGCTGCCGGCGGCGATCGGCGCCGCGTTGCTGGCGCCCGATGACCCGGTCGTCGCCCTCACCGGTGACGCGGGCTTGCTGATGTGCGTTGGCGAGCTCCGCACCGCAGTCCGCGAGCAACTCCGCGTCATCGTCGTCGTCATGGCGGACGATGAATTGAGCCTGATCCGCATCAAGCAGGACCGGCGCGGGCTGCCATCCCAAGGCGTCCGCCTCGGCGAAATGGACTGGCCGGGGCTGGCGCGGGCCATGGGATGCCCCGGCGCGAGTGCCTCCAGTCCCGACGAGCTCGCCCGCGCGATGGCGGCGGCAATGGACCGCCCTGGCCCGTCCCTCGTCGAAGCGAGGATCGATCCGTCCGGCTACTCACGGATGCTCCAGGCGATTCGCGGGTGACGCGGCCGGGACTGGCTACGGCCGCCAGTACTGCAAAAGGGTGATCGGGCTGTCGATGTCTTCGACGACGGTGTTGATGAGGAATCGGCCGTCCCTCGACACGTCGTACTGCCGGCCCTGGCCGGCGTCGATGCCGCCGCCAAGGATGCGCGTCGAGAACAGCACCATCGGCGTGCCGGGCTCCACCGTGTTGCCGTTCACGGCGATCGGGGCGGCGACCATCGCGCCGGCCGGATCCACGTAATACAGCTCGCGGCCGTCCGGCCGCCACACCGGGTGAATGCCGCCGGAAGTGGAGACCTGCCACTGGACGCCTGATTGGGGGGTGCCGGGACGAGCGAACGGCCGGACGTAAATCTCGGGGCGGCCCGACTCGTTCGACATGTACGCCACCCACCGCCCGTCCGGAGAAAAGGCGCCCCACACCTCGCGGGCAGGCGTTTTCAGGAAAACCGTTGCCGACGGCGGCCGCCTGGTTCCGTCTTCGCCAAGATCCGCCACCCAGAGGTCGCTGCTGGTCTGCGGGTCCGTGCTGTGGAAAAGCACGTAACGGCCGTCCGCCGACCAGCTGCTCGGCGTCTTCACCTCGGACGTGGTGACGAACTGATGCTCCACCTCCGCGCCGCTGGTCAGCTTCTCGTAGAGGTCGCCGCCGCCGGTACGTGTCGAGTCGAACACGACGCGCAATCCGTCGGGTGACCAGACCGCGATGTCGTCGGTGGCGGCGTCGAAGGTGAATCGGTTGGCGCGGGTGCCCTCGAGGATCCAGAGGTCCTGGTTGCCCTGCACCGTCCGGCCGATGATCACGCGGCGGCCGTCAGGGGACACGCGCGGCCGGCCCCACGTCGGATCGGCGTCGCCCATCCGCCCCAAGGCTTTCCCCGCCCGATCGAACCAGGCAAGCTGCCGCCGGTTCGGAGCTCCGCTCCGGTAGACCACGACACCGCTGGCCGCCGACGAAACGGCGCTTCGCTCGGCGGTGTCGACTCCCGTGTTGTCCGCGATCGTCACCAGCTCTCCGGTGAGCGCGCGGGCCCTGAGGTCGAGCCGTTGTGCGACAAGGGCGCCCGAGCGCACCCACATCAACCAGCCGTCCCTGTGAAATACGCCGGAGCTCTCCGCGGGCGTCAACCGCGTCGGCGCCGCCGCGTCGAGCGAACCGAGGTAAATCCCGGCGACATCCGGCGGCCCGCCGGCGTAGAAGACGAACTGCTGGCCCCCGGGGACCGCGTCCGGCCAGCGATGTCCGATCTGCTGGTCGGTGAAGGCGGTCACAGGAGCCGCGGCGCCGCCGCTGGCCGGCACCCTCATCAGCGCGCTGCTCGGGCTTGGTGCAAAGACGATCGAGCCATCGGCCATCCAGGTCCCGCCGGCGCCGCTGCTCGCCGGGGCGACGACCTGCGCCGTGCCTCCGCCGATCTCGATTCGCTTCAGCGCGGTATCGGTGAAGAAGCCGATCGATCGGCTGTCTGGCGCCCAGAACGGATAGCGGCCGCCCTCGGTACCGGGCAGCGGTTGAGCGGCTGTTGCCGCGAGAGAGCGGAGCCACAGCCGGAGCGTGCCGTCGCCCGACGCCGAGAACACGATTTGACGGCCATCCGGCGACACCGCGAACGACGCGGGATCGTCGGTCGCGGGCGTAACGATGTCGGTGCGCAGTTCGGGCGGCGACGGCATCGCGCGCCACGGGCCCCACGCCGCCAGCGTCGCAATCAGCCCCGCGAGCGCGGCGACAGCGATCGTCCACGGCACGAACGTATGTGCGCCAGAGGGAGGCGCGGCCACCTCCCCGCGCTCGGGCCGGGTCAGCGCCTCCTCGATTTCGAGGCGGATTGCTGCAGCGGAATCGAGTCTCCGCCTCGGGTCGCGTTCCAGGCACCGGTGCAGCAGGGTACGGATGATTCGCGGCGTTGCGGCCGGCAGGAGCGACCAGTCCGGTTCGCGGCCGAGGACCGCGGCAATCGTCTCGGCGCTGTCCTCGCCGGGAAACGCGCGTTCGCCGGTGAGCATCTCGAAGAGCACCGCGCCGAACGCCCAGATATCCGCACGCCGATCGATCAGCCGGCCCTTGGCCTGCTCCGGCGGCATGTAGGCGGCGGTGCCCACTACCGCTCCACGCATAGTGATGCCCGGCGAGGTGATGAGGCCGGCCTCGAATGCCTCGACCTCACCCGACGCCATGGTGTTGCCGAGCGCCTTCGCCAGCCCGAAGTCGAGCACCTTCACGACGCCGTCTGGGCGGAGCTTGATATTCGCCGGCTTCAGGTCACGGTGGATGATGTTCTGCTCGTGCGCAGCCTCGAGGGCTTCGGCAATCTGCCGGGCAATCGGCAACGCCTCGTCGAGCGGGATGGGGCCTGCGGCGATCGTCCAGGTGAGGTCTTCGCCTTCAGCCAGCTCCATCACGATTGCGGTCGTGGCTCCTGATCGCTCGAGTCCGTAGATCGACGCGATGTTCGGATGGTGCAGCGAGGCGAGCAGTTCCGCTTCGCGCTGGAAGCGGGCGAGCAGCCGCGGGTCCTCGGCGACGTCCTCGGGCAGGATTTTCAGCGCGACCGGGCGCTTCAGGTTGGTATCGGTGGCCCGATAGACCTCACCCATTCCGCCTGCGCCGAGGCGGGCGACTATCTCGTACGGACCGAGACGCGTACCGGGGCTGAGACTCAATGTGTCGCTGGATTATACCGATGTCATCATTCGGAGATGGACGCGATTCGGCTGTTGCGGCAGCACGCGCGGCAGTTCGACGGGAGGAAAGGCCTGCCGCCGCGATTGCTGGACGAGATAGGCGACGCGCGTCTCGTCCTGATCGGCGAGGCGACACACGGCACCCACGAGTTCTATCGGATCCGCGCCGCGTTGACGGCGGCGCTGATCGAGAAGAAGGGATTCAGCCTCGTGGCCGTCGAAGCCGACTGGCCGGACGCGTACCGCGCCAACCGATGGGTTCGGCACGCCTCCGGCGACGCGGATGCCGAACGGGCGCTCGCCGACTTCAGCCGCTTCCCGCGGTGGATGTGGCGCAACCGCGACGTCGTCGCCTTCCTGCAGTGGCTGCGGGCCTGGAATGGCGACCGAGAGGCCGATCGTCGCGCCGGTTTCTACGGGCTGGACCTGTACAGCCTGCACGCGTCGATAGCCGCGGTGCTCGCTTACCTTCAGAAGGTAGATCCGCCCGCGGCCGAGCGCGCCCGCTCGCGCTACGCCTGCTTCGAAGACTTCGGCGAGGACTCGCAAAGCTATGGCTACGCCGCTACGCTGGGG
The DNA here is from genome assembly GCA_035495795.1 of Vicinamibacterales bacterium. Lineage (GTDB taxonomy): Bacteria > Acidobacteriota > Vicinamibacteria > Vicinamibacterales > UBA2999 > VFZN01. The sequence continues at coordinate 14,436 of DATJFF010000127.1, forward strand.
CTGACGCGGTCGTGTGAAGACGATGTGCTCGCGCAGCTGGTAGAGGTGCGGAGGCGGGCGGCAGAGTACGCGAACCGGGATGGCCAGCTCGCGGCAGACGAGTACTTCTTCGCCGAACAGAACGCGCGGCTGGTTCGAAACGCCGAGGAGTACTACCGGGCGATGTTCGGTGGCCGTGACGTGACCTGGAACCTGCGCGACACGCACATGATGGAAACGCTGGAGGCGCTGCTCGGCCACGCCCGGCAACAGCGCGGCGATGCGAAGGCCATCGTGTGGGCGCACAACTCGCACCTCGGAGACGCCCGCGCGACGCAGATGGGGAAGCGCAACGAGCTGAACGTCGGCCAGCTGGTCCGCCAGCGATTCGGCGAGGAGTCGTATCTGATCGGCTTCACCACTCACATCGGCACCGTCACCGCGGCCTCGAACTGGGACGAGCCGTCGCATCGCAAGCGAGTCCGGCCGTCGGCGGCGGGGAGTTACGAGCGGCTGTTCCACGAGATGGGACTGCACGACTTTCTGGTCCCGTTGCACGAGCCTGACGTGCGGGACGTGCTCACGCCGGAGCGGCTCGAGCGAGCGATCGGCGTCATCTACCGGCCCGACACCGAGCGAACGAGCCACTACTTCAAGGCCCGTCTCGCCGACCAGTTCGACGTCGTCATTCACGTCGATCACACCCACGCGCTGGTACCGCTCGAGAAGTGGGCGCACGACGAAGCCGACGCGCCTGACACGTACCCGACCGGCCTTTGATCTGGGCCGGTCGGCTGGAAGGCTTCAGGCTCCAGGCTTTAGGCCTGCTACGCGCGCCACTCTACAATCGCGTCCCCTACGGCAGGACAAGAGCTCTGCCTAGAGCCTAGAGCCCAGAGCCTAGAGCCTATTTTCCGGCGAGGACGTCAGTGACCGCCGCCGCCACAGGCTCTGCTTTCTCATGCGGCAGGAAATGTCCGGCGCCGGCGACGATCCGCTTCGCGATCAGCTTCGGGAAGGTCGTGCGCTCGGCCGCCGACACCTCAGGGCCGGGGCTGCCGAAGCCGTCGTCGGCGCCGTGGAGCAGGAGTGCCGGCACCTCGATTGGCGGGCGCGCCGCCAGCTTCTTCTCGACGTCGAGGAACCGAGGTTCACCGGGCGCGTTGAAGTTGCGATGCCGGTATGAATGGATGACGCATTCCACGAAATCGGGGTTTTCGAACGAGGCCGCCGTCTGCGCATACATCGCGTCGCTGAACGTCCAGGTCGGCGACCATTCGCGCCACATCAGCTCGCACAGGCCCTTGCGATTCGCGGCCAGCCCGGCTCGCCCCACCTCGGTGTTGAAGTACCACTGGTACCAGGCCCGCCGCACGCCCGCCGGGTTGGGCGGCCCGGTCGGCGGTGTCACGGTGTTCTGAATGGAGTAACCGCCGATCGGAACGATTGCGCGGACACGATCCGGATGCAGCGCCGCCGCGACGCAGGCAGCCCGCCCGCCCCAGTCGTAACCGACGGCGACGAACGGCGGGAGCTTCAGCGCGTCGGCGAAATCGATGACGTCCTGCCCGATTGCCGCCTGCTCCGCCGTGCGCGGCGCCGATGCGTCGAGGAAGCGCGTCGGCCCGTAGCCGCGCAGGTATACGGAGAACGCCCTCAGGCCCGCCTTCGCCAGCAGCGGCAGGACGCCGTCATACGCATGGGCGTCGTCAGGAAAGCCATGGAGCAGGACTACCGGTACGCCTGATGCATCGCCGCTCTCGTGGTATCCAATCTCCAGAACCGCGGTGCGGACCGTCTTCACCGGTGTGGACGGCGGCACCGGCTGCGCCTGTCCAGCTTCGACCCTTGCCGCAGCCAGGGCCGCGATCGCGGCGACGAACCCGCGGCGATCGATGGTCGGGCTGCGCCCCTGCACCCTCGGACCCATGCCCCCTGCACCTAGAACGTTTTTCTCGCTTCCAAGTTCGCCTCGATCAGCTTGCGATCGCGCCACATCGGCCGCATCTCCTTCCGCGAGAGGAGCGGGAGCTGATCGTCAACGTGCTTCGAGCCCTTCTTCGACCAGTTGCCGTAGCCGAGCAGCACCTCGCCGCGCTGCGGCGTGGAGAACTCGATGACGCCAAAGAACGTGTCGCCCGAGATCGCTTCCGTCTTGCCGTTGACGAACGGCCCGACGTTGATCGTACGAATCGCGCCGAGCTGCGACGGCGCACCGTTGCCCGGCAGGTCCGAATTGCCACGGCGGAAGCGCATCACGTCGCCCCACTTCACGTTGAGCGTGCCGTATTCCTTCTCGACGTCACCGGCCACCTTGTCCAGCATCGTCACGGCCTTTGCCGGATCCCGGAACCCGCGCGGCGTCTCGAGCGGCTTCGCGTCATCCGTCGGGACCTTGAAGCCGCCGATGTTCTCGAACGACGAACCGGCCGAGGTCATGAACTTGTAGAAGAGGAGCGTCCCGACGCTGGTGTTCTCGGCCTGCCGGTCCCACGCCGCGAGCACATCCGCGGCTTTCTTCGCGCGTTCCGTGCCTGTTGAGCGCGCAGTCGAGACGATCTCGTCGACAAACTGATCTGCGGTTTCGACGTGGGTATCGAGTTTCCCGGCCTTGACGTCTTCGAACGAGATCTTGCCGGTCTTCGAGCTGAGGATGCGGGTGCCGCGCTGTGCGCGCTGGGTGATTCCCTGCGGGGCGGCAAAGCCGGCGGCGAAGTTCTTCGAGTCCAGCATCCGCGGATACACCGAGGTCCACGGCATGTCGTTGGAGTTCTGGACCCAGCCCGTCGGCGGGTCGAGCACCTTGGGAATCCGGTCGTAGGGGACGATCTCGTTGCTGATCAGGTCCGAGCGATCGCCCGGCACGACGCCCTGCCAGAAGCGGTAATCACCAGCGGCGTGGACCGGCAGCGTCGAGTTGTAAACGTAAGCGATGTGCCCGTCGCGGTCGGCATACGCTGTGTTGAAGAGCGGGAGCTGCTGCATCCGCATCCCGGCCTCCCACTCGGCGAGATTCTTCGCCAGTCCCATGCGCCAGAACTGCTCGAACAGCTTCGGCCGATCGATCGCTGCGACCTTCATCGCAATCGGCGCGCCGTTGCGCTCGGCCACAACCGGTCCGTGCACGCTGCGGCGTACAGTGAGTGGCACCTCGCGCGTCTGTCCGTTGTCGCCGCGCACCTTGATGGTTTCGGTGCGTGTCTCGAACTGCTTCACCTGCCCGTCCAGCACGTAGCCGCCGTCCTTCAGCACCAGCCGATACAGGTCCGATTCAGCCGGATTGTTCGTCGTCTGCGTCCAGCCGACGTACTCGGTGAAGCACTGCCGCAGGACCGGGAAGCCGACCCAGACGGCGCCGTACGACGTGACGCCGGGCGCGGTCAACTGCACCTCGAAATAGGTGTGGATGTCGCCCCACTGCAGGTGCGAGTTGCTGAGCAGCAACGCGTGGCCCGAGGCGGACTTCTGCGCCGAGATCGCCCACTCGTTCGAACCGTGCGAGTCGCTGTCGGCGCGTGCCAGCCGTTGCTCGAGCTTGCGCGGGTTGATGATCCAGTCGTAGTGGATGACGCGCAGGCAGTGCGCGTAGACATCTTCGACGGTCAGCGGCAGGACGCCCTGCGCAGCGGCGCTCAGCTCGCTCTTGTGTTCGGTCGCCCAGCTATTGAGGCCGCTGACGAAGGCCTCGATGAACGGCGCGAAATCCTTGCTCTGGCCGGCGGCCCACTGTCGTGCCGTTGCCGGTATGCCATTGGTGCGCACCCACTGGTCGTCGGCGAGGTACTTCTCGCCGTAGAACTCGGCGCCGCGCCCGCGAGCCTGGGCGTAGAGGCGGAGCAGCAGCTCGGAGTGCGCCTCCATCTGCGCGTAGCCGTAGGCGTAGAACAGGCTCGGGTGATCCGGCGCGAAGATATGCGGCACGCCGTAGCGGTCCCACAGGATCTCGGTGCCCTTGGCCGGCGCCTGGGCCCGGGCCGCGACCCCGACAGCGCCCGACAGCACCAGCGAGACGATCAGGGCAAACGCGAGGCGTGATGAGCGAAACAGCCGAGCCATGGGGTCCCTCCGTGCGGCGGAGTTTATCAGCGCGAAGCCTCACAAGAGCCATAATTCCCGCGTGAACACGAGGCGACAGTTCCTGATTACCGCGCCACTCAGTCTCGCAACCGCGGCCGCTGCATGCCGGCCGGCGCCGCCGGCTCCCTCTTCATCGCCTGCGCCTTCCAGTGCCGGACCCCCGCCGCAGACCACGCCGGGTGCTCCGGTCGCGTTCGGCACCTCGGCGGCAACTGGTCCCGAGCTCTCGGCAGCGACATTCGTCGAAGCGGAGAAGCTCGCGCGCGTGAGCTATACCGAGGCCGATCGAGCGATGCTCGTTACCACGTGGCCGAAAACGATGGCGCCGATGTACGAGCGGCGGACGGGGCCACGCAAAATCGAGCTGCCCGACACGCTAGCTCCGGGAATGGTCTGGAACCCCGCCGCCGCCGTCGGGTTTGTGACGCCGCCGGAGAACCGCTTCGCGCCGTCGAGCGACGACCCGGGTCCGCTGCCGTCGAACGACGACGACATCGCGTTCGCGCCCCTGACCTCGCTGGCGCGTTGGATCCAGCGCAAGCAGCTCACCTCGACACGCCTGACCAACATCTATCTCGCTCGCATCGCGCAGCACGACAGCCGCCTGCGGTGCGTCATCACGCTCACCCGCGAGCAGGCGCTGCGACAGGCGCAGGCCGCCGACAAGGAAATTGCTTCGGGTCGGTACCGCGGTCCGCTTCACGGCATCCCGTACGGCGTCAAGGACCTGCTCGATACCGCCGGCATTGCCACGACCTACGGCGCCGAGCCGTTCCGCGACCGGGTTCCGTCGGGCGATTCAGCGGTGGTCGCGCGCCTGACCCAGGCCGGCGCGGTCTTGATCGCGAAGCTCTCGCTTGGAGCGTTCGCGCTCAACGACATCTGGTTCGGCGGCCAGACGATGAATCCCTGGCTGCTCGAGGAGGGCGCCTCGGGATCCAGCGCCGGCCCCGGGGCCGCGACGACGGCGGGTCTGGTTGGGTTCTCGATTGGCAGCGAGACGCAGGGAAGCATCGTCAGTCCGAGCATGCGCTGTGGCGTCACCGGGTTGCGCCCGACCTTCGGCCGTGTCCCGCGTTCCGGCGCGATGACGCTCTGCTGGTCGCTCGACAAGCTCGGGCCGATGACGCGCGGCGTCGAGGACGCGATGCTGGTGCTTCGCGCGATCAGCGGTCCGGATGCAGGCGATCCCTCGAGCGTGAAGAGCCCGCTCGCCTACCTTGCGAGCAAGCCGATCAGCGCCCTCCGTCTCGGCGTCGTCCCCGCGTGGATGAGCGCGTCGCCGGCAACTGACGTCGATCGCGCCGCGGTCGAGCACCTGAAGCGGGCCGGCATGACCACGGTCGACATCGAGTGGCCCGACTTTCCGTACATGTCGCTGATGCCGATTCTCTTCAGCGAGTCGGCGGCCTCGATGGAGGAGCTGGACCTCTCCGAGCGCTCGCGCCAGCTCAAGATGCAGGTGGCCGACGCCTGGCCGAACTTCCTGAGGCTGTCACGATTCGTTTCCGCGGTCGATCTGGTGCAGGCCGACCGCTTGCGCCGCCGCTACGCCGAGGAGATGGCACGCATCTTCGAACGGGTTGACGTCCTGCTGGTTCCGGCGATGCGCGATGAGTCTCTGGTCGTGTCGAACTACACAGGCCATCCGTCGCTGACGCTGCGAACCGGCTTCGTCGAAGTGCGGGAAGCGCGCAGCGATTGGGCCCCGGATCCCGCGAACCCGCTCCCGACGTTCGAGACGCCGCGCCGTGTCCCGCACGGCGTGTCGCTCATCGGCCGGCTGTTCGACGAGGGCACGATCGTGAACGTCGGCCGCTCTCTTGAACGCGCCACGGGAGCCTGGAAAGAGCGGCCGAACGGATTCTGAAGGCGCCGTGAGCCGCGCCGCGAGCCCTCATCGCCCCACATTCCCGCGAGGCCGGCCGGTCAACCGGCGCTCCGGGATTCACAAGCACCCAGGCAACTCGCCTGGCTGGCGCGCTGGCTCAAACAGGCCCAGTGGCGCCCTGCGCGCCGGTTGTCGGATCTCTGGGCGGCCGTCCTCGAGGGACTGCGGGTCGACGAGGGCTCGCGCCGCGACCGCGGCTCGCGCGCGAGTCGTGATCGGCCGTTCAGGCAGGGCGCGTCGCATAGAGAGTTGTCTGAAGCCTGGAGCCCGAAGCCTGAAGCCTCTCACGCGGCGCTGGCGAGCGATCGTTCGCGCGACCTCGCCGCCGCGCGCAAGAGCGACACGCCGGCGTAGAGGACGACCACAACGACCAGCCACCGAATCGCGACCAGCGGCAGGCTCTTCACCACATAGGCCGCGACGAGCACCCCCGGAATGCCGCCGAGCGTAATGCCGAGCGCGGCCTGGCCGTCGAACTTGTGCGTGCGGGCGAACTTGATGCCGGCCATCGGCAGCATGTACGCAGCGGAGCCCATCATGATCGGGAAGGCGGCGCGCGGGTCCATGCCGAGCAGACTGAAGACGATCAGGCTTGGCGCGTAACTGCCGATGCCGAGCGCGTTCAGGCCGCCGAGCACGAAGTTGACCAGCGTCGCGAACACCAGGGTGAGCCCGGCGAACCCGATCGCCGTGCCGCCGCCGGGGATCCACTGCAGGTTGGTCATCAGCATCAGCGCCGCGCCGCTCAGCAGCGCCACCCCCATGCCCGCCTGGATCGGCCGGCGCGGCAGGCTCGACACGATCCGGGCGCCGACGTAGCCGCCGACGGCTCCGAGCGGCACGAGCGTGAGCAGCGTCAGCGGATCGACGGCGATCGCGGTGACGAAGGCGAACGCCTCGACCGCGACCGGCACCGACGTCCCGACATTGAGGGTTCCAGGGATCAGCGCGTCATCCACCATCTTCAAGAAGCGGAACGCCGCCGTCGTCGGTGCGTAGTTGCCGATGCCCAGCGTGTCGAAGAAGAGCGTCACCGCGCCGAGCGCCAGCTGCAACGGTGTCGGCGGGCCGTGAGGGTGGCCGAGCCCGTAGCTCCGCCACCAGGTGTAGACGAACACCGCGATGATGACGGCGATGCCGGACAGCAGCAGCGGGATCAGCATCGGCTACTGCGCGTTCCGCTTGATCGCAACGCCGCCGCGGACGCCGGTCATCCTGCTGTTCTCGAGCGCCACCTGGCCGTTTACGACCACCGCCGAGACGCCCACCGCATACTGATGCGGCTTCTCGAACGTCGCCGTGTCTTTCACCGTGGCCGGATCGAAGACGACAAGGTCGGCTTTCATGCCCGGGCGAAGGACGCCGCGATCGAGGAGGCCGAGCCGCGCGGCGGGGAAGCCGGCCATCTTGCGGACCGCGTCCTCGAGCGTCAACACCTGCTTTTCGCGGACGTAGACGCCGAGCACCCGCGCGAAGGTGCCGTAGGCGCGGGGGTGCGGAACGTTCTTGCCGAACGCCGGCACGCCAGGGGCCGCGTCGGACGCGATCATCGTCGATGGGTGCTTCATGATGCGGATCAGATCGTCTTCGCTGATCGCATGGTAGATGGCGCTGCAGCCGCCTTTCTCGACGATCTCCACCACCAGCTCCGCGGCTCGCTGGATCGTCACCGGCCGGCCGCGATCGCGGAGCACCTGCGCGAGGCTCTTGCCGGCCAGGCTCGGATCCCAGGCGCAGGCGGCGAGGACGACGTTGGCCGGATCGCCGCCACCGCGGTCGTTCTCGATCGAGTTGGCGATGGCGGCCAGCACCTTGCCGCGTGTGGTCTCGTCCTGCAGCCCTTTCAGCATCGCCTCGCGACCGCCGGCTTGGGCCCACTGCGGCAGCAGGCCGCCCTGGATCGACGTGCTCGATGCGGTGTAGGGATACTGATCGATCGTCGCGTCCACACCGCGTGCCCGGGCTTCGTCGATCAGGCGCAGTGTCTCGACGCTCTTGCCCCAGTTGGCCTTGCCAATGATCTTGTGGTGGGTGACCTGCGTCGGGAGGCCGCCCTTCTCGCCGATGGCAATCGTTTCGCGGACGCTGTCGAGCACGTGCGCGCCCTCTTCCCGCATGTGCGACTGATGAATGCCGCCGAACTGCCCCGCGACTTTCGCCAGCTCGATCACTTCCTCCAGCGGGGCGTAGTTCCCCGGCACGTAGAAGAGGCCGGTGCTCAACCCGAACGCTCCTTCGCGCATCCCGGTTCGCACCAGCTCGCGCATCTTGTCGAGCTCGTCGGGCGTGGCCGGGCGGTTCGCTTGTCCGACGACGGCACCGCGCACCGCGCCGTGACCGATGAAGCTGCCGACGTTGATTGCCGGCTTCGCCCCAGCGACCTTGGCGAGGTAGGCGCCGACCTGCACCGAGCCGCCGCCATCGGGCGCCCCAATCACCGTCGTCACGCCCTGCCGCACGTTGTTCTCTGCGGCGGGGTTGCCGATCATGTCCTGTCCTTCGTCTCCGGCCTCGACGTGAGCATGCACGTCGATGAAACCGGGCGACACCACCTGGCCGCGGGCGTCGATGACGCGGGCGCTGCCGGCGTCGAGCCGCGGCCGGACCGCGGCGATCGTGTCGCCCTTGACGCCGACGTCAGCCAGGTACCACGGGCTGCCGGTGCCGTCGACGATGCGGCCGTTGCGGATGACGAGGTCGAACGCGGGCGCCTGCGAGTACGTCGTCTGGAGAAGGGCGAGCGCGAGGCCCGCGGTGAGCAGGAGGAGGGTGATCGATCGTTTGGACATCAGCGGCTCCGGGCGCCGATTATATGGCCCCGTTCAGGTCAGACCGCCGAACCCATCTCCTGGCGCCCGTTAACATTTGTCAGACGATACAATCGCCAAGCAATTGACGCTCTCTCCAGGCTCTCGCCTCGGCGACTACGAAGTCATCGCCCTCCTCGGCGTCGGCGGTATGGGCGAGGTCTATCGCGCGACCGACACGAACCTGAAGCGCCAGGTGGCGCTGAAGGTGCTCCCCGTCTCCGTCGCCGGTGATGCCGAACGGCTGGCACGGTTCCAGCTCGAAGCGCAGGTGGTGGCCGCGCTGAACCACCCGCACATCGCACAGATCTACGGGATCGAGAAGACCGAGGAGTCGACGGCGCTCGTGATGGAGCTCGTCGAGGGAGAGGACCTCGCGCATCGCCTCGCCCGCGGGCCGCTGCCGATTGACGAGGCGGTGCCGATCGCGCGTCAGATCGCCGGCGCCCTCGAAGCCGCCCACGAACAGGGCATCGTCCATCGCGATCTGAAGCCCCCGAACATCATGGTGCGCCCTGACGGCACCGTGAAGGTCCTCGACTTCGGTGTCGCGAAGGCCTTGGAGCCCAGGGCCGATGTCGTGGACCCGGCCTTGACCGCCCTGACGATCAGCTCGCCGCCGCTGACCACGCGCGGGGTGATTCTTGGCACGGCCGCGTACATGTCGCCGGAACAGGCCAGAGGCAGGCCCGTCGACAAGCGCGCCGACATCTGGGCCTTCGGGTGCGTGCTCTACGAGATGCTCTCGGGACGGAAACCGTTCGAGGGCGACGACGCCACGGACACGATCATCGCCGTCGTGACCAAGGACCCCGAATGGGCGCGGCTGCCCGCGGCCACGCCGCCGCACGTCTCGCGGCTGGTCCGTCGATGCCTCGAAAAAGATCCCCAGCATCGCTTGCGTGACATCGGCGATGCCCGTCTCGAGCTCGACCCGACTGTGGGTCCCGACTCGGCCCAGGCCCGGTGGGCATCGCGGCGCTGGCGGCGCGCTACGCTCGTGGCCGGCATCGCCGCCTCGATCGCGGCATTTGCGGGCGGCTACCTGGCGCGTGTCCCGGTCCGGCCATCCGATCGAAACGTGACGCGATTCGTGATCAGCCTTCCCGACGGGCTCTCGATCAGTCGCGAGAATCGCGGTGGGCTGGCGCTGTCTCCGGACGATCGGACCATTGTGTTCGCCGCCGGCAACGAGAGCGGATCGCGCTTGTATGTGAAATGGTTGAACGAACCCGAGCCGAAGGCGATCCCGGGCACCGATTCGGCAGCTGAACCCTTCTTCTCGCCGGACGGCAGGTGGCTTGGCTTCTTCGCCAATCGTCAACTGAAGAAGGTCTCACTCACCGACGGCACGATGGTGGTGGTCGCGCCGGCAAACGACAGCACCGGTGCCGCCTGGGCGCCGGACGGGACAATCGTCTTTGCCCCCGGCTACTCGACCGGGCTCGTGCGCATCTCCGCCGACGGTGGGTCGAGCCAGCCGGTGACCACGCGCAATACCGCCGCCGGCGAAGCCGGCCACAGCTGGCCCGACATCCTGCCCGATGGCGATCACGTGCTCTACACCATCGAGTACAACGGCAAGTCCTTTGCGGAAGCCGATATCGCCGTGGTGTCGCTCGCCACCGGCGCCACCAAGGTGCTCTTGAAGGGTGGCGCGGTCGCCCGGTATTCCCCGAGTGGGCACCTCGTCTTCGCTCGAGCGGACCGACTACTGGCGGTGCCGTTCGATCCGGCCCGCCTCGAGGTGACCGGCGAGACGACCACCGTCGCCACCGGTGTCTCCGCCGAAATCGGCCGCGGACGAACCCACTTCGCGCTCTCACGTGCCGGCTCGCTGGCCTTCGCGCCCGGAGACCTCGACGTCGGTGCGAGGGATCTGTTGTGGGTCGGCCGCAACGGTTCGGTCACGCCGGCCTCCAAGACGCGCCGCGGGTTCTTCAGCGTACATCTCAGTCCCGATGGCGGACGCGTCATCATGTCGGTGCTCGGGTCGGACGACGATGTCTGGATGCTCGATCTCACGCGCGACGTTCCCACCCGGTTGACGTTCGGAACGGAGAATGCGGTACCGGCGTGGGCGCCGGACGGCCGGCGGTTTGCCTGGAGTTCCGACAGGAATGGCGCCTTCAACCTCTATCTCAGCTCGATCGACGCGCCGCAGGCTGTCGAGCGGTTGACGACCTCCGATCGACGCCAGCGGGTAGGCGGGTTTTCGCCCGACGGCAAGCTGTTGGTCTACGTGGAGCAGGCACCAGCGGCAGGCGGCGATATCTGGATGCTGCAGACGGATCGTACGGGCCAGCCACAGCCACTGGTCAAGACGCGTTTCAACGAGCGCGTCCCGCTGGTGTCGCCGGATGGCCGATGGTTGGCCTACGCGTCAGATGAGACGGGCCGAACGGAGATCTACGTCCAGCCGTTTCCCGGCCCCGGTCCGAAACAGCAGGTTTCCGATGGCCGCGGCGTCGATCTCGCCAGCCCTCTCGGTGGCTCCGAGCCGGACCGAGCGGTGCGCTGGTCGAGCAACGGGCGTGAACTGTTCTATTGGAACGGTGATCGCCTGATGTCGGTGCCGGTGGCTGCGGGCCGTGAGTTCAGCTCGGGGCCGCCTCGCGTCGTGTTCGCGCTGACGCAGGTGCTCGACGCCGACGTCGCTCCGGACGGGCGGCGTTTCCTGGTCGTTCGCGAAGCGGCCCCGCCGCGGCTCGGGCAGATCGTGGTGGCGCTCGGCGGCGCAGCGGAGATCGGCAAACGGTCGCCATAGGACTTTCTTTTACCGGCGTTGCCGGAGCACCTCGTACACCGCGAGCGCGACGCTGGTCGAGAGGTTCAGCGACCGGACGTGCGGCGAGTGGAGCGGAAACGAAACGAGGCGGTCGTAATGCCGCTCGAGCATCTCCTGCGGCAGCCCCGCGGTCTCGCGGCCGAAAATCAGGACTACGTCATTCTTGGCACCGAGCTGTGCATCCCAGAAGAGGCGCGAGGCTTTTGTCGAGAAGAAGAACGGGTCGCCCAGCGACGGGAGCTTGCGCTCGAACGCGTCCCAGCCGGGCCAGACGCGCAGATCGACGTGCTCCCAGTAGTCGAGTCCGGCGCGCCTGACCTGCCTTTCGTCGAGCGAGAACCCGAGCGGCTCGACCAGGTGCAGAGTGGCGCCCGCCGCGAGGCACGTCCGGCCCGCGTTGCCGGTATTCCAGTGGATCTCGGGGTGAACCAGCACGACGTGTGTCTGCATCGCCTTAAGAGTGTGAACCGCCTCGAGGTTTCGCGCGCGGTCTCGCTGAGAAGTACGGTCGCTGCAGATCTCGAGGGCGGGCGGGACGTCGCCGACGCACAGGTCGTCGGCCGGAATCCCGCGGAGCCAGCCGGTCACGCTCACTCCGGCCCCTTCAAGCGCTTGGCGCAACTCGCCTGGCTGCGCCTTGGCTCAAACAGGCGCCTGTCCCAGCCTTCGTTCGCGTGTCGGTCAATCGAGTCGGCTGTCTCCGAGGGATTCGGCCAACGACCGGCGCGCCAACGACGTCCAGTCGTTACCCTCTGGTTCCGCCGCGAGGCGTCGTCGATGCTCAGTCCCTCGAGACCGGCCGCCGCCGGATCCGACAACCGCAGCGAAGGGCGCCACGTGGCATGTTTGAGCGGGAGGATGCAAGCGAGTTGCCTCAGTGCTTGTGGTTCCCGAAGCTGCGGTTGACCGGCCGGTCTCGCGGGACTGGGCGGCGATGACGTCTCGCGGCGGAACCTGGTGCCAGTTGAGGACGGCCGACGCTGCACCTCACTTGTTCGCGTCGCGAATCCGCGTCGCGAACTGCGCGACGATGTCCTGCAGTCCCTGCATCACCGAGCCCGCGTGCGCGGTGGGCGCGCCGACGGCGAGGCTGCCCTTGTGCATCAGCGAGACTTCCACCAGGACCGGCGTGGGATGGTAGGACAGTCCCGCCGTCGTGTGTGAGTAGAGATAGGCGTCGTAGCGCGAGAGGCAGTTGCCATCGCCCATCGTGGCAGTCATGACGTTGACGTACAGGTAGGTGTCCTCGTCCTGGTTGACCGACACCTTGAAGCCCGCGCCTGACAACTGCTTCATCATCGCGGACTCGATCGCCTCCTGGCGCAGGCCGCACTTCGTCGCCTGGCTGCCGAGCCCTTCGACGACGACGCCGAGCGCCGTCAGTCCCTTGAACTGCGCCTCCGGCTGCCGGTCGAAATTCTGCGTCGCTCCGGGGGCGGCGGGCGGCGGTGCTCCGCGATCCGCTGGCGCCTGTGACGCAGGCTGGCCGGAGGCGGGCGGCGTCGTCTGTGGCGCTGCCGGCGCGGGCGCAGCTTGCGCGGTGTCCGTTTCGCTGGCCGGTTCGTAGACGCGCTTGACCGTGTCTCCGCCGCCGCGCTGGACGAACTGCACTTCGACAACGAGCTGCGGCGGGCTGGCCACGCGGGAGTAGGTGTAGCGAAGCTCGTGCTGCGGATCGACCTTGTAGCGGACGACGAGCCGGCCAGCTTCGAGCGCGCTGGTCGTGGCTACCGTCACGCCGTCGAGCTGCACGACCTCCTCACGGCCGTTGGGATGGAAGGTGCGCGGCGATCCTTTGTCCGGTGTGATGGTGATCTCGTTAGCGGTTTCGGCAATGGTCACGCGCGCCGCCGGCTCGCGCACTTCGGCCGTCAGCTGCGTGTTGCGCATCGAGTCCTCGCGGCTGACCCGGATCACCGGGAACCCGGTGCGGTTGCTGCTTCCGCCGGGCTGGCCGCCTGGCGCGCCACCGCGGCCGCCGCCACCTCCACCGCCGGCGGCGCCCCCGCCAGCCCCGCCCGTCGTCATCCAGTCGGCACTGAACCCGACTTCCCGTGACAGCTGGCTCAGCTCACGGTTCAGGGCCCACTTCCCCGAGAGCGGCGTCTCCTGTGCCGAAAGGGTGGGTCCAGTGAGACCGAATGCGAGCGCGAGGAGCGAGGCGAGCCGTGCGACACGAGCCATAAGCCCTATTGCACGCTCGACCGGCCGCCGGCGTCAACGGCTGGCGCTGCCGGCCCCCTTCTCCACCTGCTCCATCACTCGCAGGATGTTGCCGCCAAGGATCTTCTCGACGTCGGTCGCGGAGTAGCCCTTTTCCATCAAGGCGGTCGTCAGCTTCGGCAGTTTGGAGGCATCCTCCATCCCGATTGGCATCGTCGCGCCGTCGAAGTCCGAGCCGAGCCCGACGTGATCGACGCCGGCCATTTTCACCGCGTGGTCGATGTGTTCGATGATCTTCTCCCACGACACCGCCGGCAGCGTTCCCTTGTCCATCGCCTCGCGCGTGACGCGTGCGCTTTCGAGCGTGGAGCAGGCTTCGTCGCCGCCGCACTTCTTCGACATCTGGCCGAGCGCCGCGACCACTCCGCCAGACTTCTCCGACGCCAGGCGGTTCTCCTCTGACAGGAAGCTCACCTCGTAGTTGATCATGATCACGCCGCCGTTCTTCGCCAGCGCCCGCATCATGTCGTCAGTCATGTTGCGCGGGTGCTGGGCAATCGCCCGGCATGAGGAATGCGACGCGATCACCGGGACAGTGCTGACCTCGAGCGCGTCGGCGAAGGTCTTGTCCGAGACGTGCGAGATGTCCACCATCACGCCGAGCCGGTTCAACTCGCGGACCACGTCCTTGCCGAAATCGGTGAGCCCGTTGTGCGCCGGCTTGTCGGTGGAGGAGTCGGCCCAGTTGTTGTTCTTGAAGTGGCTGAGCGTGAGATAGCGGACGCCGAGTCGCGCGTAATCGCGGAGCGTGCCGAGGTCGTCGTCGATCATGTGGCCGCCCTCCATGCCCATCAGCGCCGCGATCTTCTTTTCGGCGGCGGCCCGGCGGATGTCGGCGGCGGTCGTGGCCAGGACGAGATCGTTCGGATGCGTCCGCACCGCCTCGTGGACGCGGTCGATCAGCTGCAGGGCGCGCTTGACCGCCGGCGGCCCGGTGACGTCGCTCGGCACCCAGATCGAGAAGAAGAGCGCGTCGAGCCCGCCCTCCCGCATCCGCGGGATGTCGATGTTCCCGTTCTCGTGACGCTGCCCGATGTCGAAGCCCTTCTCGAACAGCAGCCGCTGCGTGGTGTCGTCGTGCGTGTCGATGACGATGGCGCGGGCATGGACGTCGGCCGGCGCGTTCGAGGCCGGCGCCGCCGGAGTCGCGGACGGCGCGGTGCTGCCCCCCGGCGGCGGCGCGGGAGAACAGGCGATGGCGAACACGACCAGGGCGCAGAGCGAGAGGCGGTGGGGCATGCCGCGATTCTATGCGACCGCTCAAGTTCCGGCTTGAGAGTCTCGCGCGACAGCGGTATACAGGCGCTGCGGCAATGCCGCTCACCCAGAGCTATACCCACGGCGCGAGCCACCAGGCCCTGCTCGGCGAGACAATCGGCGCCGCGCTGGACCGGATTGCCGACCGTCTGCCCGATTCCGAGGCGCTTGTGGTCAGGCACCAGGGCGTCCGCTGGACCTACGGTGAGCTCCGCGCCCGGGCCGACGCCTTTGCGGCGGGACTCGTCGCTCTCGGGCTCGAGCGCGGCGACCGGGTCGGGATCTGGTCGCCGAACAACTCCGAGTGGGTCGTGGCCCAGTTCGCGACCGCCCGCGCCGGCATCATCCTGGTCAACATCAACCCGGCCTACCGCGTTCACGAGCTGCAGTTCGCGCTCTCCAAGGTCGCGTGCAAGGCCCTCATCACCGCGAGCTCGTTTCGCGGCGCGGACTACCTCGCGATGCTGCGAGAGCTGGCGCCGGAGCTCGATCGCTGCACTCCTGGCGAATTGCGCGCCGCGGGACTGCCCGAACTCCGCAGCGTCATCCGGATGGGAGGCCGCTCCGAGGACGGCTTGCTCGGCTTCGATGACGTGCCAGCGCTCGGTGATCGTGTCAGCGCCGATCGATTGCGGGCTCGATCCGCCGAGCTCCAGTTCGACGATCCGATCAATATCCAGTTCACCAGCGGTACCACGGGGATGCCGAAAGGCGCCACGCTCACGCACCACAACATCCTGAACAACGGCTACTTCGTCGGCGAAGGGCAACGCTTCACCGAGGCAGACCGTGTCTGCATTCCAGTGCCGCTCTATCACTGCTTTGGCATGGTCCTCGGCAACATGGCCTGCCTCACGCATGGCGCCGCGATCGTCTATCCGAGCGAAGGGTTCGACGCGCGCGCGGCCCTGGAAGCTGTGGCGGTCGAGCGCTGCACGGCGCTTTACGGCGTGCCGACGATGTTCATTGCCGAGCTCGATCACCCGGAGTTCGCGAGTTTCGACCTCAGCTCGCTGCGCACCGGCATCATGGCCGGTTCGCCCTGCCCGGTCGAGGTGATGCGCCGCGTCGTGGAGGCGATGCACATGCGCGAGGTGACAATCTGCTACGGCATGACCGAGACGAGCCCGGTCAGCTTCCAGACCACCGCCGACGATCCGCTGGAGCGGCGGGTCTCCACCGTCGGCCGCATCCACCCGCACGTCGAGGTGAAGATCGTGGACGAGCGCGGCAACATCGTGGCTACCGGCGTCGCCGGCGAGCTGTGCACGCGCGGCTACTCCGTGATGCTCGGCTACTGGGATGACCCGGCGCGTACCGCGGAAGCGGTTGACGCCGCCGGCTGGATGCACACTGGCGACCTCGCCACCCTCGACGCCGACGGCTACTGCAACATCGTCGGGCGCATCAAGGACATGGTGATTCGCGGCGGAGAGAACGTCTACCCGCGTGAGATCGAGGAGTTCCTCTACCGCCATCCGAAGATCCAGGACGTCCAGGTGATCGGCGTCCCGGACCGCAAGTATGGCGAGGAGATCTGCGCCTGGGTCGTGCCGAAGCCGGGCGTGACGCTGACCGCGGAAGAGATCCGTGCCTTCTGCGAGGGACAAATCGCGCGCTACAAGATTCCCCGCTACGTGAAGCTGGTGGACGCGTTCCCGCTCACCGTCACCGGCAAGGTGCAGAAGTTCCTGATGCGCGAACAGATGAAGCAGGAGCTGGGCCTGGCCGACGAGCGCACGGCCTGAGCGCCCTGCTTGCTA
>DATJFF010000128.1:0-3176 GCA_035495795.1 Vicinamibacterales bacterium
CGCCAGCGGTGAGCTGAACGCCTCGAAGGAGTTGGCGCAGGCGGCCGCCGTGATCGCTTCCCAGCCGACCGCGATCACGCTGCGCTATCTGCAGACCCTGACCGAGATCGCAGCCGAGAAGAACTCCACCATCCTGTTCCCGGTGCCGATCGAACTTCTCAACCTGCTGCGCCCCGGCACGAACCCCTCGGCCGAGGACCAGGGCCGTTGACGGACGATGCTTCGTCTCATCCTCGCCGGCTGGGGAGCGCTCGGACTGATCCTTCTGCCATTCGGCTCGGTCCCGGCCGTCGACGACTGGGTCTATGCGTGGTCGGTCGAATGGCTGCTGACGCACCGGCGGCTCGAGGTGCTCGACTTCTCGTCAAATGCCAGCTACGCGCAGACACTGTGGGGAGCGCTGTTCTGCCTGCCGTTCGGGTTCTCGTTCGCCGCGCTCCGGTTGTCCACGTGGGTGCTGTCGTTCGTGGCGCTGGCCGGCACCTACCGGCTGCTCCGGGATGCCGGCGCCAGCGAATCGGCCGCGACGCTCGGCACGGCTGCGCTCGCGGCGTTTCCACCGTTCATGGTGCTGTCGTTCTCTTTCATGACCGACGTCCCGCTGGTCGCCGTGGAAACGTGGACGCTGGTGTTCTTCGCGCGTGCGTGGCGGCGTGATTCGTCGCGCGACCTCTGGATCGGCGCCGCGCTGGCCTGTTGTGCGGCGGCCATCCGCGTCGTCGGCCTGGTCCCGGCGCTGGCGATGTCCGCCGCCTTGCTATTCCACGGCCGGCGCCGGAGTGCGCTCGTTCCGCTTGCGGCGCTTCCTCTCACCGGCGCCCTGCTCTGGTACCACGCGCATCACGTGCACCACGTCGCCGACTTGAGCTTCATCCACAACACACCGGCGCCGCGAATCGATGCGCTTCGCGAACACGGGTTAGCGCTGCTGCCGGCGTGGCTGCCGCTGAGCCTGGAGTTCGTGGCCGTTGCCACGGGGCTAGCACTGGCGCCAATCGCGGCCGCTCTCGCCGGCACTGCGGAACGCTGGCGACACGTAGCGGTAATCGGCGCCGTGTCAGCAACGGTCGTGTTCGCCGGTCACCTCCTCGGCGGGTTGCACTATCCCGCGTTTGCGAGCGAGGGCAGCTGGATCTCGGACGAACTCGGCGCGGTGATCACGCTGCTTCCGGGCTGGCGCCCGAAGGTCGTGCCGGCCTGGGCCACGGTGGCAATGACATTGGCCTGCTGGGGGAGCTTCGCGATTCTGGCGGCGGGTATCGTGCCGCGAGATCGCCGCATCGCGGCGCTGCCGGTGTTCGGGTGGCTGATTGCGGGTTTCGTCCTCCTTACCGCCATTCTGTGGCTGGCCACCGATCGGTACATCCTGCCGTTCCTGCCGCCGGCACTGGCCCTTGTGCTGGGACCCGGCGTGCCGGTAACGGCTTGGCGGGGTGTCATTGCGATCGAGGTATATGTCACCATTGGGGCAGTCGGCCTGCTCGATCGGACCAACGCCGAGCGTGCCGTCTGGTCGGCGATCGACGGGTTGCGTGACCAAGGCGTGTCCGTGGCTGAGATCGACGCCGGGTACACAGCCAACGGCTGGCTTCAATATGCGCATCCCGATCAGGCGCACCGCGATTCCGCCGGGCGGGTGGCGGTGCCGTTCGTCAACGGCGATGTGACGCTTCCGTGGGTCGTCAGCGCGGCGCCGATGCCTGACGCGCAGCAGGTTCGCCAGTATCCCTTTGCCCGAGTGGGCCGGTCGCCGGGGGCCGTCTACGTGTCCAGACGCTCCCCCACAGCCCTGAACGGACCGTCACCGCAGACGCGTATAATCGCGGCCGTCGGAGGCCCGGAATGACTCGCAGAATTCTTGTCGGCATCGCGGTGGCAACCATTCCGGTGCTGCTGCAGGCCCAGAAGCCGTCGCCCGGAACGGCGTGCGAGAGCCTGGTCGCGCTCACGATTCCCAATGTCGTCGTGAACGCCGCGGCGATGGTGACCGGCCCGTTCACGCCGCCCGGCTCGCAGACGGCGCTGACCCTGCCGGCGTTCTGCCGCGTCGAGGCCACCGCCCGCCCGGCCCACGACTCCGAGATCAAGTTCGAGGTGTGGCTGCCCCAGGCGGACTCCTGGAATGGCAAGTTCCAGGGCGTCGGCAACGGCGGTTATCAGGGCTCGATCTCGTATGGTGCGATGGCGACTGCGCTCAGGCGCGGTTACGCCACCGCCAGCACCGACACGGGACATACCGGCGACGACATGAAGTTCGGCGAGGGCCACCCCGAGAAGGTCGTGGACTACGGCTGGCGCGCGATTCACGTCATGACCGACACGGCGAAGCTGATCGTGCGCAACGCGCAGGGCCGCTTCGCCGAGCGCTCCTACTTCGTCGGCTGCTCGGCCGGCGGTCACCAGGCGATGTCGGAGGTCCAGCGCTTTCCCGACGACTACGACGGCGTGATTGCCGGGGCGCCGGCTCACAACCGGATCCGGCAGGCGTTCGGCTTCATGTGGTCGTGGACCGCGACGCACGGAGCCGACGGCAAGCCGCTGCTCACGCAGGCCAAGCTGGCGGCCGTCACCAGGGCGGTCGTCGACGCCTGTGATGCTGTCGACGGGCTGAAGGACGGGCTCGTGGACGATCCGCGGAAGTGCGGCTTCGACCCGGAGACACTCACCTGCAAGGCTGGCGCCGACGACGCGACGTGTCTCACGCCCCCGCAAGTGGAGGCGATCCGCAAGGTCTACGACGGCGCCAGGAATCCCCGCACCGGCGAGCAGATCTACACCGGTTGGCCGCGCGGCAGCGAAGGGTTCGGCGACACCGCGATCTCGAGCTGGCGGCAGTACCTCCTCGATCCCGGTGAGCCATCGCGCATCGGGCTGTTCCGCTACTTTCTCTTCAACGATCCGAACTGGGACGTGCGGACCCTCGATTACGATCGCGACCTCGCCTACGCGGAGCAGCGCCTGCCGCATCTGCCCGCCGTCAGTCGCGACCTGTCGGCATTCAAGAAGAGGGGCGGCAAGCTGCTGATGTACGGCGGCTGGATGGACCCGGTGGTCCCGCCGCAGGACACCGCCGCCTACTACGAGGCCGTGGCCAAGGTGATGGGCGGCAACGACGCGATCAAGCCGTTCTTCAGGCTGTTCATGGCGCCTGGGATGGGCCACTGCGGCGGCGGCCC
>DATJFF010000129.1:0-2479 GCA_035495795.1 Vicinamibacterales bacterium
CCGCTGGCGGTGACGACACCGCGCTCGGGCGCCGCCGCGGGGATCGGCCTGAGTCTGGCCACCACGATCATCTTCCTGCTGATGACCCAGCTCGCCCGCGCCGTCGGATCGGGCGGCGTGGTGAACCCGGTGGTCGCGGCCTGGCTCCCCAACGCGCTCTTCCTGCTGGCGGCGCTGATCCTGCTCGACCGGGTGCGCACCTAGGACGACCATCGGACGAGCCGGAACGAGAAAGGCCGCCGCGGATCATCCGCGGCGGCCTTTCGTCATGCGTCATGCCGGTCTAGAAGGTGTACTTCGCGCCCAGCTGCATCTTCCACCGCGAGGCGTTGGTCGACACGCGATCGCGTTGCGGAATGGAGAGATCGTAGACGCCGCGGTTGTTCACCGGGTCGTAGCCCGTGAGCCGGAGGAGGTTCACCGTCTCGAAGTCGGTGGTCGAGCGCTGCAGCCCCCAGTCGCTGCCGAGCAGGCTCAGGACGTTGAAGACATCGAGGGTGAGCTCGATCGACTGGCCCCCGACCGTCGGGACCACCTTGCCCAGCCGCGCGTCCACGAAGCTCTGCCACTTGTTGCGGCAGCTGTTGCGCTCCATGATCTGGCCGCGGTTGTCGCGGAGACACGCCTGACCGTTGATGTAGTCGTCGAGCGTCGCGAACTTCGCCGCCTTGGCCGCCGCATCGGCGCCGGCGAGCGAGATGTCGTTGGCGTCGCGCGGGATGTAGGCGATGTCATTGGTCGTGATGCCATCGGCGTTCGCGTCGCCCGAGACCATGTAGGTGTAGGGCGAGCCCGACGTGCCGGTGTAGAAGAGCGCGAAGCGGGTCTTGAACGGCGCCGCGATCGAGCCGCTGACCGCGATCTTGTGCGGCCGGTCGAAGAACGAGCGGCGGCGGAAGCGCTGGTCCATCTCACCCGAGAGCGGCGCGAAGCCGAGGTTGGAGCTCGCGATGCTCGAGGTGAGCGACATCTGGTCCCGGGTGCGCGACCAGGTGTAGCCCACGTTGAACTCGATGTTGTTGCTGAACCGCTTCTGCAGCTGGCCGGTAAGCGAGGTCGAATAGTCGCCGCTCTGGTTGGAGTGCCGGATGACCGCCCGGTAGGCGTTCGACCAGCGCAGCGGCGTCGCGGAACCCGTGCCCGGATTGATGCTGCCATACAGCCGGCGGCCTTCGTTGTTGAGGCCCCCCTGCTGGAGGTTGATGTCCTGGAGCATGAACTGGTTGATCGACTTCGTGTGCAGGAAGTCGAACGTGCCCACGATGTTCCACGGGAGCTGCTTGTCCACGCCGAAGGCAAGCTTCAGCGCCTGCGGATACTTGAAGTTCTGGTCGAAGTAGTTGATGGTGGACGCCGACGATGAGGCGCCGGAGCCCGAGCGGCACGTACGCGGCGTCGAGGCGGTGTCGAAGGTAAAGGCCGGCACCTGGGCGCCCGAGCACACCAGATCCAGCTGCTCGAGGCCGGTGTTGACGAAGGCGTTGGAGACCCAGACATACGGCGGACGGCCGCTGAAGACACCGACGCCGCCGCGGACGATCATCTGCCCGTCACCCCTCGGGTCCCAGTTCAGACCGAAGCGCGGCGACCAGAGCTTCCCGTTCGGCGAGACGCCGGTGTTGACACCGAGGCTGTCGAGGAGGCCGGGATTGGTGACCGGCTTGTCGACGTTCGGCAGATCGCCGCGAATGCCGAACGTGAAGGTCAGGCGGTCCGACGGCGACCACGCATCCTGCGCGTAGAAGCCGTACTGGCGCACGTTGAAGTCGGCGACGGCGCCGGCCGGCTTGGTCGGGGTCCCGTAGAGGATCTCGTACCGGTTCGGGTTCGCGCCGATCAGCGAGTCGACGTTCTTGAAGGTGTAGATGCCGTAGGAGCCGGCGGTGAAGACGTTGAAGAACTTGAAGAACTCGTTGTGGGTGCCGACCGTGATGCGGTGGGCGCCCATGTCGAAGGTCAGATTGTCGGTGATCTCGTAGATGTCCTGATTCAGCTGATTGCCCTGCGAGAACCGGTCGGCGCCCGCGGCGATCGTGGTGCCGGGCCGGTCGCCGCCGATGAGCAGGAGCGGGATCCGGTTCGTCAGGTCCCGAATGTCGCGAATGGCGGAGTAGCCGACCAGGAGCTCGTTGTTCAGGCCGTTGCCGAAGACGGCGGCCCACTTGGCGCGGGTGGTGTTCGTCTTGTTGCTCTGCTTCCAGCCGCTGAGGGAGAGCTGGTAGCCGTCCCGGTTGCCGGTGGCGGTCGAGTTGCGGGTGAGCTTGTCGTCGCTCGCCTTGACGTAGTTGTTCGAGAGCTCGAGCGAGCTGTTGGTGCCGAGATGGAAGGTCAGCTTCCCGAAGACGTTGTTGTCCGGCGTCGCCTGCGTCGGCGCCCGCCAGTCACCGGGATTGAAGCCGAGCCCGGTGAGGTAGTCGGTCACCCGCTGCGCGGTGGCCTGCGTGATGCCGATGCCGACCGAGTCGGCGCCGCCGGTCGG
>DATJFF010000130.1:0-32601 GCA_035495795.1 Vicinamibacterales bacterium
CGAGGTGTTGTTGCCGCGCGTCGATCAGCGGACGCGTGGTCTCGACGGCGGCGCCAATCACCTCGCCGAGATCGAGCGGCTCCAGCCGCAGCTCGATGCGGCCGCGCAGCGCGCGTGAGACGTCGAGGAGGTCGTCGATCAGGTGGACGAGATGCCCGACCTGCCGCTCGATGACCGCGTGCAGCCGCTGGCTGTCGGCGTCTGGCGCATGACGGAGGCGCAGCAGGTGCACGGCGGTGCGGATTGGCGCCAGCGGGTTGCGGAGCTCGTGCGAGAGCAGCGCGAGGAAGTCGTCCTTCTGGCGGTCGGCGAGCTTGAGCGCTTCCTCCGCCGAACGCCGCTCGTGAATGTCCTCGACAACCGCGACCAGCGCGTCGGGCTCTCCATCGTCCGAGGGAAGGGGAGCGAGGGCGACATGCGTCCACACCGTGTTGCCATCCGGCTGGACGCAGCGGACGTCGTGCAGGAACTCGGTGTGCCGCGCGGTCGAGAGATCGGCAATCGCCGCCGCCACCACCGGCCAGTCCTCGGGACTGGTCACGGTCTCGAGGCGGGCCCCTGGCAACTCCGCGAGCGAGCGGCCGAGGATGTCGGCAAACCGCTGGTTGACTTCGACGAGTTGGCCGTCGAGCGTGACGTAGGCCATTCCCACGGCAGCCTGACCGAACATGGCGTGGAGCCTGGCGGTCTGGCGGCGTGCTTCGCGTTCCGATGTCGCCATCGCGCGACCCGCGTAGGCCACCACCGCGCAGACGGCCATGTAGAACACGGCCACTGCCGCCTGCTGAAGTCCCCACGGCTGGGTACGAACGAGGTGGACATTGACCGCCACCAGTCCGGCGAGGCTGGCGGCCATGGCCGGCTTGAAGCCGGCCTGCCAGGCGCTCAGAGCAACCGCGACGACCGGAAGCACATAGGGACGGTCACGCAGCCAGGGAAGATTGAAGCTGATCGCGACGGCGATCGACACGGCAACGAGCGCGAGCGCGTAGGACAGGGCGGCGCCGTAGCGGCCGTCGAGCAGCGAGGTTCGTTGACTGGGCACGGGGAAGGACTAACTCTAACGCGACCGGAGCCGGCGCCTGCGAAAGTTCACAGTGGGGCAGTTTAGAGTTGCCATTCACAGTTCACAGTTCACAGTTTCAGTTAGGTGACATTACATGGGCAATTACGGTTCAGCTTCGCGCACGTAGCGTGTTCTGGCGAAGTTACCGAGAGTTTGCACTGCAGTGACAGCGTGAGGTTCGGAGGCACGCATCGTCGGGTGTATCGAGCTGGCACACGGCGGCCAGCATGGCCCGGGCAGGAACCGGGCAGTCCGACTGTCACTGAGACCGCACTGTTTCTGAGACTGCAACTGTCACTGACGCTTGCAACTGTCACTGACACTGCAACTCTGAACTCTGAACTGTGAACTGTGAACTGCGAACTGCGAATTGTGAACTTCAACTGGCAACTTTAAACTGCCCAACTGTGAACTGTGTCCTGTGCAGTAGACTCTGCACCCTAGGAGACCCAATGCGTCGCTCGGCTCTATTAGCCGTTCTGTTCATGGTCGCGATTACTGCGGCTCGCGCAGGCGCTCAGGCTCCTTCGGCGCCGCCGGCTGCGCAGCCTGCACCGAACGACTACACGCAGGATGCGGCCTGGTTGTGCCGGCCTGGCCGTCAGGACGCGTGCGCGATCGACCTCACCGCAACCGTTGTAAACGCCGACGGCTCGATGACCCGCGAGGACTGGAAGCCTGGTGTCGACGTCCCGATCGACTGCTTCTACGTCTACCCGACGATCTCGACGGATCCCGGCACGTTCAGCGACATGACGCCCGACCCGGCCGAACGAAACGTCGTGGCGCAGCAGTTCGCGCGCTTCGCGTCGGTGTGCCGGCCCTTTGCGCCGCTCTACCGCCAGGTGACGATCGCCGGGCTCCGTCAGAGACTGGCCGGCGGTGGGATCGATCTCGGCACGGGCAGCCCGTACGACGACGTCCGCGACGCCTGGCGCGATTATCTGCAGCGTGACAACCGCGGCCGGGGCGTCGTCCTCATCGGTCACTCGCAGGGCTCGTACGTGCTGATCGAGCTGCTTCGTCATGAGATTGAGGGCAAGCCGGCGCAGAAGCAGCTGGTCTCGGCGATTCTGACCGGGACTACGATCAGCGTCCCGAAGGGTGCGGTCACCGGCGGCACGTTCAAGACGCTCGGGCCGTGCCATTCGGCCCGCGACACCGGCTGCGTGATCTCGTTCTCCACCTACCGCGCCACGGTTCCGCCGCCGCCCAACGCGCTCTTCGGCCGTCACGAGAACGGCCAGGATGCGCTCTGCACGAATCCGGCGGGGTTCAGCGATGGTGCCGCGGACCTGCACGCGTACCTCTCGACCGCCGGCCGTACGATCACCTCGCAGGCCTCGCCCGCGGCCTGGGTGACCGGTAAGACGGTGGACACCCCGTGGGTCGAGGTGCCGGGGCTGGTCTCCGCCCGCTGCACCTCGAACGAGTTCGCGACCTACCTGGAGGTCACCGTCAAGAGCGACCCCACGGATCCGCGCGTGGACGACATCACCGGCGACCTCGGGATGCCGGGCAAGCCCCTGCCAAACTGGGGACTCCACCTGGTGGACATGAACCTGACCATGGGTGACCTGATTGCGGCGGTGGATCAGCAGGGCCGGGCCTGGTCCTTGAAAAGTGAAAAGCTAAAGTGAGAAGCTCTTCTCGCTGTTCACTTCCTTCGCGGGAGCCAGTCATGCGAAAGACGTTTTTGCTGTTGTGCGCCGGACTGCTGGCCTTTGCTGCCGGCCGGGTCTCGGCGCATCACG
This sequence comes from Vicinamibacterales bacterium, assembly GCA_035495795.1. Lineage (GTDB taxonomy): Bacteria > Acidobacteriota > Vicinamibacteria > Vicinamibacterales > UBA2999 > VFZN01. The sequence goes on from DATJFF010000130.1 coordinate 2,821, forward strand.
CCTTCGGCGCGGAATTCGACGCGAACGCGCCGCTTCGCCTCCAGGGCAAGATCGTTCGCCTCGAGTGGGTGAATCCGCATACCTGGATTCACATGGAAGTGACCAAGGAGGACGGGACGAAGGAGGTGTGGGCGATTGAAGGCGGGACACCGAACACGCTGTTGCGCCGCGGCCTCACCCGCGACACGCTCAAGATCGGCACCGAGATCATCGTTGACGGCTATCAGACCAAGGATCACTCGCTGAAGCGCGCCAACGGGCGCGACGTGACCTTCACCAACGGTCAGAAGATCTTCCTGGGCTCGTCTGGGACTGGCGCCCCGCGCGACGGCCGCGACCCGACCGAGCCGCCGCCTACGAAGAAGCCTGGTCAATGACCTGTCCATTGACGATTGGCGACTGACGATTGGTGATTTATTGGCGATCCGTCGATTGGGGGATTGCGTCATTCAATTGAAGATTGTGGCAATGCACGATTGAGGATTTGGCGAATCACGATTGGCGATTGCAATTTGGCGAATCGATCATTCTCCGGATCCTCCAAATCGTCATTGCCCTATCGCCAATCGAATGCCGCAATCCCCCAATCGACGGATCGCCAATAAATCACCAATCGTCAATCACCAATCGCCAATGAGACAGCGAGGCTGCGAAGCCTACGAGAAACCAATCCAGCGGCCGGCGGCGGCCACCGTGAACCAGAGGACGAGCGAAATCGCGCCGGTGAGCGCACGGACGGCGCGGCTGCGCGTGTCCTCTCCGCCTGACGCGACGCGCCGCCGCACGGTGAGCGCGAACAGAAGGGCGGGCACGAGCGTCGTCATCTTCACCCAGAACGCCTGGCTGTAATAGCACTTGATGGCTTCCGACAGGAACAGCGGCACGCCGGTCACGACCATCAGCGCGACACCCCAGAGCAGCAGCCGCTGCCCGCTGTCGCTCACCGAGCGGAGCGGTTGATTGGGCAGGAGCACCCCGAGCAGCCGCAGGTCCACCAGGAGCACGGCCCCACCCAGCAGCACCAGGCCGATCAGGTGCACGCACTCGATCGCCGGGAACAGCCAGAGCGACGTCCGGATGAACTCGCCCGGAGCGGCGGCCTCCAGCCACTGAAAGAGCGGCAGCAGCATGATCAGGGCACCACGCAGCCAGAGACCCAGTTAATGAGATCGGGCTGGGGCTGGATGTCGCAGTCGAACCAGTTGTAGGCAATCAGCCGGCCGCAGACGATGACGCCGGTCCACAGCACCAGCGACGCGTAGCCGGCAAGTCGCGCCGCGCGCGGCGGCAGCGGCGCGTCGCCCCACTCGTGGACGCGGCGGTAGATGCCGCGGTGGAAGATCCAGACGTTCAATCCGGCCAGGACCATCATGATCATCTTGGTCCGGAAGAAGATGTTCTGGTAGTTGCGGACCGGGGTGGCATAGAAGAGCAGGATCCCGGTCGCGGCCATGACCGCGAAACCGGCCCGGGTCCACGGCAGCAGCCGCAGCATCACCTGCGCCGCCGGCACGCTGCGCAGGGCGCGCCCGGTCAGCCGCAGATCGAACAGCATCGCCGTGCCCGCGAAGATCGTCAGCGTCAGAACGTGCGTGGATTCGACCAGCGGCCACATCCACAGCGACTCGTGGAGCGCGACGCTCCACTCGGTCTCGGCCAGTCTCTGGAGGAACGGGAGCAGCACGCGCGCCTACTGGCTGACCGGTGCCGTCAGCGTGATGTTGTACTTGGCGTGGCACGCGGTGCAGGCGAGGTACATGTCGCCGCCGGCAGTGAAGAGGGCGTCGGCATCGTGGGCTTCGGCGGCGCGAGCCGCCTTGAGGCCGTTGTCGGCGAGGTCCTGCGCGAACTTCATCCAGTCGCCGGTGTCCTTCGGCCGGTTGCCAATCATCAACGCATTGGCCGCCTCGGTCACCACCCACGCCGCGTGCGCCGTTTCGGTCCACTCCCCTTCGTCGCGCGGCCGAATCTGCTCGGTCCCCTCGATGGTGTCGATCGTCCCGACAGCGCCCCACACCACATCGGCGGCCGGATCGACGATGGCGGCCATGATCTGCTTGACGTCGGCATGGAGGCGCAGCGGCGGCGCTGCAGCGCCGCACGATGCGCCGGTCAGCCCGCATCCGGCGACCAGGGCAACAATGATGGTCCGCGTCACGAGGCGCATGGTAGCCGACCTCGCCGGTGATTTCGAATAGATTACGCGGGTTCGGGGCAGCCGGGGATGGCGGTCAGCCAGGCAAGGGCACGCCGCGGCGCGAATGCCGCCTCGTGCTGGCGGATCGATTCATCGAAGTCCGCAACGCGTCCACGTATCCGCCGCAGGATGCGAATCCGAAGGGCGAGGTTCACGAGGACCGCGGCTTCATCAGCTACGAGTCGGCCCGGAAGCTCTTCGTGTTTCGTCAGTTCCACGTCGAAGGGTTCGTCAACACGTATGTCGCGCCGCGCGACGGCAGGCCGATCGTCTTCACCTCGGAAGGAATCGAGAACATCCCCGCCGGGTGGCGGGCGCGCGAGACCCACCGGCTGGACGGCGATGAGTTCGTCGAGGTGTTCGAGCTCGCCGGGCCGGGAGAGGACTTCGTCGTCTACTCCGAGGCGCGCCGCCCCGCCGGCCGCTGACGCGCATCACCGCGGCATCGCCAGCGTCGGGAGCCCGCGACCGTTGCTCGAGTCGAAGGCGTGGAAGTCGCTGCTGCCTCGCAGCGGATCCGACCGCTCTTCCCACCCGACCAGGACGACGCGGTCGGCGGCAGTGCTGCTCCGGTCGGCGACGACGCGTCCGGTAACCTGGACGACGTTCTGGACCGCGGCGGCGACGGGCTCGGGGGCACGCCAGCCGACGACGGTGACTGGAATCGGCCCGACGTTGTCTCCCGGCCGGACGAGCGGCGGCTGCCCCTGCGCGAGAGCGCCAGGCCAGGGCGTCATAACCAGACAGAGGTACACCAGCGCACCTGCAATGACCGTGAGCACGCCCTTCAGATATCGATCCTGCGCCATGGTTGCCTCCAATCTCCATCATCCGCGAACTGGTCTTGATTTTCAGTCATCGCTGCCACGGCGCGCCGCCTGCGCTATCTTCTGGGGATGCGCATCCTCGTCGTCGAAGACGACCGCAGCATCGCCGAGTTCGTGGCGGCAGGTCTCCGCCAGGAAGGCTTCGCGGTAGACGTAGCCGACAACGGGGTCGATGGCCTCGAGTTGTGCCGGACGCAGCCTTACGAAGCAGCCATCGTGGACGTCATGCTGCCGCGCCTCGACGGGCTCAGCCTGGTGGCGGCGCTGCGGCGGGCCGGCGTCCAGACGCCGGTCCTGTTCCTGAGCGCGCGACACAGGGTGGACGATCGCGTCCAGGGGCTCCAGAGCGGCGGCGACGACTACCTCACGAAGCCCTTCGCCTTCGCCGAGCTGCTTGCCCGCGTGCAGGCGCTGACCCGCCGCGGCCACCGGGCCGCTGAGCCGACCTCGCTGTCGCTGGCCGACCTGACGCTGGATCGCCTGACGCGGCGGGTTGAACGTTCCGGGACGAACATCGAGCTGAGGCCGCGCGAGTATGCGCTCCTCGAGCTGCTGATGCGCCACCCCGGCAAGGTGGTGTCGAAGGCGATGATCGTGTCGCACGTGTGGGACTACAGCTTCGACACCGGCACCAACGCCGTTGACGTCCTGGTCCACCGGCTGCGCGAGAAGATCGACAAGGGCTTCGAGCCCCGGCTGCTGCACACGGTGCGGGGCGTTGGCTATGTCCTCAAGGTGGAGTGAGTCGTCGTTCCGCCACGCGTTCGCCTGGCGCCTGGGCCTCTGGTACGCGGCGCTCTTCGTCGCGAGCGCGGCGGCCCTGGCGGTGGTCACGTATCTGCTGCTCGCACGCGCGCTCGAAGACCAGGATCACGAGGTGCTGCAGTCGATGCTCGGCCGCTACGCGACGGAGTACGCGCGGGCCGGCCTGCCTGGATTACGCCGACTGCTGGAGAGCGACGCGAGCGAAGGGCAGCACGAACGGCTGATGGTCAGGGTGGTCAACCAGCAGGCGGAGGTCGTGTATTTCGCAACCCCGCCCGGATGGGCCGCCTTCGACCTGTCAACGCTGGACCAGCCCCGCGGCACGTCACCCTGGCAGTCGATCGCAGATCCGACTGGCGGCGCAGTGCTGGAGCTGGGCAGCGTCGATCTGCCGTACGGCGTCACGGTGCAGGTCGGCCGGAGCTCGCACGTCCGCGACGAGCTGCTGCGGCGCTTTCGCGAGCGCGCCCTGCAGATCGGCGCCCTCATCGTCCTGATTGCCGCCGTCGGCGGCGTGCTCATCACCACCGCGGGTCTTCGGCCGATTCGCGAGCTCGACGCCGCACTCCGCGAGATCTTGCGGACTGGCCGGCTCGACGCGCGAGTCCCGGCCCGGGGCTCTGACGATCCGCTCGACGAGCTGGGCATGCTCGTAAACGAGATGCTCGGCCGCCTCCAGACGCTGGTCGGTGGCATGCGCGGCGCGCTCGACAACGTCGCACACGATCTGCGGACGCCGCTCACGCGGTTCCGCAATGTCGCCGAAGCCGCCATCGTGTCCGACGACAGGGCGGCGCTCAAGGAGGGGCTGGGGCAGGCGCTCGAGGAGTCCGAGCGTGTCAACGCCACCCTCACGGCGTTGATGGACATCTCGCAGGCCGAAACCGGCACGATGCGGCTCGACGACGAACTGGTAGAGGTGCCGGTCGTTGTCGAACAGGCGGTGGCGCTATTTGCGGACGAGGCCGAAGATCGCGGGCTGCAGATCGTGACGGACGTTCCGGCCGGGCTGAAGGTGGTGGCCGACGCGACCCGGTTGCGGCAGGTGCTCGCCAACCTGCTCGAGAACGCGGTCAAGTACACCAGCGCCGGAGGGCGAATCCGCATGGCCGCGGCCGATCAGGGCGATCACGTGACGTTTACCGTCGAAGACACGGGGAGCGGGATCGCGGCGGAGCACCTGCCGTTCATCTGGGATCGGTTGTATCGCGCCGAACCGAGCCGCTCGGCGCGAGGCCTGGGGCTCGGCCTGTCGCTGGTCAAGGCGATTGTCGAGGCCCACGGCGGGACGGTTGGCGTCGCATCGACGCCCGGCGTGGGCAGCACGTTCACCGTCACGCTGCCGAAAGCACGGCCCGCGGCTACTTCGCCGCGTGCGTAGCGGGGCGGGTCGAGACCTCGACGCGATCGGCGGTCTTGGTCCCTCCGGTCATCATGTAGCGCACCTTCGCCTGCCGGCCGACATCCTTCGACAGATCTTCGAGCGTGCGCGAGGTCTTGCCTTCGAGCACCTGCGCGGCGTCCGCGACCGCGAACGTCATCTCGTGAGCGCCCTGCTTGAGGACGAGCGATCGGGCCGCGGGATCGACCTTCTCGATGACGCCGGCGCCCCAGGCCTCGTGCGGCTTGGCCGGGGCGGCAAATGCCAGCGCCGCGGCGAATAGCACGCCGGCGGCGGCAAGAAGCGAACGTGGCATCTGCCCACGATATCGCCGTCTGATGACGTCGTTCTATCGGCACCATGACACAAATGTCAGGAGCGGGCTTACACACTTGTCATCCCCTCGACAGGCCAACGCAACGCGATCGTTCGTCCAATGAAGTGAAAGGACGAAACATGAACGAGACCACCACCCGTGACTCCCTGTTCCGGCAACCGCTGCGTCTTGCTACCGCAGGGCTCGCCGTGCTGACGCTGGCGCTTGGCGCCGCGGCCGGCCACGAGCACCTCTGGGCCGCCGACCAACCGGCAGCGACTCCAGCGGCAGGCATGGCGGCTCCGGCAACGGCGGCGCCTCGCGTCGTGGAGAACCCGGCGCTGCCGCTCGCGCCGTCGTACAGCGCGATCGTCGATCGCGTGGCCCCCGCCGTCGTCACCGTGCGCGTCGAGAAGCGCGCCGAGGCGACGCAGACCTCGCTCCCCGAGGAGCTCGCCCCGTTCTTCGGCCGGCAGTTCCGCGGCACGCCTCGCCCGCGGCGGGAGAGCGGTCTCGGCTCGGGCGTGATCATCCGCAACGACGGTTACATCCTCACGAACAATCACGTGGCCGGCGGCGCGGATCGCATTCGCGTCGATCTCGCCGACGGCCGCTCACTCGCCGCCCGCGTGGTCGGCACCGACGAGCCCAGCGATCTGGCGGTGATCCGGGTTGACGCCACCGGCCTTCCGACCGTGGCCTATGGCGATTCCGAGCACGCCCGCGTCGGCGACGTGGTGCTGGCGTTCGGGAATCCGCTCGGTGTTGGCCAGACCGTGACGATGGGGATCGTCAGCGCCAAAGGCCGCGCCACCGGCGTCGGCGACGGCAGCTACGAGGACTTCCTCCAGACCGACGCGCCCATCAACCAGGGCAACTCCGGCGGCGCGCTCGTCAACCTCCAGGGCGAGCTGCTCGGTATCAACGCGCAGATCCTGTCGCCCTCCGGCGGGAACATCGGCCTCGGCTTCGCTATTCCCTCGGGGATGGCCCGCGCGGTCGCCGATCAGCTGATCAAGGAAGGCGTCGTCCATCGCGCCAAGCTGGGCGTGACGGTGCAGCGCGTGACTCCCGAACTGGCCGACAGCCTCGGCCTGCCGAACACCCGCGGCGCGCTGGTGAGCAGCGTGGAAGCAGGCAGCCCCGGCGCGAAGGCCGGCCTGAAGGAGGGTGACGTGATCACCGATCTCGACGGCCAGCCGGTGACTGATTCCAACTCGCTGCGCAACCGCGTGGCCGGCCTGGCGCCGAACACCGCCGTCACGCTCAAAGTTCTACGCGACGGCAAGCCGACCTCGATCTCGGCAACAGTGATCGAGCGCGAATCGGAGAAGGCGCGCGCGTCACGCTCCGGCGATGACGATGGCGAACACACCGGCGGGCTGGGCATGAGCGTGACCCCGCTTACGCCGCGGGTGGCCGCGCAGCTCGAGCTGCCGAAGACCGAGAAGGGCCTCGTCATCACCGACGTGGATCCGGCCGGCGTCGCCGCCGATGCAGGGCTCCAGCCAGGCGACGTGGTCAAGAAGGTGAACGGACGTGAGGTCGAGAGCGTGCAGGATCTTCGGTCGGCGCTCGACACCCACAAGGACGCGCCGGCACTGGTGCTCGTGAGCCGCAACGGCGCGACGGTGTTCGTCGCGCTGCCGCACGCGCAGTCGTAGCAGCAGGGTGCCGGAAGACTCCGGCGAGGTGGGAATTGGAGCTCGGCAGAAGCGGTGGATCCGGTTTTGCTCCTTCGATTCTCACCTCGTCGGGTTTTCGTCGATTGAGGAGCTTTCCAATGCGAGCGGCGAAGCTGATCGCGGTCGTGGTCGCGTCTCTGGCGTGGGCCGTTCCGGCTCACGCCGAGGCGACGGAAACCATATGGCTGCGCGGGCACGCCCAGCTGCTGAGGACGTACGGCCAGCGGGGCGGTCCGGCGGCGGTTGTCTCGAGCGGTGACGGCGGCTGGATTCACCTCGGCCCTCACGTGGCCGAGACGCTGGCGGCACAAGGCTATTTCGTCGTCGGCTTCGACGTCAGGGCGTACCTGAGCGGCTTTACGACTGGAACTGCCACACTCAAACCCGAAGACGAGCCGGCTGATTACCGGGCGCTCGTGGAATTCGCGGCCCGCGGCAGCAGCGCCAAGCCCGTGCTCGTCGGGGTATCGGAAGGCGCCGGCCTGTCGGTGCTGGCGGCGACCGACGCCGACACGCGCGCACGCATCGGCGGGGTAGTCGCGCTCGGCCTCCCTGACATCAACGAGCTTGGCTGGAGGTGGCGCGATGCCATGATCTACCTCACCCACCGGCCGCCGAACGAGCCGTCGTTCAGCACCGCCTCGCTGATCGCCCGTGCGGCGCCGGCTCCGATTGCGGTGATTCACTCGACGCGCGACGAGTACGTGCCGGTGCACGAGGTCCAGCGCGTCGTGGCCAACGCGTGCGAGCCAAAGCGGTTATGGCTCATCGAGGCGGCCGATCATCGGTTCAGCAACAACCTGGCGGTACTGGACAAAACCCTTTCCGACGCGCTGCTGTGGCTGAAGAGCTACGGCACGACTTGACCGGCGCGACAGCGGTTCCCGCTGGCGGTCGCGGTCGAATCTCCCCTACAGTAGGCGCACCCATGGCGACGGGATCGCGTGGCGGCGCTGCGCCGGGCCGCTGGCCGATTGTGGCGGAAGCCGCGGTCGTCGCGGCGTCGAGCTACCTCATCGCCGGCGTTCTCGAGCTCGCGCTGATCCGCGTGTTCGAGCCCACCGAGCTCGAGCTCACGTGGGTGTCCGACGTGCTGCTGGCCAGCGCGCTGGGCGTGGCGGTGTACTTGTGGCGCCATCTGAGCGCGACGCGGCTCGAGCTTGCGGTCAAAGAACGGGAGCAGCTCGTCCTCGACACGCAGCTCGCGATTGCCGCCGACATGCAGCGCCGGCTCCTGCCGCGGTTGCCGCACGCGAACGACGGCCTCACCTGGGCCGCCGACCTCACACCCGCCGGCAGGATCGGCGGAGACTTCTACGACATCGTCCGGGTGTCCGACGCCCGCTATCTCGTCCTCGTGGCTGACGTGTCGGGCAAGGGTGTGCCGGCGGCGATGGCGCTCTCCACGGTGCGGGCCGCGTTCCGATCGCTGGCCGCCGAGTCCAGCGAGCCGGCCCGATTGCTCGGGCAGCTCTCGTCGCGCCTGTTCGAACAGTGGGAAGGCGGCCCCTACATCACGGCCATCATCTGTCTGGTGGATGCCGGGCGTGGCGCGCTCACCTACGCCAATGCCGGGCATCCGTCGGGAGTGGTGGCCGGGCCCGGACATCTGCATCTGATGGAGCCGACCGGCCCTGCGGCGGCCATCCTGACCGGGGCCCGCTATCAGCAGCGGGACGTGCCACTCAGGCCCGGAGACGTTGTCGTGTTCGTGAGCGACGGCGTGACCGAGGCACTCGGCGATGCCGGCGCGGCGCGACTCCAACAGCAGGTACGCGCGCTCGCCGAGGCCGGGTCGTCGGCCGAAGAAACCTGCGCGCAGGTGATGAGCCTCGCCAAGGCCGGCACCGGTCCGGAAGGGGTTGAAGACTGGCAGGATGACCGGACCGTCGTCGCGGTCGCCATGAGCACGGTCCGCGCCGTACCCGCAGACCCCGGAGCCGGCGCCTATGCCGCGGTCGCGACGCGCGGGCGCGCGGAGCGCCGGTAGCGCACGAGCGCCGCCACTGGTGCCAGTGCCAGGAGCGATCCCAACCCGCTCAGCATCGCGAAGCCCGAATGCTCGAGCATCCAGCCGGATCCGATGCTGGCGAGCGCACCGCCGCCCCAGACCAGCGCGTCGCCCAGGCCCTGCACGCGCACGCGCTCGGCCGGAGTCACCGAATCGGTGAGGAGCGCGCTGCCGCCCACGAATCCGAGATTCCAGCCGATGCCGAGGAGCAGGAGCGAGGCGAGGAGCTGAGGATACGAACCGCCGGCCGTCATGCCGACGAATCCCGCGAGGACCAGCGTCGCGACGCCGGCGACGAGCAGCGGGATCCGTCCAACGCGATCGCCCATGCGTCCGGTGAGCGGCGAGAGCGCGTACATCCCCAACGTGTGGGCCGAGATGACGAGGCCGATCGCGCCGAGGCCGTGCCCTTCGTGCCGGATGTGCAGCGGTGTCATCGTCATCAGCAGCACCATCACGAACTGGCCCGAGACCATCGAGGTCAGCGCCAGCGTGACGCCCGGATCGCGGAGCAGCGTGCTCAGGGGAACCAGACGCGCATCGGTCCGGCCGCGCAAGGGTGGTGCGTCCATGGCCCGCGGGGCGGTGAGCATCGCGCCGGTAGAAAGGACGCATGCGATTGCGCACACGAGATAGGGACCGATGAGGCCGTTGATGCCGACGATGTCGGCCGCGTCCCGCGAGGGAGCGAGCAGCGCCGGACCCGCGACGGCGCCAATAGTGGCTGCCCACACGATCCAGCCGATCATCGTCGCGCGCTGCTCGGGCGGATAGAGATCCGCGGCCACGTATCGAGCCAGGCGATTGGAGCCGAATCCGAGGCCGAAGACGAACATCGAGACGACGAACGCGACGAAGCCGCGCGAGCTGATCGCGACCGATGCGGCGAGCGTGGCCACGGTCGCGACCGCGTAACCGATCGTGAGGCCGGTCCGTGGACCGCTGCGACGGACGACCGCGGCGAGGGCAGTCGCGCCGGCCGCGGTGCCGAGAACGCTCGCGGCGGCAGGAAGACCGCTCCAGGTCGTCGTGCCCGTCAGGTCTTCCGCGATGAGGCCGTTGACCGTGTTGGAGGCCAGGAATCCGGTAGTGGAAACCGCGACGCCCGTGAACAGCGCGCCGAACGCGCGGCGCCGCTGCAAGGAGGAAAGCACGGCCGAATTATCCCAAAAGGCCCGTGCTCGCGGCCGTCCTTGACAATAGGTGTTTAAACACGTATATTTCGATCGTGCCCCGCCCGCTGCATATCGAGCTGAAACAGAACAAACCGTTCGACCTGCTCGAGGAGGAAACGCACCTCAGCATCGCGAGGACAGCGGCATTGCTCGAGCACGCTATGGTGCAGGTGCTCAAGCCCCATGGCCTCACGCCCACGCAGTACAACGTGCTCCGGATTCTGCGCGGCGCCGGCGACGCCGGCTTGTGCAGGAACGAGATCGGGGCTCGGCTGCTGCGACCAGTGCCGGACGTCACGCGCCTGCTCGACCGGATGACGGATCAGAAGCTCATCGGCCGGGCTCGCGAGGACAGCGATCGCCGCCTGGTGCGCACGCACATCACGCCCAAGGGCCTGGACGTGCTCGCCCGCCTCGACGGGCCGGTGCGGGCATTTCACAAGGAGCGGCTGCGCGGCATCGGCCAGCAGAAGCTCCGGCAGCTCAGCGACACCCTGGCTGAGCTGCGGGATCCCGAGAAGTAGTCACCCGTCGACGCGACACCTTTTCTGGGTCTCGGCGTCTGAAATAAGTGTTTAAACACTTAAAGTTTGAACATCTAATCGAGGAGAAAGAATCATGACCACCGCCACTGCCACTCGCACGTTCCAAATCGACAAGACCCACTCAGAGGCGGCCTTCCAGGTCCGGCACCTGATCAGCAAGGTGCGCGGCCGTTTCACCGACTTCGACGGCGCCATCGCGTTCGACGAGGCCGAGCCGCAGCGCTCTACGGTGAACCTCACTATTCAGGCCGCGAGCATCGACACCGGCGTCGCCGACCGCGACGCGCACCTGCGCTCGACCGACTTCTTCGCAGTCGACCAGTACCCGACGATCACGTTCCGCAGCACCGCGATCGCGCCGAAAGGGAACGACGAATTCGAGGTCACCGGCGATCTGACGATGCGCGGCGTGACGAGGCAGGTGGTGATCCCCGTGAGCTATCTCGGCGCGGCAGTGGATCCCTGGGGCAACCAGAAGATCGCGTTCGAGGGCGAGGTGACGCTGAACCGGAAGGACTACGGACTCACCTGGAACGCGGCCCTCGAGACCGGCGGCTTCCTGGTCGGCGACGACGTGAAGGTGAGCCTATCCGTGCAGGCGGCGGGGAAGTAACGGTCAAGGCAAAAGGCAAAAGGCACAAGGCAGAAGGCAAAAGGCAAAAGGCAAAAAACGTTGCTGCCTTTCCTTCTGCCTTCTGCCTTGTGCCTTCTGCCTTCTGCCTTGTCAGCGAGCTACGGTGCTCTTGAGCGAGACTTTCTGAATTCGCCAGTTCGTCATCTCACCGACGAGCAGTTCGTTCTCGCTGCGGCAGTCGATCGAGTTGGCGAGACCGAACTCCTTGGGCAGCTTTCCGGCCGAGCCGAACTTTCCGACGACTCCGCCGTCGAGGCGCACCTTGTAGATGGCGGCGTCCTCCATGCCATCGGGATCTCCGGAGTGCGAGACGTAGAGATACTGCGTCGCCCCGCGCGTCATGCACATCGTCAGCGGCGTCCCGACGCCAGCGAACTGGCGCTTGAACGTGCCGTCGCCGTCGAACACCTGGATGCGCTTGTTACCGACGTCAGCGACGTAGACGTCGCCCTGCGCGTCGATGGCAATCGCTTTCACGCCCCGGAACTGCCCCTGTTCGGTGCCGGTCGAGCCCCAGTGCTTGATGAAGCGACCGTCTTTGTCGAACTTCGCAACCCGGTTGTTCGCGCCCATCCCGTCGGCGACGTAGATGTTGCCGGCCTTGTCCCAGGCCACGTCGCTGGGCTTGCTGAACGTGGAGCCCGGAACACCCTCTCCCGGGCGACGGTTGGCGGCCGCGCCGCCACCGCCCGCTCCACCGCCGCCACCCGCACCGGCGCCACCCGGTCCACCCGCCGCGCCGCCTTCGGGCGGACCCGGCTGCCGGGGGCGTACGCCAATGGCCTCGGGCTTGCGGCCCAGCACCAGTGCGACGCGTCCCTCGGCGTCGAACTTCACCACCTGGTTCGCGCCTTCATCGAGTGTCCAGATGTTGTCTTGGGGATCGATGCGGAGCCCGAACGCGGCGTTGAAGCCGTAGACGTCCTGGCCCAGCTCGCGAACGAACTTGCCGTTGGGGTCGAACTGGAACAGCCGCGAGCCGCCGCGATAGAACGTGCGGTTGTCGCCGAGGGTGCCGTAGGGATGGCCGGTCCGCGTGTAAACGAAGATCTGCCCCTTCGAATTCGCCCCGACGCCGCCGACTTCACCGACGAAGACATCGGCTGGTGTCCGCAGGAGGTCCGCGTTGGTATCGAACGCGATCTCGGTGGTGTTCTGCGCCGCAATCGAGCCGCCGGCAATGACCAGCGCCAGCAGCGCGGCGCCTACGAACCGAGCGTTTTGCCTTATGCCTTCTGCCTTTTGCCTTGACGCGCTCATCGCCCGCCTCCCTGCGCGCTGGTCGTGTTGGACGGCTTCAGCAGGATCTTCTGCGAGCGCCAGTCGTTGATTTCCGCCGTGTAGATCGTCCGCGGATCGCGGCAGTCCATCTGATGGATGGTGGCGAACTCGCCGGGCGCCTTCCCGGCGCGCCCGAATTTGCCGACGATGGTGCCGTCGAGCTCCATCATGTAGACCTCGCCGGTGTATTCCGCCTGCGCCGCCGGCGCGCTGTCAGGCCAGGAGTTGGACACGAACAGGTACTGCTTCCCCGGGTCCTTCGGGCCGGGGCCGCCCGATACGCACACCGCCCACGGGTTGCCGACGTTGGCGTAGTTCGCTTTCCAGTTCAGATCGTTGTCGAGCACCTGCACGCGCTGGTTGCCGCGGTCGCCGACGTAGACATTGCCCTTGAAGTCGGTCGCGATTGAGTGGGGCGTGTTGAACTCGAGATTGCCGTTGCCGCGCTTGCCAACCGCCTTGATGAACCGGCCGTTCTTGTCGTACTTCACCACGCGTCCGTCGAAGTAGCCATCGGACACGAAGATGTTCCCCTGCTGATCGAAGGCCACGTCGGTCTGCCGGCCGAAGCGGTATTTCTCGTTGCGGCCGTGATACGCGCCCTGTCCCGGCATGTTTCCGGTCTCCTCGACCGGATCCGTACGGCGCCCGATCACCATCAGCACCCGCCCCTCGGGGCTGAACTTGACCAGCATGTCGGTCCCTTCGTCCACCGCCCAGATGTTGTCCTGGGCGTCGACGCGGACCGAGTGCGCGAACGCGAAGCCGTAGTTGCCGCGGCCGATCTCGCGCACGAACTGTCCCTGAGGCGTGTACTCGAACAGCCGCGTCTCGTTGGCGCGGTGGTAGATGAAGATGTTGCCCTTCGAGTTCGTCGCGATGCCCATGTTCTCGCCGGTGTAGATGCCCGGCGGGTTCTTGAAGAAATTGGGCACGGCTTCGTGCGGTATCACCGCGACGCCGGTGGCCGTGGCCCGCGACTGCGCGGCCAGCGGCAGCCCCAGGCGAGGCAGGCCGGCGGCAAGCGCCGCGACCAGCAGGAGAAACGCTAAAGCACGGGTCATACCTCTTAGCCTCCAGACGAGTGGACACCCAAGCGAGTGGAACTGTATACGAGATATCGTCTTTATGTCCCATTGGGACCGTCAAGCGGGCCAGGCCAGAACCGCGCCCCAAACGATCAGTCCGGCGCCAAGGGCGCGTCCAACCCAGACGCCGCCGGGTGCGGCCTGCTCGACCGCCACCGCGACCGTGAGGAGCGCCATCCACGCGAGGTTCATGACACCGACGGCGAGGCCGGTCAACATCAGCAGCCAGCAGCAGCCGACGCAGTAGGCGCCGTGCGCCAGTCCCAAACGAAATGCGCTCGGCGGCCCGGTCCGCCACCTGGTCAGGAGATAGCTGATCGGATTCCGGCAATGCGTCAGGCACGCCTGCCGAACAGGCGCGAACTGAAACAGCCCGGCCGCGACCAGCACGAGCGCCGCGACACGCGGCGGAGCGCCGTGAGCGCCGGCGAGACCCGCGACCGACAGCGCGATCTGCAGCGCTGCAGCCGCGACGCTGTAGGCAAGCCACACCGAAAAGTAGCCGAACGCGAAGGCCATCGATCCGGCCGCTGCCCGGCTGCCCGCCGGCACGGGCATGAGCCGGCCGAATGCCGTCACCCACGGAGCAACCGTGGGCGTCATCATCGCGATCATCATCGCCTGCCACATCACAACGGCCGAGAGGAAGCCGCTGGCCGTTGGCGCCGTCTCGTGCGGATGAAGCAGCGGCGCTCCCGAGGCGAGCGCCCAAGCGAAACCGGCGGCAACCAGGGCAGCGCCCGCGACAATTGCCGCGGCCGCGGCGTTGTTCCTGCTCAGTTGACGATCCACTCGAACCTGGAGTGCAGACCGTGGGTCTGCTTCGTCGCGATCCGGATCACGCCGTCGTCATAGGTCGTGCTCCCGAGGGCGAGCACCTGCCTCGGCGCGTGGATCTGGTTGAAGATGTTCTCGAACTCGACCGGCTTGGATCGGTCGCGGCCCTTGATGTCGGTGATCGAGGCGTCGAGCAGACCGGGGATGCGCGCGTGTTTCGCGTTCGGCTCTTCGGTGAACTCAATCGGCCGGTACTGGGTGTCGAGCCATCGCGACACGAATTTGGCCAGCAGCGACCACGAGCCGCCGGCGCGCCCCTGCAGAATCGCCGCGACCGCGCCGCGTTGAGCCGCGGAGGCCGCATCGTCGATGATGACGACCTCGGTCCAGTTGCCCTCAATCATGTGCTGCGGGCAGTCGAAAGCGATGAACGCCTTGACGCCCGAGAGCGGGGTGTCGCCGTAGGTGCCCTCGTCGATTCGGATCGCCCAGTAGCCGAGGCATCGCTCGTGGGTGCACGCCTGGCTGAAGTGCATGTGTCCGGGGCAGACGAGCTGGCAGCTGCAGTTCTCGAACAGCAGTCCGCGCGCGTGCCACGGAGTCTGCGCTGACGAAGACATCGCAGCAGTGTAGTCGAGGTCACTGCGAGGTCTTGAGGTCTTGAGGTCTTGAGGTCTTGGGGTCTTGAGGGTTTCGAGGCCTCGGTGGCGGAGCTTCGAGGGAATGCTTATTGAAATACACTGCTGCAAGTGTCAGAGGAAGGTGTGCACGCCGTCCCGGAGTCCACCGAGGATGTGGCCTGGGATCTCGTAAGGGCCGCGGCCGAGCTCGCCGAGTCGTTGGATGGCGAGGCGCGGAGCCATACATTTGCCTTTCGTGACGGCCGTCTGCGAGCCGTCAACACGAGCGCGATCGACGCGGTGCTCGTCTGGTGTCCGGATCGCGGCTGGACGTCGGCGATTGGCCCTGGCGATCCGCGCGGACAAGTTCTCGACCTCTACCTTCCACTGTGCAGCGCCACGCGACGTCGCCCGATCGCGATCGGTCATCTCGGGCAGTCGCTCGACGGGTTCATCGCAACCGAGAGCGGCGACTCGCAGTTCGTCACCGGCCACGCCAACGTCGTTCACATGCACTGGCTCCGCGGACTCTGCGACGCCATCGTCGTCGGCGCCGGCACGGTGGCGGCCGACGATCCCCAGCTGACGACCCGGCACGTGCCGGGTCCCGACCCCTTGCGGGTGATCTTCGATCCGTCGCGGCGGCTATCGCCGCGCTTCCGCGTGTTTTCGGATGGCGCCGCGCCCACTCTGTACGTCTGTCTCGAGGAGCACGTGGCGGGCGGCGAGACCCAGGTCGGCGATGCGCCGGTGATCGGTGTGCCGGGCGACGGGCCCGGGGGAGCGCCGGCGGCGCTGCTGCGTGTGCTGCGCGACCGGGGCTGCGCACGCGTGTTCGTCGAAGGCGGCGGCGTGACCGTATCGGCGTTCCTCGAAGCGGGCCTGCTCGATCGCCTGCACCTGGCGGTCGCGCCGGTCATCATCGGCGGCGGGCGACCTGCGATCCGCCTCCAGCCTCCCGCGCAGTTGCGCGATTGCCTGCGGCCGTCCTACCGTGTGTTCCGGATGGGCGGCGACGTGCTCTTCGACTGCGACTTGCGGTCCACGGCCGAGCCCGAGCCGGCGCTGTCCCGGATCTCGCGCGTCCTGTGATCCGGCGATCCGGCGGCTCGACGGCAAGAAACCGGTGAACGCGTTCGTTCGTCTACAGTTCCAAATCGGGCCATACCGCCCACGAACGGTGACCAAGATGCCAAGACCGCACCATGTACTGCTCGTCGCCCTCATGATCGTGGCGACCGCCATCCAGGGACGAGCCCAGGGATTCAAGGTACCGGTGGAGTACTTCACGCTGCCGAACGGCCTGAAGGTGGTGGTGAGCGAGGACCACACCGCGCCGGTCGCGCTCGTCGAGGTCATCTACAACATCGGGTTCCGGGTCGAGCCGAAAGGCCGCACCGGGTTCGCGCACCTCTTCGAGCACATGATGTTCCAGGGCTCCGCGCAGGTGAAGAAGATGGAGCACGTCTCCCTCATGCAGGAGGCGGGCGGCGTCGTCAACGGCTCGACCCGGTTCGACTACACGAATTACTTCGAGGCGCTGCCGGCCAACGGGCTGGAGCGGGCCATCTGGCTCGAGGCCGACCGCATGCGCTCGCTCGACGTGAGCGCCGAGAACCTGAAGAACCAGCAGAACGTGGTCAGCGAAGAGGTTCGCGTCAACGTGCTGAACCAGCCGCACGCCGCGTTCGAGTGGCTGGAGATCTGGGAGCGCGCCAACACGAACTGGCACAACGCACACAACTTCTACGGCGACCTGACCGAGCTCGAAGCGGCCACGCTCGAAGACGTGCGGAGCTTCTTCAAGACCTACTACGCACCCAATAACGCCGTGCTCGTCGTGGTCGGCGACACGACCGCTGCCGAGGTGCGCAGGCTCGCCGAGCGCCATTTCGGATCGATCCCGAAACAGACCGTGCCGGCCGCGGCCGATGTGTCCGAGCCTCCTCAGACCGAGATGAAGCAGTTCACGAGAGAAGACAAGCTGGCTCGCACGCCGGCGCTGGCAGTGGCCTGGCATATGCCAGCGCGGATGTCGAAGGACTTTTTCGCGTTGAGCGTGCTCGATCCGCTGTTGAACAGCGACGACAGCGCCCGCATGCATCGCAAGCTCGTACGCGAGGAGCGGGTCGCCGTGTCGTCGGGCGGCGGCCTGAATCTCCTGGGCAGCAACTGGGACATGAAAGGGCCGATGCTCTACACCATGCGGGTGGACTATCTCGCCGACAAGAAGGCGGACCAGGTGCTGTCGGCGATCGAAAGCGTGTTGGCGGACGTGCGCGACAAGGGGATCTCGCCTGCCGAGCTGCAGCAGGCGAAGGTCACCATGCGCTCGTCGTTTCTGGACGAGCTCGAGGGCGGCTCGATGCCCCGCTTCGGGCGCGCCAACCTGCTCGGCATCTTCGCGCTGTTCGACGACAACCCGGGGCGCATCAACACGATCCTCGACGAGATCGACAAGGTGACCGTCGAAGACGTGAAGGCCGCGGCGGCGAAGTGGCTGGTTCCTGCCAACCGCACGTCCATCGACAGCCGCCCGGCGGCGAAGCCCTCGCAGGGAGGTGCGCGATGATCGTGCGCCATTGTCGCCAGATGATGGTTGCTGTCACCGCCGTCGTGCTCATGGCCGGTCCACGAGCCGGGGCGCAGGCGCTCCCGAAGCCCGACGTCGGGCCCGAGAAGCCGTTTGCGCCGCCGGCACGCGTCGAGCGGACGCTGTCGAACGGCTTGCGCGTGATTGCCGTCCGCTACGGCAGCGTCCCGAAGCTCTCGGCAATCCTGACCGTCAAGGCCGGTCTTGCCGTCGATCCGCCGGCGAAGGCGGGTCTCGCGCAGATCGTCGCCGAGGCGGCGCAGGAAGGCACGGCCACACGATCGAGCGAGCAGCTCAAGCGCGAGGTGTTCGGGTTGGGCGCCACGCTCTCGGGCGCGGCCGGCCAGGATTCCACTTCGTTCCAGATGCGCGGTCTGGCGGAAACGCTCCCACAGATGCTGACGCTGGTCGCCGACGTCGTCCGCAATCCGACGTTTCCGCAGGACGAGCTCGACCTGATCAAGGCCAACACCGAACAGCAGCTCCAGGCACAGCTCGCCTCGCCGCAATTCGTTGCCAACAAGGTGTTCCGCCTGTCGCTGTTCGGAGAGCATCCGTACGCGCGAACCGGCGTGACGCCCGAGACGCTTCCGGCGATCGACCGCGCCTCGCTCGTCGAGTACCACAAGGCCTACTACCACCCGAACAACGCGTTTCTGGTCATCGTCGGTGACGCGGCGCCAGACGCGGTGTTCGCGGCGGTGGAGAAGGCGTTCGGCAGCTGGGCCCGGGGCGCGGCGCCGGCGCCAAAAGCAGCCGCCCTGCCGGAGCTGAAGGGACGCCGGCTCGTGTTCGTCCAGCGTCCAAACAGCGTGCAGTCGTCGATATCGGTCGGCAACTTCACGATCAAGCGTGACGACGAGCGGTGGTACACGCTGCAGCTGGCGAACCAGATCTACGGCGCCGCGTTCGACTCACGCCTGGTCCGCAACATCCGCGAAGAGAAGGGCTATACCTACTCGCCGGGCTCGGTGTTCCAGGCGATGGCCGAGGGCGGGCTCTATCGCGCCGTCGCCGACGTGCGCAACGAGGTGACCGGCGCCACCATCAAGGAGATCTACAGCGAGATCGACAAGCTGCGCGCGGGCGGACCGGAGGCCGAGGAGCTCGCCGACGCCAAGCAGTACTCGCGCGGCGTGTTCCTGCTGCAGAACGCGTCGCAGGCCGGGTTCGCGGGAACGATCAACACCGTGAACACGTTCGGGCTGCCGCGCGACTACCCGGAGACGTTCCAGCGGCAGATCTCGCAGCCCTCAGCCGAAGGCGTCAAGACTGGCGCGGAGATGCTGCTCGGCTCGCAAGACTCGGTCGTCGTGGTGGTCGGGGACTACACGAAGGTGAAGGATCAGCTGAGCGGCTTCGGCAACATCACCTTCCTCGACCTCACGGGTAAGTCGATTCCGGAGCCGAAGTAAGTTCCGGATCCGGCTCGGGCGCGCCGGGAGCGTACCCGTGTCGATCAGTCGACATTCCTGCGGGCTTGATCAGGGCAGCAGTTTGATCGCGGCCTGGGCGTAGACGACCGCGCACTCCTCGAGATCGCGGCGTTTCACGAATTCCTTCGGCCCGTGCGAGACGGAGAGCAGGCCTGGGCCGTAGGCAAAGGCCGGCACGCCCTTTTCCGCGTGGAAGCGGATCTCCAGCATTCCCGGGCAGAGCTCGAAGCGAGCCGGTTCGCCGCGCACATCCTCGATTGCCGCGGCCAGCGCGCGTGCGGCCGGCGCGGAATCGGGCACGCCCGCAGGCCGGGCTTCCTGCACGATCTCGATCTCGGCACCGACGCCGGTGCCATGGATCGCGTCGAACAGCCGGGCTTTCTCGGTTTCGAAGTCCTCTTCGGGATTCAGCCGGCGATCGACGCTGAACGCGAACGTGTCGGGCACGACGTTGAAGTTGGCCCCGCCGCTGACTTCGCCGCCCATCATCAGGATCGAGGCCCGCGCCGCCTCCGGCTCAATAGGAAAGGCGGTGTGCCTGCTCTCGACCTCGTGCTTGAGCGCGTGCAGCGAATTGAGCACGCGCCACGACCGCTCGAACGCGTTGACGCCGAGATACTGCAGGCCGACGTGTGAAGGGCGCCCCGGCACCCGCACCCGGCAGGTGATCGCGCCGCGGCACGCATTCCAGATCACGCCGGACGTCGGTTCGGCAGTCAGCATCGCCACCGCGCGCTCGTCCACGAGGAGCCCAGCATCGAGCAGGGCCCGCGACCCGAGCGCGCCGCCCGTTTCCTCGTCGGGCACGACGGTGAGCGCGATTTGGCCGTCCAGATTAACGCCCGCGGCTGCCAGTGCGTGCATGGCATAGAGCATCGAGACCAGCCCGCCCTTCATGTCCGACGATCCGCGGCCGAAGATCGTGTCCTCGGTGATCCGCGGGGTGAACAGGCCGGGAGCGTTGGCCGGCACGACGTCGATGTGGCCGTGGAAATGGACGACGCGTTGCCCTTTGCCCAGCAGGGCGCGCAACCACCAGCGCGGTTCGTGACCTGGCCGCTGGCCGCCCGGTACGGGCTCAATCCTCGCGTCGAATCCAAGACGGCCGCAGGCTTCTGCAAAGACGCGCAGCGCGCGTTCGTATTCGACCCCCGGCGGGTTCTCGGTCGGAATCGCGGCGAGGCCGGCGACGAGCTCCGCCATCTCGTCCCGCCGCGCGTGAACGGCCGCCCGCAACCGGTCGATCATTGAGCTTTTCACCCCTCTCTTCTCTCTTCTCACTTCTCACTTCGGACACGCCGAAGCCAGACAATGTCGTAGCCGATCCAGCCGCGAGTCAGACATCGGTGCAAGGCGCTGCCACCGATCAGGTGACCCAGGGGCGTCCGGTGCAGCGGCAGCCATCCGAACAGCGCGACGAACAGGCCGATGGCGATGTCACGCGGGCGGCCGAGTTCGAGCCACGGCGTGAGGTTCGTGGTGTGGTCGTGTGTGAAACCGGCAGCTTCGGCGCACGCAATCAGCTCCTCATGCGTGAGCAGCGTGTTCACATGCCAGCCGCGCTGATAGCTCTCGAGCGGACGCGCGGCCGCGGGGTCCGACGTCGCCCGTCTCATGTCATCGCAGATTGCGAGGATGCCGCCTGGCCGGACGAGCCGTGCGCACTCGGCGAAGAACGCTTCCGGCGACGGCCCGTGGACGAACGATTCGATCGCAAACGCGAGATCCGCGGGTGCCACTCGCGCGGGAACGGAGGTGTAGTCCCCTTCGATGCAGGTGACGCGGCCGGCGAGGTTCAACCTGTCGATCCGATCGGCTGCGATCCGTGCCTGCACCGGGCTCAACGTGACGCCAGTGCCGCGTATCGGCGACCGGGAGGCCAGGTAGGTGAGGCTGCCACCGACGCCGCAGCCCAGGTCCACGACGTGCGGCGCGGTCCCGCCGGTCGCTGCCGCGACGCGTGGCAGCGCGTCGGCGATCTGATCCTCGACAAAATGAAAGGCGGCGCTTCGTGTCGTCACGCCGGGTCCCCAAACCGCGCGGTGGATCGCGGCTTCACCGCCGCCCTGGCCCAGGGCGAGGAAACCGTCCGTCTGCAGGTCGTAGTAGCGGCGGATCTGCAAGGCGCTGAAGGCAGCCGCGGGCATGAATCAGGAACGCGGTGGAAGCGCAGCTTCGTAGGAAGCGGCAGCCGTGTGGGACTCGTGGAGCGTGACCCGGATGCGCTCGAGGCCCGAGGCGCCCGGCCCGAGATCGCCGCGACCGATCGCGTGGACGATGCCGTCGAAGACGACTCTCGCGAGGAACTCGGTCGTCGTGTTCTGTCCGGCGAAGGCCGGGACCTCGTCAAGATTCCGGAAGTTCAGGTCGGCCAGGACGCGCTTTACAGCGTCGCCCGCCCGCCCGATGTCCACGACGATCCCGTCGCGATCCAGCTCGATCCGATAAAGCTCCACGTCCACGACATACGTTGCGCCGTGCAGCCGCTGCGCCGGCCCGAAGACTTCTCCTCTGAAGCTGTGCGCGATCATGAAATGGTCGCGGACCCTCACGCTATACATCGCCGTACCTCACGACATGGCAGAGTGTATCGCCTGCCGACCGGGCCAGCGCGCTCATCGTTTCCGGGAGTGCCTCGAAGCGACTCTCGCCGGTCAGCAGCGCATCGAGCGACGGATCGCCAAGCAGATCGAGCACAAGGTGCATCCTTCGGCGCGTATCCCATCGCGCTCGCTGCGACGGCGCGATGCGGCCGACCTGGGACGCGGCGATCGTCAGCCGGTTGGCATGGAACGGGCCGCCGAGCGGCAGGCTCACCGGCCGATCCCCGTACCAGCTCAGTTCGACGATGGTTGCTTCGACGCCGGCGAGGCGAAGGGCACGCTCGAGCCCGTCGGGTGCGCCGCTCGCATGAATCACGACGTCGGCTCCGGCTTCGGCGGTTTCCGGTGAGGCGAAAGGCACACCCAGGAGGCGCGCGACGTCGGCGCGGCGCGGGTTGACGTCCACGAGTTGAACGCGGCACGCCACGACGCGCGCGGCCAGCCACGCCACCAGGCAGCCGACGGTGCCGGCGCCGATGACGGTGATCCGATCGCCCACGTGAGGACGCGCGTCCCACAGTCCGTTGACGGCGGTCTCGAGGTTCGCGGCGAGCACGGCACGCCGCGGCGGCAGGCCGTCCGGCAACGGGTGGGCCCAGCTCGCAGGGACCACGTAGCGGGTTTGGTGCGGATACAACGCAAACACGTGGCGGTCGCGGAGCTCGGCCGGTCCCTCCTCAACGACGCCGACGTTCATGTAGCCGTACTTGACCGGGGCTGGGAACTCGCCATCCTGAAACGGCGCGCGCATTCGCGTCCACTCGCTCTGCGGGACCCGGCCGGCGAAGACCAGCGACTCGGTGCCCCGGCTGATGCCGGTGAAGCAGGTTCGGACCAGCAGATCGTCGGGGCCGCGTGACGGCAGCATCACGTCCCGAATCTCGCCCTGGCCGGGTCCGGTTACCCAGAATGCGCGCGCGCCCTCACCCATCTAACCCCTCAATTCACGTCAGGGGAGCCTGCCATCCGCTCGAATGGCCCCCTCTCCGTGCCCGTGTCCTTCGGATCAGCGCGCATGGAGTGACCCCTTCAGTGAACTGTGGGGTTAGACGGATGACAGCATATGTCCGAGCTTGTCCTTCTTCGTACGGAGATAGTGCTGGCTCGCGGCGGTGGCGGCAATCTCGATCGGCAGGCGCTCGTTGACGGCCAGACCGTCGCCGGCTAGGCCCTCGAGCTTTTTCGGGTTGTTGCTCATCAGCCGCACCGAGCTCACGCCGAGATCGCGGAGCATCTCCAGGGCGGCCCGGTAGTCCCTGAGATCGGCGGGGAAGCCAAGCCGTTCGTTCGCCTCGACCGTGTCCGCGCCCTGCTCCTGCAGCTTGTAGGCCCGGATCTTGTTGGCCAGCCCGATGCCCCGGCCCTCCTGATTGAGGTAGATGAGCACGCCCCGGCCCTCGTTGGCGATTCGCTCCAGCGCCGCCTGGAGCTGCGGCCCGCAATCGCAGCGCTCCGAATGGAAGATGTCGCCGGTGACGCAGGACGAGTGGACCCGGCACAGCACGTCGTCCCCGTCGCCGAGATCGCCGCGCACGAGTGCCACGTGCGTCTCTCGCGGGCTTTCGTAGACGTGGATGTCGAACTCGCCGAACTCGGTAGGAAGCCGCGCCGAAGCGGCCCGGCTGACGGGCTGGCGCGCGTCGCGGTTCACGAGCGCCCGAAGGCGCTCACGAACTCGTTGAAATAGCGATGGCATCAATCGGCTAGCGGCGCGGCCCTCGAGCGCATCGTAGGGGTGGACAATCGTAGGTGTCAATGACACATACATTTGACGTCAGAAACGGAACAAACGGTTCACCTTCACCACGAACGCCTTGTTCCGAGCCTCGTCGAAGGCGCGCCGCGCATGCATGCGATAAGCGCAGCAAATCGACGAGCTGGCACACAATATCTGGATGCCCGGGCTCTTCGATGTCTTCTCATTGCGCTCCCAGGTCTTTCGCAACCGGATCTTCGTCTCCCCGATGTGCCAGTACTCGTCGATCGACGGGCTCGCCAACGACTGGCACCTGGTACACCTCGGCTCGCGCGCGGTCGGCGGGGCGGCGCTGGTGATGCTCGAAGCGACCGCCGTCACCTCCGAAGGGCGCATCAGCCCGCAGGACCTCGGAATCTGGAGTGATGCCCACGCCGAGGCGCTCCACCCAGTCGTTCGCTTCATTCGCCAGCAGGGCACGGCCGCCGGCATGCAGATCGCGCACGCCGGCCGCAAGGGGAGCACGAAGCGGCCCTGGGAAGGGCACGGTGCGATTGCCCCGGAGGACGGCGGGTGGACGCCAGTCGGGCCCGACAGCCACCCGTTCGCTCCGAACTACCCGACGCCGCATGCGCTCTCCATCGAAGAAGTGCATGAGGTCGTGGATGCGTTCCGCGCCGCCACCGTTCGTGCGCGCGAGCTCGGGCTCGAGGTCGTCGAAATTCATGCCGCGCACGGATACCTGCTGCACGAGTTCATGTCGCCGCTGAGCAACACCCGGACCGACGCGTACGGGGGCAGCTTCGAGAACCGGATTCGCCTGTGCCTGGAGGTCGTGAACGCGGTCCGTAGCGAGTGGCCCGATCGCCTGCCGCTGTTCGTGCGGATCTCAGCGACCGAATGGGCGCCGGGCGGATGGGATATCGACGAAGCGGTGGAGCTCGCGCGGCGATTGCGGGAGCACGGCGTGGACCTGATCGACTGCTCGTCGGGAGGCAACGTGGCCCACCAGCAGATTCCGATCGGTCCGAATTATCAGGTCCGCTTCGCGGAACGGATCCGACGGGAGGTGGGCATTCCAACCGGTGCCGTCGGGTTGATCACGGCGCCCGCTCAAGCCGACGCGATCGTGCGCGAGGGACGGGCCGACGCGGTGTTCCTGGCCCGGGCGCTGCTTCGCGATCCGTACTGGCCGCTCCACGCCGCTCACGAACTGGGCGTCAGCGTCCCATGGCCATCGCAGTACCTGAGGGCAGCTCCGCAGAAGTAGACAGTCTTGCCTTCTGCTTTCTGCCTTCTGCCTTTTGCCTTCTACCTTTTGCCTTACTCTTCGCCGCAGTCGCCCGGGTAGCGGCGCGACCAGACGGGCAGGAGGCCCGTTCGTGCAGGCTTTCCGCTCTCGCGGTCACGAAGTCGTGTGTCCTGCTCCCAGGCCACCGGATCCATCCCTCAACATCCGCGCGGCGATCGCCAATAGCCCTGCCAGAACTGCCGAACGCCGGCGGTCACGGCGGACCATCTCGCGGCGGCACGGGAGCGATCGGTCGGAGCCACGGGTTCATCGTAACGGATATAGAGCGGACGCACGCACAGGTGAGAAAGGCCAAGGCCCCAGCCCATCAGTAATCCTGGCGCTTTCCTTGGCCGATACGCTGGTGAGGTAAATCGCTGGTGCCACTCCCACTCGTCGTCCGCGCCCAGGCCGCCGCCGTTGTTGCCGTCGCGCTGCTCGGAACTGCGCACGCAGGCAAGGCCGCGGGTGCCGATGTTGTGAACGGCCGCGTCCGGCTCGCCGGTGCACCGCAGAAGGATGCGGTCGTCTGGTTGTCCGGCACCCCCTCGGGACCGGTTGTGCCGAGGCGGATCGTTCTCGATCAGCGGAACATGGCGTTCCTGCCGCACGTGCTCGGCGTCCCCGTCGGCACCCGAGTGGAGATGCCGAACAACGACCGCGTCTTCCACAACGTGTTTTCGTTCAAGGACGGGAAACGGTTCGACCTCGGGCTCTATCCCGTCGGCACCAGCAAGTTCGTCACGTTCGACCAGCCGGGCCTGAGTCGCATCTTCTGCAACATCCACCCGACGATGGCGGCGTATGTGATGGCGGTGGATTCGTCGCTGGTGGGCGTGAGTGACACCGACGGGAAGTTCGAGATCGCGGGCGCGAGGCCCGGACGTTACGAGTACCACGCATGGCGGCCCGGCGAGGAAATCATCTCAGGTTCGTTGACCGTGTCGGCGGGACAGGAAATCGAGGTCGCCTGGCCATGAACCGGCTCGGCGCGTCGTGCCTGCTCGTGGCCTGCCTGGCCGGGCCTGCACGCGCGCAGAGCGTGGCGATCGAGGGAACGCACTCGGCGGGCGTTTCCACCGAAGAGATCGGTGCTCTCGGCACCCAGGTGCGTGTCTCCGGCGAAGCGGGCGAGACGCTGCGCGGCCTGCGATACCAGATCGAGGCGTCGTGGGGCTGGCGCTCGGAGGACGAGGAGGGCGACTTCTTCGGAACCGCCTATCCCTACGGCGGCAAGCTCGATCTGATGGAAACCTATGCCGAGTACCCGCGCGATCGCGGCTGGGTGCGATCCGTCAAGGCCGGACGATTCCGGACACCGTTCGGCATTTCGTCGGCGAGCGACCACGCCTACATCGGCTTCATGCGCGCGCCGCTCATCCGCTACGGCGAGTACTACGCGCTCTCGAATACGTATCTCGAGCACGGGGCGGACGTCGTGATCGGCGTGCCGCGGTTCACGCTCGAGGCGAGCCTGAGCAAGCCGGCCGACGTTGGCGAAGCGATCCGTCGCGACGGGGTGACCGGGGTGTTCCGGGCCCAGGCAGCGGTTGGCTCGTTCGTCATCGGCTCGAGCTACATTGACACCACGCCGTATCTGCCCGACACGTTCGCCAGAGGGCGCACCCGCTTCGGCGGCGTGGACATGCGCTGGATGTCTGGCGGCGTGATGCTTCGCGGCGAGTGGATCGGCGGCCGCCCGTTCGACGGGACCAGCACCACCGGCGGGTACGCCGACGTGATCGTCCATCGCCCGGCGATGGGACCGGTGACCGCGTTCGGGCGGATCGAGCGTCTCGCCTACGATTCGATCCCGCCGTTCGATCTCTATACGCACCGCTACACCGGCGGCGCCCGCGTCCGGGTGTGGCGCACCCTCTCGGTCTCGGCCGGGCTGGTGCACCAGGCTGGCGAGCAGACGCAAGCCAAGCGCACAGCCCTTGACGTCGGCATCACCGGTTCATGGCGGAGGAACTATTGAGGCGCTCGTCGCCGTTGGCCGCAGCCGCGCCCCTGGCTTGGCACCGGCGCCTGGAGGCTCGCGTCGCGCTGCTGCTCGGGCTGCTCGTCGCCGGCGTGCTGGTGGCGGTCCTGAGCTTCACGATCGGGACGGTGTCGAGTGAATCGCGCGAGCGTGCGGTCGGCGAGCTGGAGTCGGCGCGCACCGCCTTCTACAGCCTGCTCGAGAGCCGCGCGATTGCCGCCGACACGCTGACCTCGCTGGTCACGGAGCTCCCCATCTTCCGCGCTCACTTGACCGACTCGCGGCTGGCCGCCGATCGCGCCACCGTCGAGCAGATGGCTGACGAGTACCGCCGCCAGCTTGGCGCCGCGTTCGCGGTGGTCACCGATCGCGACGGCCGCTGGCTGGCTTCGCCAGGCTGGCCGTCGAAGCAGGTCGAGACGGCGCCGCTGCTCGATGCGGTGTCGGCAGCGCGGCGGGGCGGCCGGACCCGGACTTTCACCGAAGCTGGCGACGCGCTCTACCTCGTCATCGCCGCGCCGGCGCGCTTCGCCGACGAAGTCCTCGGTACCTTCATCGTCGGATACGAGCTGACCGACGCCCTGGCCCAGGAGCTGGCCCGGCTGGCGCAGTGTGAAGTGCTGCTGCTGGCCGGACCGCGGATCGCCGCGACGAGCCTTCGCGAGCGAGGGCACAGTGACACGCTGGCGCTGGCCGCGCTTGCCGCCGCATCGCCGGTCGGCGTCCTTCCGAATCTGACCCAGATCGGCGCCTATCGCTACGTCTGGGGGACGTTCATGCTTTCGCCAGACGGGCGCGCGGGCGGGAGGGGACGCCTGGTGCTGCTCGCCGACTGGCAGCCGACCCAGATCTTCGTGGATCAGCTGCGCGACCGCCTGCTGCTCGGAGGATTGGTGGTGTTCGGGTTGGCTCTCGTTGGCGGACTCGTGTTCAGCCGCCGGGTGAGCGAGCCGCTGCGCGAGATCGCGGCCGCGGCGAGCGACATTGCCGCCGGCAACCTCTCGATGGAGCTCGCCGCCCGAGGCAGCGCCGAGGCGGTGACCGTGGCCCGCGCGTTCAACGACATGAGCGCGAGCCTGCGCGCCGCCCAGCATCGGCTGATGCACGATGCGATTCACGATCCGCTCACCCGGCTGCCGAACCGGATGCTGTTTCTCGAGCGCCTCAATCGCGCGATCAGCCGGCGCGTCCGTCACCCCGACTACGTGTTCGCAGTGCTCTTCGTCGATCTCGACCGCTTCAAGCACGTCAACGACAGCCTGGGGCACGCCGCCGGCGATCAGCTGCTCGTCACCTTCTCGGAGCGGCTTGCCGCCACCGTCCGGAAAGACGATGTCGTGAGCCGGATGCTGGCCAGCCACGAAGGCGCGCCCGAAGCCAACACCCTGGCGCGGTTCGGCGGCGACGAGTTCGTCATCCTCCTCGACGACATCCGCGATCCGATCGACGCGGTTCGCGTGGCTGAGCGCATCCAGGCGGTGGCAGCCGAGCCGCTGCAGGTCGGCACCGAGGAGGTGTTTGCCAGCCCGAGCATCGGTGTGGCCGTGAGCGCTGACGAGCACCGGACCGCCGACGAGCTGCTGCGTGACGCCGACCTCGCGATGTACCGGGCGAAGGCGTCGGGTGGCGGTTGCTATGCGGTCTTCGACGCCGAGATGCACCACGCCGCGGTGGAGCGGCTGCGGCTCGAGACGGAGTTGCGGCGAGCGATGGAGCGGCGCGAGTTCCGGGCGTGGTACCAGCCGATCGTCTCGCTCGACACGCGGCAAGTCACCGGGTTCGAAGCGCTGGTCCGCTGGCAGCATCCCGACCGCGGCCTGCTCGCGCCGGGCGCGTTCCTGCCGGTCGCCGAGGAGATTGGCCTCATCACCCAGATCGACGAATGGATTCTCTCCGAGGCGTGCCGCCAGGCACGCGAGTGGCAGCAGGCCAGCCCCGACGGTCGCGGTCCGACGCTCAGCGTCAACCTGTCGGCGAAGTCGCTGGGCTCACCGGATCTGGTGGCCCGCGTCGCGCGGGTGCTGACCGAAACCGGCCTCCGCGCCGCGGCGCTGCGGCTCGAGGTCACCGAAAGCGTGGCGGTTGCCGATGCGACCCGGGTCCGTACGATGCTGCAGGATCTGCGGACGCTCGGGGTCCGTGTATCGCTCGACGACTTCGGAACCGGGTACTGCTCGCTCAGCTACCTGCAGCAGTTCCCGGTGGACACGCTGAAGATCGACCGATCCTTCATCGCCCGGATCAAGGGACAGGAAGAAGGTGAAGGCGAGATCGTGCGGCTGATCGTGAGCCTGGCGCGGACGCTCGGCATCGAGGTCGTCGCCGAGGGAACCGAGACGGAGATGCAGGTCGAGTACCTGGCCCGCCTCGGCTGCGGCTTCGCGCAAGGCTTCTACTTCTCGCGCCCGTTGGAGGCGTCGCAGGTCAACGTGCGCTCGGCGAACCTGATGATCTCGTGATCTGGTGAGCTGGCGATCAATCTTTCGAGCTGGGGATCTGGTGATCTATCTCGGGATCTGGAGATCTATCTGGTGGATCGGGCGATCTCGTGATCTATCTGATGAGCTCTGAGGCCAACAGATCCTGAGTTCACCAGATAGATCAGAAGATCCCCAGATCGCCAGATCGGATCGCGAGCTCACCAGATCATCAGATCAACAGATGACAGCGGGAGCCCGAACGAGGCTAGTTCTTCACCAAGAATCGCTGAACCCGACGGCCCGTAGAAGCTTCGCCCACGTACAGATTTCCGCGAGAGTCGATGCTCATGCCGTGGGGGCGGAGGAACTGTCCGAGCTGACGGCCACCGCGGCCGAATTCGCCCACTATCTCCATCGTGCTGCGGCGGAGGATCCAGACCTTGTGGTTGGTCCCGT
>DATJFF010000131.1:0-34240 GCA_035495795.1 Vicinamibacterales bacterium
GGCCGATTGGGGAAACACTCGGCGAGGTTTGCGAGAGCCACGCGGCGATGCGCTCGATCGAGCGTGTAGGCAGCAATGCCCAGCATCGCTCCCCACGCGCGCACGAGGGGATCGGGCAGCACCCGGACGATGCCGCGAACCGAGACGACAGCCGCGTACTCGATCCAATGCTTCACGACGCGCCTCGGCCGGCGCTTCGCGCAGGAAGCACCGAGCTGACTCGTTCGAACAAGTTCGCCGCCGGATCGAAATCCACCGTGATCGGCACTTGAAACAGCGGGAACGGTGCCGATCCGAGCGCCTCAAACCGCACGGCGTCCTTGTCGGTGGTGAAGACTGCCGCGGCGCCAGACTCTTTCACCTTCGCCGCGATTCGCGCGACATCCGCAACCGTGAAGGCATGATGGTCGGCGAACCACATCTCCCCCGCCACCTCCCATCCTGCGGCCCGCACGTCGTCTGCAAACCGCTCCGGATTGGCAATGCCAGCGACGAGTACCACCCGGCTGTCCGGAAGCAGCTTGCTGCCTGACAATCCTGTTTCCCGATCGCGATCCTCTCCCGATCGCCGTTGCCCCCCAAACACGCGGCGAGGCGAACCGACACGGCGAAGCCCCCCACAAGCCTCGCTCACCCCCAGCGTCCACGCCTCACTCGACGCCGCTCCCGCGGTCGCGCCCATTACGACCAGGAAATGCGCGCGTGCGGCCGCGTCGGCCGGCTCGCGCAGGCGTCCGCGTGGCAACACGTGGCCGTTCGGAATCTCCCCCATCGTCGTGACCAGCAGGTCCAGATCCCGCGCGAGCTGAAAATGCTGAAACCCATCGTCGAGAAGGTGGACGGTCGCGCCGAGTGCGCGTTCGGCGAGCACTCCCGCCAGGTAACGATCCTCAGCGACGCAGACAATCGCACCCGGAATCGCGCCAGCCAGCATCAGCGGCTCGTCTCCCGCACGGGCCAGGGTCGTCCTCACCTCGATTCCGTCGGAGACAACGACGACGCCGGGCATCGGCTGCTGCCGCTTGTAACCGCGGCTGAGGATGGCCGGACGCTCGCCGCGCTCGATCAGCCACTCGGCGATTCTGGCGACGACAGGCGTCTTGCCGGTTCCACCCACCGAGAGATTGCCGATGCTCACGACCGGGCGCGACAGCCGGCGGCGGCGATCCGGCCGCTGTTCCGCGGTCCGACGGCGCCAGCGGGCCACTCCCGCGTACAGATGATCAAGCAATGGGTCTGAACGGGACAACGTTGGAGGGCGGGACAGCCGGGAGCAACGCTTCGAGCGCCGCCATCGTCTTGTCCTTGGCCCCGCGATTGGCCTCCACGAGCGCGCGAGCCGCGGCGCCCAGCCGGGCGCGCCGCACCGGATCGCCCAGCAGTTCCACCAGCGCCGGCTCGAGATCGCCTTCATCGTCGAGCCGCAGCGCCGCACCGGCGGCGACGAACGCGTCGGCGATCTCCCGGAAGTTGTCCATGTGCGGCCCGATTACGATCGGTTTGCCAAACACCGCAGGCTCCAGCACGTTGTGCCCGCCGGTCGGCACGAGGCTGCCGCCGACGAACACGACGGTGCCAAGCTGGTAGAGCGTGGCCAGCTCGCCAATCGTGTCGATCACGACGATGTCGGCGCGCGGCTCGGCGTCGATCGCCAGTTCGCTGCGCCGTACCGTCCTCCACCCTTCCTGCCGGCACAGTTGCTCCACTTCCGCGAAACGCTCCGGGTGACGGGCGGCAAGAATCAACAGCGTGTTCGGCGACGTCGCGCGGACTCGGCGAAACGCCCGGAGGACGGCTGTTTCCTCGCCCTTCATTGTGCTGCCGGCAACGATCACCGGCCGCGACGCCTGGAGCCGGAAATAGCGGAGGACGCGCTCGCGGGCGCGAACCTGATTCGGAGGATCCAGCGAATCGAACTTCAACGATCCGGTCACAATCACGCGGGCCGGATCGGCGCCGAGCTCGACGAAGCGGCGGCCCGACTCGTCGCTCTGAACGCAGAAGCGATCGATGTCCTGGAGCACGCGGCGCATGAACGGCCTGATCAGCCGGTAGCGTGGAAACGACCGCGACGACAAGCGGCCATTGACGACGGCGGTCTTGATCCCGCGCAGCCGGCACTCGCGGAGCAGCACCGGCCAGATCTCGGTCTCCATCATGATGAAGAGCTTCGGCCGGACGAGGTTCAAGGTTCGCCGGACGACGATGCCGAGATCGAATGGGAAGTAGAACACCGCGTCGACGTTGAGGACGCTGCGGCGCGCAAGCTGCTGCCCGGCAATGGTTGTGGTCGAGAGGAAGATGCGGAGGCCGGGATGGCGCTTGCGCAGATCGGCGATCAGCGGACGAGCCGTGAGCACTTCTCCGACTGATACGGCGTGAATCCAGATCGAATCGTCGGCGTCCACGTTGAACGACACCGGCAGGTAACCCATGCGCGGGCCGAAGCTGGCGACGTATTTCTTGTAGCGGAGAGCCTGATAGGCGAACCATGGCAGCGCGATCGCGAAGGCCGCCACGGTCAGCACGCTGTAAACGGTATACATTAAAGGACTTACGCCCTCAGAAGTATAGCGCGGCGGGCACCGGCCCGGCAAGGCGGGAAGCTGGGTACAATGTGTCGTTTACTCGGAGGACTCATCGATGGCTCTGAAGGTTGGCATCAACGGCTTCGGCCGGATCGGTCGCAACATCATGCGCGCCGCGCTCGGGCGCAAGGACATCGACTTCGTCGCGGTGAACGACCTGACCGATGCGAAGACGCTCGCCCACCTGCTCAAGTACGACTCCGTGCTCGGCAATCTCGAGGCGCGAGTGGAGGCCCGTGAGGGCGCGATCGCGGTGAACGGCGACGAGTTCAAGGTGCTCGCCATCAAGGATCCGGCTCAACTGCCGTGGAAGGACCTCGGCGTCGACGTCGTATTCGAGGGCACCGGCCGGTTCACGAAGAGAGACGATGCCGCCAAACACCTGGCTGCGGGGGCAAAAAAGGTCGTCATCACCGCACCGGCCACCAACCCGGACGTTACCATCGTCCTCGGCGTCAACGACAACGCTTACGACAAGTCGAAGCACCACATCGTCTCGAATGCGTCGTGCACGACCAACTGCCTCGCGCCGGTGGCCAAGGTCATCGACGAATCGTTCGGCATCACGCGCGGCTGGATGACCACCGTTCACGCCTACACGAACGACCAGAACCTGCTCGATCTGCCGCACAAGGATCTGCGGCGGGCGCGCGCGGCAGCGATGTCGATCATCCCGACCACCACCGGCGCGGCCAAGGCGGTCGGTGAAGTGCTGCCGCAGCTCAAGGGCAAGCTCGATGGCATTGCCATGCGAGTTCCGACGCCGAACGTCTCGGTCGTCGATCTGGTGGTCCAGCTCGGCAAGAAGGCGTCTGCGGAAGAGGTGAACGGCGCATTGAAAGCCGCCGCTGATGGGCCGATGAAGAAGATCCTCGAGTTCTGTACCGACCCGCTTGTGTCCATCGACTTCCGAGGCAATTCCCACTCCTCGATCGTCGACGCCGCTTATACCAAGGTCATGGACGGCGACTTCCTGAAAGTGATGGCCTGGTACGACAACGAGTGGGGGTACTCGAACCGCTGCGTCGACCTGCTCGACAAGTTGTTCTAGGTTCGCGGGGTTCGCGAGGTTCTCGAGGTTCGCGGGGTTCGGATGACCAAGTATTCGATTCGCGATCTGGAGTTGGCCGGCAAGACGGTCTTCATCCGGGTCGATTTCAATGTGCCCATCAAGGATGGGCGCATCACGGACGACACCCGAATCACAGCGGCGCTTCCGACGATTGCGTATGCGCTCGAGGCTGACGCCACGGTGGTACTGGCCTCGCACCTCGGGCGGCCGAAGGGAAAGCCGGCGCCAGAGTACAGCCTGAAGCCGGTTGCCGATCACCTGGCGACGCTGCTCGGACGCGACGTGATCTTTGCGTCGGACTGCATCGGTGAGCCGGCGCGCCAGGGGGTCGACAAGGCAAAGGGCCGGACAGGATCCCGGATCGTCCTGCTCGAGAATCTTCGCTACCACGCCGAAGAGGAGAAGAACGACGCAGGGTTCGCGGCAGCGTTGGCCTCGCTCGCCGACGCGTATGTCAACGACGCCTTCGGAGCGGCACATCGCGCGCACGCGTCGGTTGCGGCGATGGTGCCGCACTTCAAACAGGCCGCCGCGGGTCTGTTGATGGAGAAGGAGCTGACCTATCTCGGCATGGCGCTCGGCAATCCGGAGCGGCCCTTCGTCGGGATTCTCGGCGGCGCCAAGGTGTCGGACAAGATCGAGGTGATCGAGAGCCTGCTCGGCCGCGTCGATCGTCTAATCATCGGCGGCGCGATGGCCTACACCTTCTTCAAGGCGCTCGGCATGCCGGTCGGCCGCTCGCTGGTCGAAGACGACAAGCTCGACGCGGCGCGCAGCATCCTGTCGCACGCGCAGACGCGGGGCGTGCAGCTGCTGCTGCCGGTGGATCACGTGGTCGCCGACAAGATCGACGCCGCCGCACAGACGGCGGTGCTCGAGGTGCGGGATTCCGCGATTGGCGATCGCATGGGTCTCGACATCGGCCCGGCCACGGCACACCTGTTCGCCGGCGCGCTGAAGGATGCGAAGACGGTGGTGTGGAACGGACCGATGGGCGTCTTCGAGGTAACGCCCTTTGCCGCCGGCACGATGGCCGTCGCAAGGGCCTGCGCGGCGGTGAAAGGTACGACCATCATCGGCGGCGGCGACTCGGTCGCGGCCGTCAATGCCGCCGGTGTGGCCGACAAGATGACCCACATCTCCACCGGCGGCGGCGCATCGCTCGAGTTCCTGGCGGGCGAGACGCTCCCTGGCGTCGCCGCGCTCCCAGACAAGAGCTAACACGAAGAACACTTCGTAACCTTCGTGCGCTTCGTGTCCTTCGTGTTCCCCGTGGCAGGTGACTAATGCGGACGCCACTCATTGCCGGCAACTGGAAAATGTTCAAGACCGTCCGTGAGGCGGTGGCGTTCGTCTCGGATCTGCGGCCGCGTCTTTCGGATGTCGCGGGAGTGGACGTGCTGGTTGCGCCGACGTTTCCGGCGCTGCAGGCGGTGGCGGGCGCGCTCGACGGCTCGGCGATTCACGTCGCCGCGCAGAACATCCACTGGGAACGCGACGGCGCCTTCACCGGCGAGGTCAGCGCGGCGATGGTCCGCGACGCGGGCGCCGCGTGGGTGATCATCGGTCACTCCGAACGGCGGACGCTCTTCGGCGAAACCGACGAGACCGTCAATCGCAAGACCCGCGCCGCGATCTCCGCCACCCTGACGCCGATCGTCTGCATCGGCGAAACGCTGCAGGAGCGTGAGGCGAACCGGACGCTGGAGGTCCTCGACCGGCAGATCAAGGGCGGGTTCGACGGCGTCACCGGCAGCGAGCTGGCGGCGCTGGTGATCGCCTATGAGCCGGTCTGGGCGATTGGCACCGGCCGCACCGCGACGCCGGCGCAAGCGCAGGAGGCGCACGCTCACATCCGCGCCCGGCTCACCCAGTGGTTCGGCCACGACGCGGCGTCACGGTGCCGGATCCTCTACGGCGGCAGCGTCAAGCCCGACAACATCGCAGCGCTGATGGCGCAAAGCGATGTGGACGGGGCGCTGGTCGGTGGCGCGAGCCTCGATGCGGAGTCATTCGCCAAGATTGTCAAGGGCAGCCGCGCCTGAACGATCCGTTCGAGGCCCAGCCGCCACCGCCAGCGAACGTCAAGAGGAGGCTTTCGCCTCCGCGTCCATCTGGTTGATGAAGGCCTCGGCCTCGGCGATCGACGACTCCAAATCGGCGACGAGGGCATCGACGTTGGTCCGCAGCGCAACCAGCTCCTTGTCGAGCGCGCCAATGGCCGACGCATTGAGGTTGTGCTTGAGGAACAGGACGCGATCGCGGAGCGGCTGCAGCACCGGATCGACGCGCTTGTCTGCTGCCTCCATTGCTTTGATCACCGACTGGGCGCGGCGCTTGGTTTCTTTCAGCTCGCGCTCGCTTTCGGCGCGGAGCTGCCGGTCCTGGTACTTGCCGAGTTCCTTGTCCCATTCGTCGAAGAGGTCGTCGGCGACGTCCTTCACCTTCTTGACGCGGTCGTGGATGTCCTTGGCGCGGTCCTCGCTGCGCTCCAACTCCTTGTTGAGCTTGTTGTACTTCTCCTCCAGCGTGCCGCCATCGGTCTCGACCACCGACTTGAAACGTTCCAGCGCCGACCGGAACTCCTCTTTTCCCTTTTGCTGCGCCTCGCGGGCGTCGCGAACCCGGGTGACGAGAATGTCACGCTTCTCGACGCCGAACTTCTTCATGGTCTTGTAGTAAATCGTGTCGCAGCCGGGCAGCGAAAGCATGGCCGCGGCCGCCGCGAGCGCGACGATGAGCTGAGAGGCCAGGGATGTACGCATCGGGATGGTCTCCGGACGGCTTAGGGTACTATGCGCCTCGGTAGGACGCCGTCGTGCCGTGACGCGACGCCGGAAGACGAAAACGGGGGACTTATGCGCCGAACGATATGGGGTCTCGTCCTGGTCATGGGGATGCTGGCCGTCGGCTGGTCGGCGTCTGGCAAGGCGTCGGGGCAAGCGCCGCTGTCCGATCGACCAGGCACGCCTTTCAAGCTGGCCACATTCGAAGCCGGAGGGCGGGAACGCGTCGGCCTCGTCATCGGCACACGAGTGCTGGACCTCGCCGGCGCCAACGAGCACGTCGCGCGCGAGGCCAAGCTGCCGGCGATGACGCTGCCGGCGGAGATGAAGGCGCTGATCGAGCAGTACGCGACGGCGTCGAAGCGCCTTTACCAGATCGCCAACTACTTCGGCGCAAACCCGCCCGGCACTCAGCCTTTCGCATTCGATGCCGGCAAGGTCGCGTACAAGGCGCCGATCAAATATCCGTGGAACCTGGTCGCCGCCTCCGCCAACTACAAGGCCCACGCGGAAGGCATGGGTGAGGCCGGTGCCGGCAGGCCCGCCGCCGCTCCTCCGAGCGGCGAACCCGCACGCGCGCCGGCTCCGGGCGGCTTCGACGCGTCTGCCGCCTCCCGCATCGTCCCCGATCGCGACGCGCCAGTGATGTTCGCGAAGTCGCCGCGTTCCTGCATCATCGATCCCAACGAGCCCTTCTACATCGTGGACGGCCGCCAACGGACCGACTACGAAGGCGAGCTCGCGATCATCATGGGGCCGCGGCCGGCCTATCGCGTCCCGCGCGAGCAGGCGCTCGACTACGTGTTCGGCTACAGCATCATGCAGGACGTGAGCGATCGCGGCAGCGAGCGGCTGCGTGAGGTCACCATGTTCCCCGGCACCAACTGGTTCGACGGCAAGAGCATCGATCGCGCCGCGCCGTTTGGTCCGGTCATCCTGCCGAAAGAGTTCCTGTCCAAGCCTGGACCGAGCGATCTGCGGTTGACGACGAAGGTCAACGGCGAGACCAGGCAGGAGGCGCGCACCAGCAACTTGATCTGGAGCGAGCCGCACCTGGTCGCCTATGTATCGTCGCGGATGACGCTCTACCCTGGGGATGTGATCATCACTGGCACGCCCGCGGGAACGGGCATGGAACGTCAGAAGTTCCTCAAGCCGGGTGACGTCGTGACGATTGAAATCGAGGAAATCGGGACGCTGACGACGCCGTTCAAGGCGCTGTCGGAGAAGCAGAGCGTCAGCGGACGTTGACGACTGACTCCGGCGTCGGCGTCCCTTGACAAAATGGACGCCGGCGCCGGCGCCGATCCGCTCTAGCTGCCCGGAATCATGATGTGGGCGGTGGTGGTGCCGGCGTTCATGATCCAGGCGCCGCCCTGCTTGTTGTTGTCCGGCAGGCCCAGCGAAGCCGCGGTTGCCCCGGGCACCGCGACGGTCGTGTGGACGCGGGTTGCCGAGGCCTGGTCCTTCCCGGCCATCGTGTAGAAGACTGAGCCGAACTCGGGCTTGACGCGCGAACCGTCCTTTTCCGCGGCGTCGAGTGCTGCCTGGCGCTTGTCTTTATCGAGCTCTTGCTCGAACTTCTTGTTCTGCTTTACTCGCTCGAGGTTGCCAACACTGGTGCACTGCACCGAGAAGGGCTGCTCGTTCGGCTCGCCCGACTGGTCGTAGCACACGAGCCGATTGGTGCCGGGCCGCAGCGTGTCATACGTTCCGTCAGCCTTCCACTTGATCACCATGGCCCCGTCCTTTAGCTGGCGAGGGGCGGCGCCCAGCGCACGGTCGATGGCATCTTGCGGCGCCTGGGCGAACAGGGGCGCGACGGCGAGCGCCGCGCCGACGACGAGCAACGTGAAACGGGTCATCGGTGGGATTCCTCCGTCCCGAGCATACACCCAACGGCTCGCCAGGGATGGACGGCGACGCGAGCCGAAGGACGGAAGGTTCGACCTGAAACGCGAACCTCGAACGCGCCGAGGACCGAACGCCCTAGGCGGTCGCCAAGCTGTCGAGTGCCTGCTGGACTTCGCGGCCGTTCACGTGCCAGTGTGATCCATGCCACTGCACGGCGCCGCCTTCCACGAGCAGCACCTGCGGCGACTCGTGGCGGATGCGGAACCGGTCTGCAACGGCGTCCGACACTTCGCGATGCCGGCGGACATGAATCAGAAACGCCTGGATCGGTTGGCCCTGCCGGCTGTGCCACTGGGCCAGCTCGTGGTGGGCCTGGGCACTGATGCCGCAAGTGGCGCTGTGCTTGAAGATTAGGATCGGCTGGCCGTGGGATTGGTCGAGGGCCGCTTCGAGAGCGGTGAGATCGGTCAGCGTCAGGAACGGCTCGGTCACCATCTCAGCATATCAATTCGAGTGCGACGAGTGCGACGGGTGCGACGGGTGCGACTAGTGCGGTGCGTCCCAAGGCTGGCCCTCTGCGCTTGACGTCCGATAGATCGACATGAGGGTGCGATGAAGCCACTGCGGACGGTGGATGTAAGGCGGGTGGTCGGCGCGGCCAGCGAGGCACTGACCGCGGCGCTCGAGACGCGAAGCCGGCGGATCGATGCCGACATGCTGAACTCGGCTGGCAGCGTCAGCGCCGAGTGGTACGTCGAGACCCTCTGGCACTACCTGCACAAGCGCGACCTCCTCCAGGGCGTGAGCAGCCTCGACGTCGTATTCAAGCAGCCGGCGCGCCTGACGGACAGACTGGTACACTTCGCGCTCCCGCGGCTCGAAGCCGGCGACACCGTCATGGAGTTTCACGTTCGCCGCCGCAGCAAGGGCGGGGGGCCGATCGAACGTGTCCCAGTCGCGCAGATCGCGGTTCACCGCGTGCGGAATCGCCGTCGTCATGGCGACTCGCCCGAGCCTCCGTACCATCCCTACGGCATCGAAGTCCGCCGCCGGCACCTGAACAGCGCGAAGCGTGTGTCGTGGCACACGATGGTCGCGGTGATCATGGACGTCGCCAGGCGCGGCGCCCAGTTCCTGGACCCGCGGGTCGATCGCCTGGATCCGACCCTGCTCTACATCGTGCCGCGGTTCTCGTTTACGCCGCTGGGTGATGCCGTCGCACAGGAGAACCTCTTCATCTATCCCGAGTTCTCGCTGGAGAAACCGTGGGCCCCCGGAAAGACGTCGGCGTCGGCCCGCGTGACCTATTGGGCCGTCGCGCACGAAGCGCCCTGGCCGCTCGCCGAGGCGTCGGTCACCATCGTTCGGACCAGCCTGATCGACGGCGTCCGCCGTCCCGTCAACGAGGAAGGACGGCTTCCGGCCCAATCGGCACCCTGAGAAGTCGCGCATCCCGCCTCATCGCCTGCGGCACCACGATCCCCGTACCCGTGCACCTTTGGGACCCGTGCAGCTGTAGACCCGCATCGGTCCTCCCTGACCCTGCCCCGTGGTATAGTTTTGGTTTGCCGTCCCCACCGGGGCGGCGAGTGTAGAACCGCAGATGCTTTACTACCTGGTCGTCGTCTTGTACGTTCTCGTGTGCGTGTCGCTGATCGGGGTGATCCTGCTCCAGCAGGGCAAGGGCGGCGACATCGCCAACGCCTTTGGCGGCGGCGGCAGCCAGGCCGTGTTCGGCGCCCGAGCGGGTGCCACGCTTCTCACGCGTGCGACGTCGGTGCTGGCCGGGCTCTTCGTCGTCTTATCGTTGATTCTGACGGCGTGGGGGCAACGGGGATCGGGGTCGGTGGTAGGCGGAATCGACGCTCCGGCGCCGGCCGCGCCCGTCGCACCTGTGACCACGCCCACGCCGGCACCGCCGCAGCCTGCGGGAACGCCGTCGCAGCCGTCAGCGCCAACGGTGACCACCACCCCGCCGGCGACTGCGCCGGCAAGCGGGACGACACCACC
This sequence comes from Vicinamibacterales bacterium, assembly GCA_035495795.1. Taxonomy (GTDB): domain Bacteria; phylum Acidobacteriota; class Vicinamibacteria; order Vicinamibacterales; family UBA2999; genus VFZN01. The sequence goes on from DATJFF010000131.1 coordinate 10,311, forward strand.
GCCGCCGAAGCAGTAAGTCAATGTGATGCGTGATTCATCACGCGGGCGGCCGTTCCGTAGGAACGACCGGACGTTGCTCGTCGAGCGAGGTGTTGGGTTCGCCAGGAGTTATTGATACGCTCCACTAGGAGCCCTCACCACAGGGCCGGGACCTTGCCAGGTCATCCCGGTCGCTCCTGAATGCGGAAGTGGCGGAACTGGCAGACGCACCAGCTTGAGGGGCTGGCGTTCGCAAGAACGTGGGGGTTCGAATCCCCCCTTCCGCACCACTCGGGAAAGGGCCAGTCAGTCTGGCCCTTTTCGCTGTACCGACCCCACATTGCTCACGGATTGTGTGATACCGCGCGATTACAGCAGATGCATCACATCGAGCAGCCGTGACACCACTCCTCCGCCCAGGATGATGGCGGCCACGACGGCTCCGCAGGCAGCGACCCAGTCCGGTGTTTCCTTCGGGATGCGGGCGCCCGTCTGCGCTTCTGCTCGGCGGGCACTCGCCTGAGCGGCGCGAACGCGCAAGGCGAGCTCGCGTGCCGATGGCAGCTTGACCTCTTCGGCGCGCGTTACCTGCCAGGTTCGTTGGCAGCTTCGACAGGAGTATTCGATCCGGATCTGCCGCCCTGTCGTACTCCACGAGTCGGGTGTACCAGTACGACCGCAGCTCTCGCACAGCGAGCAGTACTCCCACGCACTGAGCATGACTGGGCGCTGACTCTGCGTGGGGTTCGAAGCTGGCACTTGTCGCAAGCGCCCTCCCATCGAGCCTTCGAAGGCTGCACGGCACGCGACGGCGTGATTCGGCAAACAGGACCTAGCGAACGAACCGCAGAGTATCGGAACCGACGAGATATTCGCAACCTCAGCCGGAGTCGCCGTTTGTGCTTCGCACGCTGACTTCGGACCGGGTGAGCGATGAGACGAGTTGTGCCGTCCGCGCCAGGGGACACAGCCTGGTCCAGCCCGCCATTTCCTTGAGCGTATTCATTGGCACGCACCATGCGACGGGCAAACGGTGGAGGTTCGCCATGTCCCGTCGTGTGCTGGTCGCGCTCTCACTCATTACCCTCGCTGTTCCCGGGCTGGCGTCGGCTCAGTCGGTTGAGATCGGGTTGAAGGGCGGCGTCGTGTTCGCGCAACTGCCCGACTACATGGAGGTGCTGCGCGACCTCGGCGCAGACGATGTGCGGGCACGGACCGGCGTGGTGTTCGGGGCGCACGTCGCGATTCCGCTCGGCGCTGGCGTAGCGCTGCAGCCGGAAGCCCTCTACACACAGCGCGGCGCCAGCGCCCGACTTCCCTTCGGAGTCGGAGATTTCGATCTCAAACTCGATTACCTCGACGTCCCAGTCCTGCTCCGCGTCGGCCCGTCGAGCGGGCACGGCTTTCAGTTCCTTGCCGGCCCGTCGTTCAACTTCAATACGAAGGCCGAACTGGTGCTCGACGTGCCGTTCTTCAACGAGCCTGGAGGCGACATCAAGGACCAGGTTGAGAGCCTCGACATCGGCGTCGTCCTCGGTGGCGGATACTACGGTCCCGGATTCCTCGTCGAAGGGCGATACGAGGAAGGGCTCACCAACGTCGTTAACCTCCCTGCCGTTCTCGATCAGACGCAGGACTACAAGAACCGTACGTTCAGCGTGATGTTTGGCATCCGCTTCGGCGGCTAGCTTTTCGGCGGTCCCCGCGGCCGGAGGCAGGCCCCGCAGAACCAGGTGTAGGATCCGCCCGATCATGAGTGGACGGCCCTTCGCGGTCGCCGCCGGCGTACTCCTCGCGGTGACGCTCGGTGGACACGGCCTGGCGAGCCAACAGCGCGTAATCCGCTCGCCCCAGACCGCGCCGCGGCGAGCACCTTGAAGCGTTGGTGGCCTGCGAGGGAGTGCCATGAGCGAGCTCGATGACCGGGCGTTGGGCATGGACCGCGCGATCAGCCGCCGCGACTTTCTCGACGGCGCGCGCGTGGCACTGACCGGGTCCGTGGCCTTCAGTTGGTTCGCACCCGCGGGCGAGATCCAGCCGCAGTCCGCGGCGCCCTACCCGCCGGCGTTGACCGGGCTGCGCGGCACCCATGATGGCGCCTGGGAAGTGGCGCACGCCGTTCGCGATGGCAAGATCTGGGACGACGCGTCCAGCACTGACACGGGTGAAACCTTCGATCTCGTCGTCGTCGGAGGCGGGATCAGCGGGCTCGCGGCCGCCTACTTCTTTCGCAAGGCCGCCGGGCTCAATGCCCGCATTCTCGTGCTCGACAACCACGACGACTTCGGCGGCCACGCCAAGCGCAACGAATTCACGTCGGCGGGACGTCTCCTGATTGGCTACGGCGGCACACAGGCAATCGAGCAGCGCCGGGCGTGGAGCCCGGTGGCGCGCGGGCTGCGCGACGAGTTGGGCATCGACACCGACAGGTTCTTCACCGCCGTCGATCAGACGCTCTACACCGGCCACAGCATGGGACAGGCCGTCTTCTTCGATCGCGAGTCGTGGGGCGAGGATCGCCTCGTGCGCGGCGGACGCGGCAACCCGGCTGAGGGTCCGGTGCCACCCGACGGCTGGTGGCGCGACTTCGCGAGCCAGGCGCCGTTCTCGGATCAGGCCCGGGGCGACTTCGTCCGCCTTCACGAAGAACAGACGGACTACTTGTCCGGACTGTCGGTCGAGGACAAACGGCGGAAGCTGCGTTCGATCAGCTACAAGGACTTTCTGTTGCAGTACGCAAAGGTCAGCCCCCAGGTGGCGGCGTACTTCCAGCAGCGGACGCACTCAGGTTGGGCAATCGGCATCGACGCCGCCCCCGCGTCGGCGGCGGGACGCACGTGGCCGGGCCTTCAGGGACTCGGGCTGCCGACGCCGACATCGCCCGCGCCGCCGGATCCGTACATCTTTCACTTCCCCGACGGCAACGCATCGATTGCGCGGTTACTCGTGCGCTCGTTGATCCCCTCGGTCTCGGCGACCGGCACGACGATGGACGACATCGTCACGGCTCGTTTCGACTATCGCCGGCTCGACGAGGCGTCGTCTCCGGTTCGGGTACGCCTGAGCAGCACTGCGGTGCGCGTTCGGCACGACGGCGAGCCCGACCGTGCGTCCGAAGTCGTCGTCACCTACGTGACCGGCGGCAAGGCGTTCCGCGTCAAGGCGCGGCAGGCGATTCTCGCCTGCTATCACGCGGTGATCCCGAAGCTGTGTCCCGAGCTCTCAGCGCGGCAGCGTGAGGCGCTGATGTTCGGCGTGAAGGCACCGCTGGTCTACACCAACGTATTGCTGCGCAACTGGCGCGCGTTCGAGAAGCTCGGCGTCAGTCATATCTACACGCCCAGCGGCTACTACGCGCTGATGTTCCTCGATTTCCCGGTCACGCTCGGCACCTATAAGCCGTCACGATCACCCGACGAACCGATTCTCCTGCATATGGTCCGCGTGCCATGCGCCCCCGGCCGTCCCCGGCGAGACCAGCATCGCGCCGGACGAGCCGAACTGCTGCAGACGACATTCGAGGCGTTCGAGCGCCGGACCCGCGATCTGCTCGCGCGCGCACTGCGCTCAGGAGACTTCGATCCTGCAACCGACATCCAGGGCATCACCGTCAATCGCTGGCCGCACGGCTATGCCGACTTCGGTGATCCGCTGACCGATCCTGATTGGCCGGAAGCCGAGCGGCCGTGGATCGTGGCGCGTCAGCGTTTCGGCCGAATTGCCATCGCCAACTCCGACGCGGCGCACGAGGCGGAGACCCACGCAGCCATCGACGAGGGGCATCGAGCGGTGCAGGAACTGCTGGCGCTGCCGACCCTTTCACCGAAGTAATCCGGGCTCATCAACGCGCTTGAACGAGGTGGTAAAAACACCGATGCTAAGGGGTCGTCGTGCGCCACGCATTCCTCGCATCAACGCCTCTCCTTCTGCTCGCTATTCTTGTCTCCGCATGTAACTCGGGCAGGGCCGAGGGCGGCGGGCGGGGGCGCAACCGGCCGACACTCGAAATCCAGACCGCGCACGTCGGCAAGATGTCGGTCGAGCGTCGCGCCGACCTCTCCGGCACGCTCGTCTCGCCCGATCAGGCAAAGGTGAGCAGCGAGGTAGCGGGGATCGTCAGGGAAGTACCGGTCCAGCTCGGATCGGAGGTGCGGGCTGGCGATCCGCTCGTCAAGCTCGAACCCCGCGAGCTGCAGATTGCACTCGAGCGCGCCTCGAGCGCGCTGCGGCAGGTCGAGGCACAGCTCGGGATGACCTCGGGCCAGAAGGAGCCGCCGCCCGACGAACAGATCGCGTCGGTCCAGCAGGCGCTGGTCAACCGTGACGACGCGAAGAACTCGTACGACCGCGCCGCAAACCTGAACAAGCGTGGGCTGGTGTCGCAGGCCGATCGCGACACAGCCGAAACCAGGCTGAAGGTCGCGGAAGCCAACTATCGCGCCGCACTGGACAACGTCCTCGTCCTGCGCGCCACGCTGCAGGATCGCCGCGCGGCAGTCGATCTCGCCCAGAAGAAGCTGGAGGATTCGGTGATTCGCGCCCCGGTTGGCGGCGCGGTGTCCGAGCGATTGGTCCAGCCCGGGGAATTCCTTCGCGAGAACACGCAGGTCGTGACCATCGTCCAGATCAGCCCGCTCAAGCTGCGGACCAGCATCCAGGAACGCTATGCAGCGGCGATCCACCAGGGACAGAGCGTGGACTTCAGCGTCGAGGCATTCCCCGATCGGCGCTTCGCGGGCCGGATCGCCTACGTCGGTCCCGCCGTGGAGCAGGCGACGCGGACCTTCGCGATCGAAGCCCTCGTGGACAACTCCGAGCGGGTGTTGAAGCCCGGGTTCTTCGCCAAGGGCACTGTGGCGCTGCGGACCGACCAGAACGTGCTGTCGGTGCCCGACAACGCCGTGTCAACCCTGGCCGGCGTGTCCACCGTGTACGTGATCGCCGAAGGCAAGGCACGGCAGCAGATCGTGACCCTTGGCGCGCACGAGAACGGGCAGTGGGAGATCGTCGAAGGGCTGAAGGGCGACGAGGTGGTGGCCACGTCGCAGCTCAATCAACTCGCAACCGGCATGGCGGTGTCATCGGGCGGGGGCAAGGGCGGGGACGCCGCAACCAAGGTGGTCGAGCCATGAAGCTGGCCGAGGTCAGTGTTCGCCGGCCGGTCTTCGCGGTCATGCTGACCGCCGCGCTCATCGTGCTGGGCGGCGTTTCCTATTACTCGCTCGGGCTCGACCTGATGCCCAAGACCGACCCGCCGATCGTCACCGTCAACATCCAGCTGCCCGGCGCCAGCGCCGAGGAAGTGGAGACGCAGATCACCAAGCGCGTCGAAGAGGCCGTCAACACGATCAGCGGCATCGACGAACTCCGCGCCACGTCGGATCAGGGCTCTTCGCGAGTCACCGTCACCTTCCTCCTCGAACGCGACATCGAGTCGGCGACCCAGGACGTGCGCGACAAGATCGCGACCATCGTCGGACAGTTCCCGCGCGATACCCGCCCGGCGCAGATCCAGAAAGTCGATCCCGACGCCGCGCCGGTCCTGAACCTCGCGCTGTACGGTCCGCGCGCGCCCAAGGAGCTGACCGAGATCGCCGAGAAGCGCATCAAGCAGGACCTCGAAACGCTGCCCGGCGTCGGCGCCGTCAACCTCAATGGCACCCGCAAGCGCGAGATCCAGCTGCTGCTGAACCCCGACCGGCTCAACGCCTACGGGTTGACCGTGGACCAGGTGCGGTCCGCAGTCGAGCGCCAGAACGTCGAGGTGCCGGGCGGCAGCTTCGTCGCCGGCCCCGCGGAAGTTGCGCTGCGGACGATGGGCCGCATCCACAACGTCGAGGATTTCAACAAGATCGTTCTGGCCTACAAGGACGGCGCCGCGATCACCTTCGCCGACATCGGGCGCGTCCAGGACGCGGTTCAGGAGGTGCGCAGCGCAACCCGGCTGGCCGTGGACGGCCAGTCGATTCCCGCGGTTACGATCTCGATCGTCAAGCAGTCGGGCAGCAACACCGTCGAAGTGGTCGATCGCGTGTTGGCGAGGTTGACCCGGATCCAGGCGGCGCTGCCGCCGGACCTGACCATCAACATCGGCAGCGACCAATCTCGCTTCATCCGGCGCTCGTTCGAGGACATCCAGCACCACCTGCTGCTCGGCAGCTTCCTGGCGTGCTGCGTGGTCTTCCTCTTCATCCGTAATCTGCGGGTCACGGTCATCGCCGCCTTCGCGGTACCGGCCTCGATCATCGGTGCGTTCTTCTTCATGAAGGTGTTCGGCTTCACGCTGAACAACATGACGATGCTCGCGCTGTCGCTGGCCACCGGCATCGTCATCGACGACGCGATCGTGGTGCTCGAGAACATCTTCCGCTTCGTCGAGGAGAAGGGACTGACGCCTGCCGAGGCTGCCTCGGCGGCGACCGCCGAGATCGGTCTCGCGGTGATGGCCACGACGCTGTCGCTGGTCGTGATCTTCGTGCCGGTCGCGTTCATGACCGGCCAGATCGGGCAGTACTTCTACAGCTTCGGCATCACGTCCGCGTCGGCCATCCTGCTGTCGATGTTCGTATCATTCACGCTGACGCCAGCGCTGTCGGCGTGGTGGCTGCGGCGCGAGGACGTCGCCTCGGAACACGGCAGTCACACCAAGGGCGGGTTCTACGGGCGGATGGACGCGGTCTACGGCCGGCTGCTGCAGTGGTCGCTCCGCCACCGCTTGGCGATGCTCGGCATCGCCGGCGCGGTCACGGCGTCGGCGGTGTTCCTGTATCCCTACGTCGGCAAAGAGGTCGTGCCCGACGACGATCAAGGCGAATTCAACATCAACATCCGGCTCCCGCGCGGCACCAGCTATCAGCGGACCGAGGAATACATCCAGCCAATCGAGAAGGAGATCATCGAGCTGCCGGCGCTCCGGCGCGTGCGGGTCTCGGTGAACCAGGGTTTCGCGAGCTTCGGTATCTTCATGACCGACCTCGAGGAGCGCGACATCTCGCAGAACCAGCTGATCCTGCGCAGCCGAGCCATGCTGCGCAAATATCAGGGAGCGCGCATCAGCGTGTCGGGCGGGACCGACATCTCTGGAGCGTCGGCTCAGGGCGGCCCGGGCCGCGGGCCTGGCGGCGGCGGGGGCGGCGGAAACAGGCTCAACATCATCATCCAGGGACCCGACATCGCCGAACTGCAGACCTACACCGCGCAGTTGATGGACAAGGTGCGCGGCATCCGCGGCGTCGTCGACGTGGACTCGAACTTCGAGCCGACCCAGCCGGAACTGCGGGTGAATGTCGATCGGGCGCGGGCCGCCGATCTCGGCGTCAATATCGACACGCTCGCCAACAGCCTGCGCTCGCTGGTCGGCGGCGAAGAGGTCTCGGAGTTCAAGGACGGCGACGACCAGTTCATCGTCCTGCTCCGCCTCGATGAGCAGTATCGGAGCAACCCGGCCGGAATGGGCGAATTGCTGGTGCCCGCGGCCAGTGGCCGCACGGTGCGGGTGAGCGACGTGGCGGTCCTCTCACAGGAGAGCGGCCCTGCGTCGATCGAGCGCTACAACCGCCAGCGGCAGATTTCGGTGAACGCCAACTTCCAGGGTCGCCCGCTCAGCGAGGTGCTGGCTGAAGCGCGCGAGAAGGTCACCGAGCTCAACCTGCGGCCTGGCTACCAGGCGGTGTTCGGCGGCAGCGCACGGACCCTCGCCGAAGCGTCGAGCAATTTCGCGCTGGCGATGGTGCTGGCCGTGGTCTTCATCTACATGGTGCTGGCGTCGCAGTTCAACAGCTTCGTCCACCCGCTGACGATCATGACGTCGCTGCCGCTCAGCCTGCCGGCGGGGCTCCTGGCGCTCATGGCCTTCGGCATGACGTTGAACGTCTACAGCGCGATCGGCCTGATGATGCTGTTCGGGATCGTCAAGAAGAACTCGATCCTGCAGGTGGACTACACCAACACGCTCCGCACCCAGGGGCTGGAGCGGCACGACGCGATCATCGCCGCCAACCACGTGCGGCTGCGGCCGATCCTGATGACCACCATCGCGATCATCGCCGGGATGATTCCGATCGCGCTGGGCCGCGGCGCCGGCGCCGGGTCGCGCGCCTCGATGGCGGTGACCATCATTGGCGGCCAGGTCCTCTGCCTGCTCCTGACCCTGCTCGTGACGCCGGTCGTCTACTCCTACTTCGACGATCTGCGGCAGTGGAGCCCGGCGGCGCTCTTCAAGCGGACCCCGCCGAAGAAGCCGATCGAAGCCTGAAGGCGGTGGGCCGGCAGCGCCGGCGGATATGATCGGGCGCATGAGTCGCACGCCGGCCGACCAGTTCCGCGAGGTGGTCTTCTACGGGATCCTGATCCTCGTCGGCTACCTCGCCTATCTAGTGACGAGCCCGTTCCTCGCGCCGCTCGCCTGGGCCGGCATCCTCGCCTTGACGCTCGACCCGATTCGCGCCTCGTTTGCCACGAGGTTGAGCCGCAGCCAGGCGGCGCTGGCGACCACCCTGCTCGCGACGGTGCTGATCATCGGACCGGTGGCGACCCTGCTGACGATGCTCGCCGGCGAGTTGCCGATGGTCGTGAACTTCGCCAAGCAGCTGCCCGAGAAAGCCACCCCGGAGCGCGTCCAGGTGGTCTGGGATGCGGTCCGCTCGCGCGTCCCGATCGCGCTGCCGGACGATCCGACCGAGTGGCTGCGCGAGGCCGCCCAGGCCGTCGCCGGCTTCGTCGCCGCGCGCCTCGGAGGAGCGTTGGCAAATTTCGCCGGGATGATCGGAAGCCTGTTCGTGACGCTCTTCGCGATGTTCTTCTTCATTCGCGACGGCGATCGCGTCGTCGACCTGATCCGGCGCACGCTGCCGTTCTCGGAGCCTGAGCGGGAACGATTGATCGCCGAGACACACGATCTCGTGATCGCCTCGGTCGGAGCCGGGCTGGCGGTCGCGGCGGTTCAAGGCTTCATCGGCGGCGTCACGTTCTGGGCGATGGGGCTGCCGGCGCCCGCGGCCTGGGGCGTGGCAGTGGGCATCTGCTCGCTGATTCCGGTGGTCGGCGCGACGCTGGTGTGGGTGCCGGTCGCGGTGTGGTGGCTGCTGACCGGCGCGGTCGTGAAGGCCATCATCCTCACGGCCATCGGCGCCGGCGTGATCGGGATTGTAGACAACATCCTCCGGCCGATTCTGCTCAGCGGCCGGGCCTCGGTGAACGGCCTGGTCGTGTTCATCGGCCTGCTCGGCGGCGGCGCCGCCTTCGGCTTCGTCGGCCTCGTCCTCGGCCCGATCATCCTCGTCACCGCCCGCACCCTGGTGGACGCGCTCACCCGGCATCGACGGGAAGCCGAGTAAGAACGCCGTCCTTCGCGCCTTCGTGGTTTCTTTCGTCTCAGCTGCGGCGGACGACGAGCAACGTGATGTCGTCGAACTGCGGGGCGCCGCCGACGAAGGCGTCGATCGAGTCGAGGACGTGATCGATGAGGGCGGCGCTGCCGAGGCCGGCGCGGAGGCGGACGCACTCGATCAGCCTCGCTTCACCAAACTCGTTGTCGGAGCAGTCCTGTGCTTCCGGCACGCCGTCGGAGAACAGCAACAGCGTGTCGCCGGGGCGCAAATCCGATTCCCGTTCGCCGAACCGCATCCCCGGCGGCATCAGCCCGAGAGGCGTTCCGGTAGAGGTGAGCGAGACCACCTCTCCGCTGGCGCGAATCAGCAGTGTGTCGGTATGGCCGGCGCTGACCAGGCGGAACGTCCCGGTCTTCGGATCGAGATCGACGAGCGCAGCGGTCACGTATTTCTCCGGCGCGGTTGAGCCGTAGAGCAGCTCGCTCGCCCGCTCCGCCAGGGCCGGAAGGGACGGCTCCCGTCCGAGCAGTGCCCGCAGGGTCGCCTGCATGTTGCTCATCACCAGTGAGGCCGGCAGCCCTTTGCCCGACACGTCGGCGACGCACAACAGAATTCGTCCGTCACCGCTCTCGTCGCCGAAGCGAATCACGTCGTAATAGTCGCCGCCGCACTGTCGGGCCGGGCGGTTGCGGGCCGCAATGTCGTAGCCGGCCAGGTTCGGCAGCTCCGATGGGAACAAGGCCGACTGGATTCGCGCGGCGAGCGTCATCTCGCTCTCGAGCTTGGCGCGGGCGATCTCAGCCTGCTGATGGAGCGCCATCAGTCGTTCGCGCTCCTGCGCCGCCTGCACAGTGCGCTCGAAGAGCCGGGCGTTCTCGAGCGCCGTTGCCGTCTGCAGCGCGAGCGTGCTCAGCAGCTTCAGCTCGGCGGCGGTGTACGGCATCGGCAGGGTGCTGCCGAGCGCGATCACGCCGGTCACGCGCTCGCCCACTTTCAGCGGCGCGGCAATCAGCGCCTTGACGGTGTTCTGCTCGGTGATGCGTCGCGGATCGGCATCCACCTCGTTGACGATCTCGCCGTTGCCGGTCGCAGCAATCGCTCCGATGATGCCGCGGCCGCGCCGGAAGCCCTGGAGCGACGGTATCTCGTCCCCGAACCCGGCCACCGAGGTGAGCTCGCCGGTTTCCTCGTCGAGGAGCATGATCACGCCGTCGGTGGCGACGATCATGTGCCGCGCCTCCTGCAGCGTGAGCGCCGCGACTCGCTCGACCTGGAGAAGCGCGGCAAGCTTCTCCGAGAAGCTGTAGATCAGGTTGATTTCGCGATAGAGGTGGAGGACCTCGGCGCCGAGCGCCTTCTTCTCGGCTTCGCGCGCGACGAGGTGATCGAGGACCCGGGCCACGGGGCCGGCGTGGGGCGGCCCGCTCACCCAGCCGAGGCTGGATTCGCCCAGCGTCACCGGGAAACGCACGACCTCGTGCTCGCTGCGCCTGCCGTGGAGAAGCCGGCCTTCGCTGTCTTCGACGCTCACCGTCGCCCCCAGCGCGACGGCGAGCGCATCGACCAGCTCCCTGGTCTCGGCCGAACGGCCGATCACCTGCTTCAACCCGACCCGGTTCATCGGCCGTTCACAGTCCGAGCACGTTCCGCGCCTTCTCCAGCAGCGCGTCAGGATCGAACGGCTTGGTCATGTAGAGATCGGCGCCCACCTCCAGCCCCTTCTGGCGGTCGAACTCCTGTCCCTTGGCGGTGAGCAGCACGATGTAGACATCGGTCAGACCGAGGCCCTGCTTTGCCCGCTGGCAGACATCGAAGCCGCTCAGCTTCGGCATCATCACGTCGAGGAACACGAGGTCCGGCTTCACCGACTCGATCGCCGACAGCGCCTCCTCACCGTTCGAGGCGGTTATCAGCTCGACCCCTTCGTCCTCGAGCTCCTCGAGCGTCTGGTGGATCAGCGTGCGGAGGTGCGGTTCGTCGTCGACGATCAGGATCGTGCGGCTCACGAGGATTCCTTTACTGATAGACCAGGAACAGGACGTTCTCGAGCCCCTTCTCGAACCGCAGCATCCGTGCCGCGGGCGATTGGGCCGAGGAGATCGAGTTGAGGAGGATGATGTCGGGCTGAACCGCGACGGCGCGGGCCACCAGGTCCTCGCCTTTCGCCTCGACGACGCTGTAGCCGCGCGCGGTGAGGACGTCGGTGAGCGTCCGTACCGTGGACGCGTCTTCGTCCACCACCAGCACCCGCTTGTGCGACTTCTTCTGTTCGACCAGCGTGCCGACCTCCTTGAAGAGCAGGTCGGTATCGATCGGCTTGGTCAGGTAGCGGTCGACGCCGAGCCGGAACCCCCGCTCGCGATCCTGAACGATCGACAGGATGACGATCGGGATGTCCATCGTCGCGGGATCGTTCTTGAGGACGGCGGCGACGTCGAAGCCGTTCATCTCCGGCATCATCACGTCGAGGACAACGAGGTCGGGGCGATCGGCCCGGACCCTGGCGACCGCCTCGCGGCCGTTGGCCGCAGTGGCCACGTGATACCCCGCCTCGGTGAATTCCTGGGTCAGCAGGTCGCGGATGTTGGCCTCGTCGTCGACGACGAGGATCCGCGGCTGCCGGTTGGCCGAGCGCGGCGTCGTGACCACGACCTGGTCGCGCAGCTGGCGAATCAGCGCCGCGAGCTCGACTGGAGAGGCGGTGCCATGCTCGGCGGCGGCGGTCGCCGGTAGCGGCAGCGTGAACGAGAAGGTGCTGCCCTGCCCGATCGCGCTCTCGACCCAGATCCGGCCGCCGTGGTGCTCGACGATCTCGCGGCAGATCGGCAGGCCCAGACCGGTGCCCTTCGGCTTGTCGGTGAGCGTGTCGCCGACCTGCTTGAAGCGCTCGAACACCTTCGGCTGGTCCGCCAGCGCAATGCCGAGGCCGGTATCGACGACGCTGACGACGACGTCGCCGCCCTTCCGCGCCGCGCGGCAGGTCACCGAGCCGTCGGCGGTAAACTTCACGGCGTTCGAGATCAGGTTGATGACCACCTGGATCAGGCGATCGCGATCGCCCTGCAGCACCGGCAGATCGGGCGCGACGTCCTTGACCAGGTGAAGGCCTTTCTGCTCGAAGAGCGACGACGTTGCGGCGGTGGCTCGTTCGATGACGTCGGAGACGGCGACGTCCTCCATGTGCCATTCGAGCTTGCCGGCCTCGATCTTGGCGAGGTCGAGCACGTCGTCGATCAGCTTGGTGAGCCGCTCGCCTTCGCTGACCACGACCTTCAGGTTGTCCTCGACCTGGTCGATGGTCTGGGCGACCCGCTTGTCCTCCTTCGGAACCAGCGGGAAGATGCGGTCGTCGAGGCGCTTCTTGATGATCTTGGCGAAGCCCAGCACCGAGGTCAGCGGCGTGCGCAGTTCATGGCTGACGGTCGAGAGGAACGCGCTCTTGGCGGCGTCGGCCTCCTCGGCGGTCGCCCGGGCCCGCTCGGCTTCCTCGAACAGGCGCCGGATCTCGTGCTCCTGCTCGTTCAGCTGGCGGTAGGCGGCGGCGTTGTCGAGCGCGATGGCCGTGTACGACGCGAGGCTCCGCATCATGCTGAGGTGATGCTCGGTATACGCGCGCTTCTCGAAGCTCTGAATGGTGACCACGCCGAGGACGCGGTCCTTGGCCAGCAGCGGCAGATAGATGATCGACTGCGGCGTCTTCGACATCGTGCCGTCTTCGAGCTTGCGGCTTTGCTCGTCGTACCGGCTGACGTACTTGGCGTATTCCGCCTGCAAATCGTTGATGAACACCGGCTCGCGGTGCTCGATGCACCAGACCGGGAGCTGGTCCTTGTCGGCCGTGCTCCGCGCGTACGGCGCGTAGCGCTTGCCCTGCTCGATCGCGAGCTTGTATTCGATCTCGTTGCGTTCCGGCTGATACAGGCCGATGCCGAACACGTCGGCGTCGGCGAGCTGGTTCACGCGTTCATAGAGCTTGCCGAAGATCGTGTCGAAATCGAGCGATGCTGTGATCTCGCGGCCAATGTCGCTCAGGAGCTCGATGTTCTTCTTGCCCTCGCTCTCCGAGCGGGCCAACTGCTCGGCCGCTTCGGCGCGTAGCCGCGCTTCGGCGAACTGCGACCGCTCGCGCTCCTTGGCAACGACGCGTCGGCGCATGACCCGATCGGCCCCCCGCATCAGTGCCGCGGCGATGAGGAGGTAGCCGGCGTACGCCCACCACGTCCGATACCAGGGCGGCAGAATCGTGAAGGCGTAGATGGCTTCTTCGCCGGTCGCGCCGGTCACGTTGCGGGCGCGGACGTGGAAACGGTAGTCGCCGAACCCGAGGTTGGTGAAATCGCGGCGCGACTCCCCCGTCCACGGCGTCCAGTCGCGGTCGAGCCCATCGAGTCGCGTCTGGTACCGGGTGCCGGTCTCGTCGACAAATGTTGGAGCCGCGTACTCGAAGCGCAGCGCGTCGGTCGAGGCCGGCAGGCGCGCCGGCACCGCCGCCGCGCCGCCCCCGAACAACACTCGATCCTGGCCGACGGTGACGCGCCGGATCAGCGCGCCAAATGGCGACGACGCCCCGACGGCCTGCTTCATGTCGAAGCGGACGAACTTGTTTTGCCACGCGAACCAGGCGACGTCGCCGGGAGCGACCAGCACGTACCCGGTCGGCGTCGGTCCGAACCGGCTGAACAGGGTGTCGTCGACGTTCCACCCGCCCTTGCCGTCTGGCGTGAGCACACGGGTCCCCAGCCCAGCGTTGGCGAGCAGCGAACCGTTCGGGCCCGGGGCCAGCCCGAAACTACCGCGAAGCCGATCGTACGGCAGGTTACTGATCACCTCGTCCTTCACGAACGCGCCCGTCGCCGGGTCGAGACGGGCCACGGTGTTCTCGCGCGCGGCGGACCACGGGGCGAAGTAGATGTCGCTGCCCAATCGCTGCACGAACACGCCGCCGGCAGGCAGGCCGTGTTCGGCGCCGAACCGGCTGATCGTCGCGGCCGGCCGAGGAGCGCCGGGCACAGGTCGTGTCGCAAACGTCACCTTCAGGAGCCCGTCGTTGCCAGTGCCGGCCAACAGCGTGCCGTCGTCCTGCTCGGCCAGGGACCTGACCCCTTCGCTGACAGGCAGGCGCCCTTCATCGATCCAGCGCCCATCCACCCACCTAAAGGACGCGAGCCCGTTGAACAACCCAATCCACAGGCGGGTCGGGTCGGATCGGGACGCCAGGAGCGTGGCCGCTCCGAAGGTGCCATCGCGAGGCGCGTAAATGGGTGTCGCGCTCGCGCCCCGAATCTCGTAAAGGCCGTCGGTGGAGGCGACCAGGAGGACCTCGGGTCGACGGCCGGCCGGATCCGTCATGGTCGCGAACCACCATCCCTGTTGTCCGATACCAGCGACGGGCAGGATGCGCGCAGGCTGCCCGTCGTGAGCCGGCTCGAGGTACGACACGCCACTCTGCCGCGACTGGTACAACCGACCCTCGAACAGCGTCTGGTTGAAGGCACCCAGGAAACCATCGGCCTCGCCGAAGGCGGAAGCCGGTGAGGGGTATTCGATGCGTGCCAGGCCACCTTCCCCGGCCGTCCAGATCGCACGCTCGCGATCGACCATCAGCGCGTAGACCGCGTTCGAGCTGAGTCCCTGGCCGCGATCGATCACCATGACCCGCCGGCCATTGCGATCGATTAGCGCCAGACCGCTGTTGGTGCTCCCCAACGCAATCGTGCCGTCCGGCAGCTGGATGCCCTTGTAGAGCGACGCGCTCTTCAGGTAGTCGTCGATCTCGGTTCGAAACGGCTCAAGGGCGACGCCGTCGTACAGGAAGAAGCCGTTGAAGCGCGTACCGATCAGCAGCCGGCGCTCGTCGTAGCGCAGAATCACGGGGTAGACCTCGCGGCCGAGCGAGGCCGTTCCGGGCAAGGCGCGGAATGTGTCGCCCTCGAGCACGTTCAGGCCGCTTTCCGGCGTCGTCAGGTAGAGACGTCCGTCAACCAGCGACCCACGGTTGAAGCGCGAGGCCGGGCGGATCACTCGCAGCTGGCCGTCGGACCAGCGGAAGACGTAGCGCTCGCTTTGAAACAACACGCCGGAGGCGGTCGGAAAGGTGCGCCACACGTCGTTGAAGTCGCGCGCGTCCTCGGGCACGCGGTCGGCCAGCGACACCCACGCCAGGGCGCCGGCCTCGTCGGGCGCAAGGTAGCCGAAGTCGCGACCCGACCCGGCGTAGATGACACCGTGCTCGTCGATCCCGAGCGAGCGGACGACGGTCAGGCCCTTGCTCTCGATGAGGCGCCAGTTGACGCCGTCGAACTCGACGACCCCGCTCTGGCTGCCGACATAGATCACACCGCGCGCGTCCTGGACAATCGCCCAGTTCTGCCCTGCGGCGTTCACATCGAGCGGAGCGTAGGTGCGGATGAACGGACGCCCCTCTTCTGAGTGGCGGCCCCCGACGTGATTCGAACCGGGCGGCACCGAAGCCGCGGACTGAGCCTCTGCCGCCCCGGCGCAAACTGCGACCATGGCGACGGCAAGCAGCGAACGTCTGATCACGCGGGCTCCTGGGGCACGAAACAGTCGAGGTGGATTCTATCCTTGAATCGGGACCAATCACACCGCGCTCTTACGGTTCACCGGTCGCGGCCGCTGCATTCTGGGTGTTATGCTGCCGGGATGCGCAAATCGGCTGCCGCTGCGGTGTTTGCCTTGTGCCTTCTGCCTTGTGCCTTGACGCCGGCCGCCGCCCAAGCGCCCGCGGCGCCGACCCCGGCACCGCCGCCTAACCTGATCCAGCAGGTGCGCGCCGTCATCAACAAGGGCGACCTGCCGGGCGCCGAAGCCGTTGCCGCCGCCTACCGCAAGGACAAGGGGATCACGCCTGAGTACCTCGAGGCCTTCTCGTGGCTCGGGCGCGGCGCGCTCGGCGCGAAGGAGTACGACGAGGCGGAGCAGTACGCGCTCGACACCTACGACATGTGCCTGGACGCGCTCAAGACCCGGAAGATGGACGACGAGCCGCGGCTGCCGATTGCGATCGGGGCGGCGATCGAAGTGCGGGCCCAGGTGCAGGCGGCGCGCGGCAACCGATCCGAGGCGGTTTACTTCCTCCGCAAGGAACGCGACACCTACAAGGACACGTCACTGCTGCAGCGCATCAACAAGAACATCAACCTGCTGAGCCTCGAGGGTCAGCCCGCGTTCGAAGTCGCCTCGAACGAGACGCTGAGCGGCGGCCCGTCACAGGCCCTGGCAAGCCTCAAGGGCCGGCCCGTCGTGCTGTTCCTGTGGGCACACTGGTGCCCGGACTGCAAAGCGATGAGCCCGACGCTCGACGAGCTGCGGAAGGCTTACGCATCCACCGGCCTGACGATCATCTCGCCGACGCAGCGCTACGGATACGTGGCGAGCCGCAAGCCGGCGCCGCCCGACCAGGAGCTGGCCTACATCAAGGAGATCCGGCAGCAGTTCTACCCCTGGATGGCGGAGGAATCGGTGCCGGTGAGCGGCGAGGTGTTCAACCGTTACGGCGTCTCGACGACGCCGACGCTCGTCTTCATCAAGCGTGACGGCACCGTCAGCCTCTACAACCCGGGGCAGATGACGAAGGACCAGCTCGACACGGCGATCAAGGCGATCGCGGCGCCAGCCGGCAGCGCCAGATAAAGAAACCACGAAGGCTCGAAGAGCACGAAGGAAGGCACGAAGAATCCTTCTTCGGGTGTCACGCGTGCTTCTCCCAAAGCGCTTCGTGTCGTCTTTCGTGTCCTTCGTACCTTCGTGGTCTCTTTCTCACCGTCGCGTGAGCAGGTCCCGTCTCTGGCGCAGGAGCTTCTGCATGTCAGCTGACGGATTCAGCTTCAGGGCGCGGTCGATCGTGGCGAGCGCCTTCTCTATTTCCCCTTCGGCGGCGTAGGCGACCGACAGGCTGTTGAGGGCTTCCGCGTTCTGCGGATTGAGCTGCACGGCCTTCTCGAGATGCGTCGTCGCGTCTCGCGTCCGGCCCTGCTGCAGCAGCACGCTGCCGAGATTCGCGTAGGCAACGGCGTAGGCCGGATCGAGCTGAATCGCGCGCTGGTAGTGCTTCACCGCCTCGTCGAATTGCCCGGCTACCGCGAGTCCCGTGCCGAGGTTGTAGTGGGCCGGCGCGACGCCGTCGCGTCCGTCGAGCGAGGCGCGGAAGTGACGCACCGCGTCGAGCGGCTTCCCGGTCCCGAGATACAACAGCGCCACGTCGTCGTGCAGCTCGTGGTCGGAGGGCGTGACGCTCAGCATCGTCTCGTAGCCGATGATGTCCTCGGCGATCATCTTGCGGGTGATCTCGGCGTTCAGCCGCTCGCGATCCTTGTCGTTCTTCGGCAGGAGCTGGAACCAGAGGTCGCCCATCTCGTCCTTCGAGCGCTGCCCCCAGAGCACCCGGGCCGGCGGCACCTCCGGATTGCGGGCGTTGGCGGCGGAGTTGTCGTAGGTGTACTCCATCGCCAGGGTCGTGCCTTTTGGCAGCGAAAGCGGTTCGACCAGCCGGTAGACATGCTGCCACCGGAAGTCCCAGTCGCGGATGTACATCACGCGCCGCGACGTGCCGTCCGGGAACGTGGCTGTGCCGACGATTTCCTTCGCGCGGTAATGCGCGTGCGGCTGGATGGCGAGGATGTCCACGTCCACCGGCAGCGTGTACGCGTCGCGAATCACGTAGTGCCCCTCGCCCGGCGGGATGTCGATGCCCTGCGAGCCGAGCCGCAGGATGCTGGGCGTGCGCACCGGCGGGCGATCGCTGAAGTAGAGCCCGATCACCGGCTGCACCTTCTCCACCGCGCCCGACGGCTGCATGTGCAGCTGCACCACGAGATCGCTCCCCGGTTCCAGCGTCCAGGCCAGCTCCGGGGCGACGAGCGGCGCCACCTGGCCGGGCGTCCAGCCGAGGAAGTGCCCGTCCGGATACTCGGCGGTCCTCGGCATCAGTCCGTCGTACCCGGGCAGCGGATCCGCCTCGTCGAGCCGTCGTGACGTCTCGGTCCGATCGACCCTGATGTTGGCGTGGTGGACGACGCGTGCGTTGCCGGGGTGGAACTCGATTCCGCGAACGTAGGTCCGCTTGCCCACGGGAATCGGGATCGCGAAGATGCGAAACGCATCGGTCGGCTCGGCCGAGAGCACGAAGGGCGCCGGCAGTGTGACGATCAGGTCGGGCGTGCCGAGGAGCCAGCCGTCCGGGAAAGCGGGCAGCGCCGGCGCATCGACCGGATTTCCCTCCGGTGCGCCAGCCGTCACCCAGGCGTCCAGCGTGGCGAGCTCCGCGTCGGTGAGCTGCCGCTGTCCTTGAAAGTGACCGACCGCGGGATCGACCTTCCACGGCGGCATGAAGCGGCTGCGTGTGACCTTGACGATCTGCGAGGCGCGCTGCCGGACTTCCTTGTAGTTCGCCAGGCTGAACGGACCGGGCCCGCCCTGGCGATGGCAGGGCGTGCAGGCCTCGAACACGATCGGCGCGACATCGCGGGCGAAGACCGGCGCTGAGGAGGGAGACGCCGGAGCCTGTGTCGCGTGGGCCGCACTACGTGCGGCGGGCGCCGCGTCCGCGGCGCGGGCCTCGCTTCGCTCGGTAGGACACACGAAGGACGCGAAGAACACGACGGCCACGAAGACAGCAAAAGGCTTCGGGAAGACACTCGAGCCTCTTCCCATTTTGATCTTCGTGTCCTTCGTGTGCTTCGTGTTTCCCGGGCTCTTCACTTCAGCAGGTCCGACAGGATGCAGCCAACCGCCTGGGTCGTCTTGGGCTCGACGGGCTTGCCGGCAAGCAGGTTCACAAGCGCCTGATCCAGATCGTGCGTGGTCGGCGCCGGTCGATCGACGCCGAAGTCGACGTAGCGATCGTCGACACGCCCGCGGTAAATCATCTCGCCGCCTCGATCGATCACCGCGACCTCGGGAGTCACGCCGACGCCGGTGCGCTTGACGAGGGTGAACGCGGTGTCGCGGGCTACGGGGAGACTGAGCCCGAGCTGCGACATGTGGGCACGAATCTTCTCAGGCGTGTCGCCGGGCACCGGGTAGACGATCCAGAAGCGCACGCCGCGTCCGCCATACCTCTCGGCGAGCCGCGTGATCTCGGGCGCGTAGCGATTGGAAATCGGGCAGTCGGTCGTCGTGAACACGAGCACATGCGCCCGCGCGTCGCGCACGGCCAGCGGGTCAACGGCGCGGCCATCGAGGTCGACGACTCCGGCTGGGGCAGCCCGAACGGCGCCGGCCGCGAGGAAGCCGGCCACGACAATCGTCACGAGCGTGCGGAACATCACGGTGCGCCTCAAGAGGCCAGTATAGGCCGGCTCGCCGGGGCCGGCGCTCGGCCGCGCATGCCGGGACGGACTCCGCCTGCGGGGGCTTCGCTGACAGCGGGCTGCGCTGTTCGGGAAGGGCTTGCAAATCGGGAGAGCACCCGCGGCGGGACTGCCCGCCACGGGCTGCTCCGAACATGCAGGTGCCATCCAGCGCACAACTGCTCCCCTGCTGAGATCATGCCGATCGCGAGATAGATCCCCAGATCACGAAATAGATCACCAGATCACGAGATACATCACCAGATCGACAGCTCACCAGTTCAGATCGCCAGCTCACCAGATCACGAGATCGCCAGATGCGAAAGGGGGCGGGCTCCTCCGAAGGAACCCGCCCCCTCGAGCGGTGTAGCTCAGTCCCGGCCGTCAGGCCGGGGCTGCGTTACCAGGTAACTTCCGCGCCGATGCGGATGATACGGCCCTGCAGGACCACTGACGGCTGCAGGTAATCGCGCGCGCCGTAGATCGTGCTCGACACCGCCGAGTAGTCGTCGGAGTTGAGCGCGTTGAAGAAGTCGATCTTCGGCACCACCGTCGCGGCGCCGAACGTGACGCGCTTGCTGAAGGACAGATCGAGCTGCCGCAGCCGCGGCGTGTACTCGGTCTCGGGCGCGACGAGTGGGACGTTGAGCGCGGCAAGACCGGCATCGCGCATCGCCTGGGCCAGCGCCGGCGTGTCGGCGTTGGCCGGGGTCAACTGCTTATAAGACGCGCGGCCGCGCGGCTCGTCGAACGAGGTGCCCGCGGTGAACGGGCCATACGCCTGTGCCGCAGTGCCGATGACATAGCCGTTCAGGTCCTGGTAGGCGATGCTCGCCGAGATACCCCACACCGGAAGCGGATAGACGACCGTGGCCTTGAACTGCTTGAGCCACGGGAGACCGCTGTCCGCCTGGTTGCAGAACAGCGACCAGTTCGGGTTGTAGACGGCGGCGGCGCAGGTGTTGTTGATGGTCCTCTCGAGGCCCAGCCCGCCGAAGGCTCGGATGCCGCGCGCCATCCGAGCGTTGAAGTTGACGTCGAACCCGTTGTAGGTCCGCTTCATGTCCTTGCTGGTGCTGTCGAGGTTGTCGACCCGGCCGCGGAACTCCGGCTTGAGCACCCAGACCGGCATCGTGCCGCCGGCCAGGGGATTCGAGGTCTCGAACCGTGTGTAGCTGTTCTCGTCGAGCAGCGTGTTGACCCGGAGCGTGATGTCGCGGAACCAGATCTTGTAGTACTCCGCGGAAAGCGACAGCCCGGGCAGGAGCTCGTGCGAGATGCCGATGTTGAGCGGCAGCGAGTACGGACGCTGGATGTCCGGATCGAACCGGGCCAACGAGCGGATGCCGAAGTTGGTCGGCAGGTTCGTGAAGTTGATCTCGCAACCGGGAGTCAGGTAGACGCAGCCGCGCTCGCCCTGGGCAATGTCATCCTGGTTGACGTCGGTCCATGGCAGGTTGAAGGTGGTGAGCGCGGTCGGGTTGTAGAGCTGTGCAAACCCGGTGGTCTGGGCGGTCATGAACTTGTTGAAGCCGACACGGACCGCGGTTTTGCCGTTGCCCGAGAGGTCGTAAATCATCGACAGCCGCGGCGACCAGTCCTTCCATGTCGGGAACGGAATGTCGTCGTAGGCCGGCGAGCTGGCGAAGCGGCCGAAGAACGCCGGCTGCCCCTGGATGGTCTGCTTGTTGAAGTCGAAGCGGAGACCGTAATTGACGGTCAGCCGGTTGAGGTTCCAGGAGTCCTGGGCGTAGAAGCCGAGGTTCGCGTTGAGATCCTCACGCACCTCGAGCGGCGTGTTCAGCACCGTCACCTGGAAGGGCGTGCCGTTGTTGTAGGTTTGATACAGATCGGCATTCGCGGTGTTGTATCGCGGGTAGACGCCCCACTGATACTGGTACCCGAACTTGATGTTGTGGGTGCCAGTGACGTAAGAGGCCGACCCCTGCAGGTTGTAGCGGTCGGGGAAGTTTCCGAGCTGGGCGCTCGACGCGTTCCAGAGCAGGCCCGTGAACGTGTCATTCTTCCGCACGTTCTGATACCACTCCGGCGTGTTGCGCTCGGCCAGAATGCCGGGCTGATAGACGTTGTCATATCGCTCGCGATTGAACGAGAAGCCGTTCTCGAGGAGCAGCTTCGACGACATCGTCGACGTCCACTTGGCCGACCCGGTGCCGAACCACGGCGTGTGCCACACCACTGAGGCGGTGTTCGCTTCGGTGTTCGAGGCCATCGCGTGGCCGCGCAGGCGCAGCGCGCGGTCGGCGTAGAGGGCGATTTTGTTCTTCTCGCTCGCCTGCCAGGTAAGACGGAGGACCGGGTTGTCCATCTTCTCGTCCGACGTGCCCTGCTCACAGCCCGCCCCCGGCTGCAGGCACGCCTGGAACGCCCCGGGGACATTCGCGGTGCCGGCCGGAATCAGGTAGGTGTTGGCAATCGGCCGGTCATAGCGGGCCTTTCGGAAGGCGCCGAAGAACCACAGCTTGTTCTTGATAATCGGTCCGCCCTGCTCGACGTTCCACTCGTAGAAGTTCGAGATCTTGTCGACCGCGTTCACGCCTTTGGCGCGGAGATCGTCGGTGAGGTTGTCACCCTGCCACGCTTCCGGGGACTTGTAGGCCTTGAAAGAGCCGCGGAACTGGTTTCCACCGTCCTTGGGGATCAAGTTCATGTTGAGGCCGCCGGTGAGGGTCTCGGCGTTGCCGCCAGCCGTCTGGTACACGGCTTCCTGCGTCATCGTCTCGTTGTGGTAGGCCTGCACCGCGCCGTCGCCCATCAGGCCGTTGGTCATCATGCCGTCGACGAGCACGACCGTCTGCGCGCCACCCTGGCCGCGGACCGCAAAGTAGGTCTGCTGCATCGCGCGCGAGCCGCCGACGTCGGGGACGTTCAAGGTCACGCCGACGACGAGTTGACCGAGGCCCTGGATGGTGCCGGCGGTCGGCACCGCGCTGAGCACGTCGCGCGTCATCTGTACTTGCTTGGTGTTGGTCTGGACGTCGACCACCGGCGAGGCGCCGGACACGGTCACGCTCTCCTGCAAGGTGCCGACCGAGAGCTCGATGTTGATCGTCGCCACGAAGTTCGCGCCCAGCTCCACACCCTCGCGAACCTGAGTGTTGAAACCGGTGAGCGTGAACGTGAGGGTGTAAGTGCCCGGCCGCAGATCGACGATACGGTAGGCGCCGTTCTCATCGGTGACCGCGGAGCGGACCTTCTCGATGAGGACGGGGCTCGCGGCTTCCACGGTGACGCCCGGCATGACTGCCCCGGACGTGTCTCGCACGACTCCAGCAAAGGCACTCTGTGCCCATGCCACGGACGGCAGTGCGGCCAACGACAGCAGCACCAGCGCCGCAGCAAACATGCTGCGTTTCAACGTCATTCGCGCCTCCTGATACGGACCAACGACAACGAGTCGAGGGGTAGTACAAGCGCCGCCACGCGCTTTCGCCTCCGACTGAACTCGAACAGCCTACGCAGGTGAGCCTATCGAGTCAAACTTTCAAATTTCTTATGCATCCCAGACATGCAGTGCACTATCTGGAGGCATGCGAGCGGGCGGCGCCCGAGGCGAAAGTGCCGCCCGGTTACCATGTCTGGACATGATGGCCGCGGTCGTCTTCGGGGTCGCATTGGCGGCGCGCCTCGCGCACCTGTGGGCCATTCGGGGCACGCCGTTCTTCGACGTGCTGATGGGCGACGCGCGCGGCTACGACGCCTGGGCAACGCGGCTCGCCTCCGGCGACTGGATTGGAACGGACGTCTTCTACCAGGCGCCGCTCTACCCGTATTTTTTGGGCGGGCTTTACGCGATCGCGGGACGCGACCTGCTCGTCGTCCGCATCGTCCAGGCTCTCGTCGGCGCCGCGTCGGCGGTCCTGCTCGCGCAGGCTGGCGAACGTCTCTTCTCCCGGCGCGTCGGCTGGATCGCCGGGCTCGGCCTGGCGTTGTACGCGCCGGCCATCTTCTTCGACGTGCTGCTGCAGAAGACAGTCCTCGACGTCTTCTTCATGTGCCTGACCCTGTGGATCTCGAGCCGGTTGATCGCCGACTCCCCGCGCCCGGGGCTGTGGGTGGCGCTCGGTGCGGCGCTCGGCGCGCTCAGCCTGACGCGCGAGAACGCGCTGGCGTTAGTGGTAGTCGCCATCACCTGGGCGATGTCAGAGAGCGGAAAACACGAAGGACACGAAGGGCACGAAGATCACGAAGGAAAAACCGTTCTTCGTGTTCTTCGTGTTCTCCCCGTGGCATTGCTCGCCGGGCTGGCGCTCGTCCTGCTGCCGGTCGTTGCACGCAATTACGCCGTCGA
>DATJFF010000132.1:0-8958 GCA_035495795.1 Vicinamibacterales bacterium
TGCGTTCTTCGCCGCCACCCCGCCGCAGCCGGCGGCGGCGATCGAAGTCAGCACGAAGACGGTCGTGAAGAACACCGACTTCGAATCAGCAGGTTTCGGCGGGATGCGCGGCGGTGACGGTACCGGCACGATCACGCTCGCCGCATTTACCGGGACCGTGACAAAGGCACTCCTCTATTGGCACGGTCCCACCAACAGCGCCAACTCGGCGGCTAACGCGAACGTCACCTTTGCGGGAACACCGGTCACCGGCACGAATATCGGATTCTCCAGCGACAACTGCTGGTTCTTCCAAAATAGCCAGGCCTATCGAGCCGATGTCACGAACCTCGTCACCTCGGCGACCACTTCTTATTCTCTCGCCAATTTCAGGAAGACGGATGACACCGGCGCGCCCATCGCCGACATCAATGGCGTCTCGCTCCTGGTGTTCTTCGACGATGGCAACCCATCCAACAACCGGGACATCACGGTCCTTGACGGCAACGACTCGAACTTCGCCAATGCATTCGATGGCAGCGGATGGAACGCATCGTTCACCATCCCGTACTGGTCGAGCGGTGCGGCGAGCCTCGAGTTCCATGTCAGCGATGGACAGAGCACGTTGAGCGACGGTGCGATCGCGTACAACGGCACGCCGATCGTCCCCGCCGGTGCCGTCTTTCAGGGTGACTCAGTGCCCAACGGACCGACGGCCGCATCGACCAATGGTGGCCTGTGGGACATCAGGTCCGTTGACATCACGCCGCAGCTCACGGTCGGTAGCAACAGCGTCAACATCACTTCCCCGGCTGTCCAAGATTGTCTGAGTCTGGTCGCGCTCGTGGTGAATCTCCCCACCGACGCCGATCTATCGGCAGCGATCAGCGCCTCACCGGCAACCGTCGCGCCAGGTGGCACGGTATCGATCACCCCAACGGTGACGAATCTCGGGCCGTACGCCGCGGCCAACGCGGTGATGTACGTGACGCTGCCGACGGCGCTCGTCGTCACCGCAAGCAGCGCGAACTGCTCGCCCCCGGTGCAGCTCTTCAGCCTCGATGCGCTGGTGCTGCCCACCCAAACCTGGCAGTGCGCCGCCGGCTCGCTGGCGGTTGGGGCGAGCGCGAGCGGGACGCTCGAGGTTACGGCGCCCACTGCCCCCGGGACGTTGCCCGTCACCAATACCGTGGCCTCGGACGCCACGGACGCCAAGCCGAACAACAATGTCGCCGGGACAACGATCATCGCCGGAATCGCAAGCTGCGGCGAGTCGCCACTTCCCGGCGCGCAGGTCACGATGTTCAGCGGCACGGCCGTGGTCGCGTCGACAACGGCAAACACCGACGGAGCGTTCGTGTTCGTCGGCCTCGCGCCGGGCGCCTACACGGTCGCCTTCACTCTGGGATACACGACGTGTGGCGGACCGTTCACCGTCGGCGATGGCGGAACGATCTCCGGGTCGTCGCCCATCGATCTGCACAATCACGCATGGCCGGTCGCCAGACGGATCGATCCGCTCGCCACGCCCGGCATCGCGGTCACCCAGCAAGAGCACCTGTACCGTCAAGGTCAGTCGGCGTGGTTCAAGTTCACCGTCCATCCGGGCGGCAAGGTCATCGTCACACTGACCGGCCTACCGGCGAACTATGACCTCACGCTCTACAAGAACGTGGCGGCGTATGCGGCCGCGCTCAGCAGCCCAAAGGCCCTGGTTCAAGCCGGCGCCGACTTCGCACCGGACGCGTTCTCGCCCGACGCATTCTCTCCGGACGCCTTCAGTCCCGATGCCTTCTCGCCGGATGCGTTCAGTCCGGATGCCTTCTCGCCGGACGCGTACTCGCCCGATGCCTTCTCGCCGGATGCGTTCAGTCCCGATGCCTTCTCGCCGGACGCGTTCTCGCCGGACGCCTACTCGGCCGAGGGGATCACTCCGGATGCCTACTCGGGCGCGCAGACGAAGGCGCTGATCGCGGTATCCGCGTTCAACGGCACCTCGAGTGAAGGGATCATCCGCAACACATGGGAGAACGACCAGGACTTCTACGTCCGCGTTCGTGGGCGGAACGGCGCATTCAGTCTGGCGGCGCCGTTCACGCTGAGCGTCATCGAGGCCACCGGGTCGTGCACGGCGATCTCACCGATCGCGGTGGCCACGACGACGACCGCCACCGCCGGCAGCTACAAGACAGTGATCCTCACGGACCGGACGCGTCCGCCGTTCGCGGGCGCATCGGCATCCGAGCTGACCGCGCTCGACGCTCGGCTCGCCGCGTACGCCGCACGGCCAGAGGTCGCGGGCGTGATCGTCAATGTCGGTGCCGATGCGAAGGTGACCGCCGCCAACGCCCAGGCCGATCCGAGTCCGTCGTGCCCCTACGGGAAGAACCAGGTCGCCTATGCCGTCAAGGACATCGTGAACCTGTACTGGGCCGTGAACCCGCTGCAGTACGTCGTCCTGGTCGGGAACGACCAGGCGATCCCATCCTTCAGGCAGCCTGACGAGGCCGGCCTCGCGAACGAGCGCACCTTCTATCCGCCCGTGCTGGACGCCAGCCCGTCGCAGGCGAACCTCCGGCTCGGCTACATCCTGGGCCAGGACCGGTACGGCTCGCGCACGGAAGTGTCGTACGGGGACCACAGCTTCCCGGTGCCCGAGCTCGCCGTCGGCCGGCTGGTCGAGAAGCCGGCCGAGATCACGAGCGTGCTGGACGCCTACCTGCTCACTTCCGGCGGGGTCACGCCCGTGACGACGCCATCCCTGGTGACCGGGTACGACTTCATGGCCGACGCGGCGACGGCCATCCGGAGCCAGCTCGAGCTGGGCACGGGCAAGACGGCGGATGCGCTCATCGAGTCCGGCAGCCTTCCACCCACGGACCCGAGCGCCTGGACCGCCGGGCAGCTGCGCGCGCTGTATCTCAACGCGCGTCACGACGTGTCCTTCTTCGGCGCGCATTTCAGCCCGGCGACGATGCTCGCGGCGGACTACACGACGCGATTCCTCGCCTCGGAGCTCGCCGCGTCCACGCTCGATCTCCGTAACGCGATCATTTTCAGCATCGGTTGTCACGCCGGATTCAACGAGGTCGACTCGGCCGATGTCCCGGGCGTGACCCGGGAACCCGACTTCGCACAAGCCGCCGCGATCAAGGGCATGGCCCTCATCGCGAACCAGGGCTATGGCTACGGCGACACCGACACCATCCAGTACGACGAGCGGCTGAACCTCCTGTTCAGCCAGGAGCTGCGTCGCGGCACCGGCGCGGTCTCAATCGGACAGGCGCTCGTGCGCGCCAAGGCGGCGTACCTCGCATCCACGCCGCAGCTGCGAGCGATCGATGAGAAGACGATCGTCGAGAAGACCCTCTTCGGCGTGCCTCAGCTCAGCGTGAACATGCCAGGAACCCGGCTCGCCGCGGCATCGAACACGTCCATCGTGACCAGCGCCGGCCTGGTCGTGACGAATCCCGGAGCGGCTCTGCAGCTCCGCACAGCGGACGCGTCGATCACACCGTCCCTGACCCTGAAGACGGTCGACCTCAAGAACACCAGCGACAATTCGACCACCACGGCCACCTACGCCACGGGCTCGAGCGGCACCGTGGTGGAACCAGCCGAGCCCGTGCTGCCGCTCGAGACGCGGAACGTGACCCTCGCGTCGCCGGCGGGGACGGTGCTGCGCGGCGTCGGATTCCGCGGAGGCAGCTTCACCGATCTGCCGAACATCGTGCCGCTGACCGGCGCGCCAGCGACCGAGCTGCGCGGCATCCATTCGCCATTCGTCTCGAACGTGCTCTACCCGGTGCAGTTCTGGAGGGTGAACTACCTCGACGCATTGCGCGACGGCGGCCAGACTCGACTCAACGTATTCCCGGCGCAGTACGTCTCGAATCCCGCCGGCTCGAGCAGCGGGACGCTGCGCGAATTCACCGGTCCCCAGTCGTTCCGGCTGTTCTACAGCGGATGGACCGGCGCATCGGCCAACGCGTCCGCGCCGTCGATCCTGCGCGTGTCCGCGGTGCCGAGTGGCGGCAACGTCAACTTCGGCGTGAACGTCGCCGGGCTCCCGGCAGCGGGCATCCAGGGCGTGTGGGTCACGTACACCGCGACGAGTGGACCGTTCGCAGGCAAGTGGCAGTCCCTTGACCTCAGCCAGGACAGCTCGTCATCGACGCTGTGGACCGGTCAGCTCGCCCTCGGGACCACGGCGTCCGGTGATGTCCGCTTCATGGTCCAGGCAGTCAACGGAGTCGGTCTGGTCACGCTCGCGACGAATCAGGGCGCGTACTACGTCCCTGGTCCGGACACGGTGCTGCCGGCGCTCCCGAAGCAGCCCACGTCCGTCACATTCAGCGGCACGCCTCCGACGATGGGGACCTATCGGGAGCAGGCAACATTCACCGCGCAGCTGACGAACGCGACGGGTTCGCTTGCCGGCCGGATCCTTACGTTCGGCATCGGCTCGGAGCGTCGCCAGGTGATCACCGATGCGAGCGGTATGGCGACCGCCTCGATCGCCCTGTTGCAGACGCCGGGCGTGTACGACGTCCGGGCGTCCTTCGACGAGACATCCGACCTGCTTGGCTCCTCGACCGCGCCGCTGTCGTTCACGATCACGAAGCGCGAGACCGCGCTCTCGGTCGCACCGGCTTGTACGCCGCTCGTCGCGACGCTGCGCGACACCTCCACTGGGGCGCGCACGCTGCGGGACCAGACCGTGGTGTTCCGAGCGACGACCGGCAGCCAGACCTACTGGTCCTACGACATCACCGACTTTGCCGGACGCGCCCGCCTGACGAACGCCACAAGCTTGGCGGACGGGACGTACAGCGTGACGGCCAGCTTCGGCGGCACGATCGACCTTGGCGGCGGCGTGACCGCGTCACAGACGAACGACCGGTACCTGGGCTCATCGGCGACGACCACGCTGGCACTGAATCCGGCCGACACGACCGTGACCAACACCAGCGGCACGCTGGTCCAGCTCGGTAACGCTCTCACCGCTTCGGCGACGATCACCAGCAGCCGCTCGTTGACCGGCGCCGTCGTCTGCTATGTCGTCCGCGATGTCCTCGCAGACGTTGCCCTGGCGAGCGGACCGGTCACGGTGACCGCCGGCGGTGGCTCGTCTTCGATCACGATCACCGGTCTACCCACCGGCGTGTACTCGATCACCGCCACGGTCGTCGGTGGTGACGCGGCGAATATCTTCTCGAAGGCGTCTGCCCCCAGTCTCGTCGCCGTCTACGACGCCAGCTCGGGATTCGTGACTGGTGGCGGCACGATCAGCTCGCCTCCGGGCGCCTACACGCCGGCGCCGTCGCTCAGCGGACCGGCCAACTTCGGCTTCGTTTCGAAGTATCAAAAGGGCGTGACGCTGCCGGTCGGCAACACCCAGTTCGACTTCCAGCTCGCGAATCTCATGTTCAAGAGCACGTCGTACCAGTGGCTCGTCGTATCCGGCGCCCGAGCGCAATACAAGGGTTCCGGCACGCTCAACGGGACCGCTGGGTACGGCTTCTTGCTGACCGCGATCGACGGACAGGTGAATGGCGGCGGCGGGACGGACAAGTTCCGGATCAAGATCTGGGACGCGAATAACGTGGTCGTGTACGACAATCAACTGGGCGCATCTGACGACAGTGACCCGACGACCGTCATCGCCAGTGGCAGCATCGTCCTGCACAAGTAGCGCGCGCTCAGCGCGGCGTGGCTCTGGCGATCGCCATTTCCGTCCGCCTGAGCTCGGCGACCTCATCTAAGGCTGCCAGGGCGGCCCGGCTCCGTTCCAGGAGCGCCCGCCCCGCCTCCGGATCATTTCGGGCGAAGGCGATCTGACCGGCAATGCGATCGAGCACGGCGAGCTTGTACGTCGCGGTCGCACCGACCGCGAGCTCACGCGATCGAGCGACGGCGGCGGAGGCAGCGTCCAAGTCGCCGCGCGCCAACTCAGCGGACGCGACGAACTCGTACAGGTCCGGGAGGTAGGTCGTGCTGCCAAGAGCGAGCCAGCCCTCTTCGGCCTCATGGAGGATCGCCAATCCCTTGTCCGGCTCGCCGGCCTCGGCGACGGCTGCGCCAAGTCCGGTGAGCGCCAACACCACCCCCGCGCGGTAGCCGATCGGCCGCCAGATCGCGAGGGCGTCCTCGTACGCTGCGACGGCCCGCGCGGCATCGTCGCGCGTCCGGTAGATCTCAGCGATGTTGTTCTGAACGGTCCCGATGCCCCACGGGTCGCCCATCCGCTTGCGGAGCGCCAGGCTTTGCTCGAGCTCGGCGATGGCCTCCTCCCAGCGGCCCATGCGGCGATGAACGATCGCCAGGTTGCTGTGGACATTCGCAAGTCCGGCGACGTCACCGTGTCGCTCGTAGAGCTCCAGGCTCCGCTCGTAGTAGCTCTGGGCTTCAGCGCGATCGCCACTCATCATGAGGACATTCCCGATGAGCTTCAGGCCCTCGGCCACGATGTCATCGGCGCCAGCCGCCTCGCCCGCCCGTACGGCGGCCTCGAGCGTCTTGCGTGCATCGGCGTGGCGGCCGCGGCCCCAGTGGAGCTGGCCGAGCTGCAGCTGAATGCGCGCCCGCTCGGCGCCGTCATGGCGGGCCAGCGCCCCCGCCTGAGCGAACGATGTCTCGGCATCGTCGTACGTTCCCTTGAGGTTCTGCGCCATGCCCGTCTTACGAAGCAGCGCAGCTTGCCGCGCAGCGGTGAGACCGCCGCCACGTTCGGCGGCCGCGCCGAAGCTCGTCACGGCCTCGTCATACCGGCCCATGAGTGTCAGCACCTCGCCTCGCCGCTCGAGCACTGTGGCCGCGTCCGACGGGCCGTCACCATCAGCCGCCCGCTCGAGTGCGGAGGCGTATAGGGCAAGCGCCTCCTCGTTCGCGAAGAGGCTCTTGGCACGATCCGCGGCGCGCATCAGCCACACGAGCGCGCGCTGGACGTCGTCACCGCGCTGATAGTGGTAGGCGAGCAGATCGATGAACTCGTCGAGCCGATCGGCGAAGAGCGCCTCGATCGCTGCGCCAACTGCCGTATGGGTCTTGCGCCGCACGCTGAGCAGCTGCGTCTGGTAGGCGACGTCGCGGATGAGCGCCTGGCGGAACGCGTAGGTGAGCTCCGGCCTCGTCGCTCGTGGCACGACGAAGCCCTCCGACTCCAACACGCCGAGACCGCCGCCCACGGATCCCTCTGGCAACAGCTCAGCGAGCACGCGGTACCAGAAGGTCCGGCCGATCACGGCGGCCGGGCGCACGACGCGGGTCGCGACATCGGGCAGGCGGTCCAAGCGTGCTTCGAGGACCTCTTGGACGGTCGCCGGTAGTCGCTCGGCGGCCCGCGGGTCGCCACCGATGCGCCCGTCCCGCTCGGTGAGCTGTCCGGCGCTCTGCAGCTCGCGGACGACCTCCTCGATGAAGAACGGGTTGCCACCCGTTCGTCCGAGCACGCTCTCCGCGAGCCCCGCTTCGACCGGCATCTGCAGCACCGCTTCGATCAGCGCGCGACCGCCGGCGTCGTCGAACGGTTCCACGGCGATGTGCTGCGACGGCCAAGGCGGGCTCCAGCTCGGACGGCTTGTTGTGATGAAGAGACACGGAAGGGAACTGGTGTCGCCGACGAGTTCGCCGAGCACTTTGAGGCTCGCATCGTCGATCCAATGCATATCCTCGGCGGCGAGGAGGAATGGGGCGCGAGCCGCGGCTCGCTGAAGGACGGATCGAAGAAACCCGACCAGAAGCGTTCTCTTGCGCTCGGGATCGAGCGTCGAGCGCGCCGGGTATCCGATGATCTCGAGGATCACCGCGAGGACCACGGATTCGATCTCCTGCGCGTAGCGCGTGAGTCCAGCGCCCAGGGCCCCGGTGGCAGCGACTTCATCGTCTGCGGCATGGATCCCGAACGCGCCGCGGATGAAATCGGCGATCAGCGCATATGGCGTTGACTGCTCGTACGACGCGCAACGCGCGGTCATGCGGTCGATGTCGCTGGTCAGCGTGTTGCGGAACTCAGCGAGCAGCCGTGATTTCCCGACACCGGGCTCGCCAACGATCGCGATGACCGTGCCGCGGCCCGCTCGCGCCTGCTGCAGCGCGACCGCGAGCTGGTCGAGCTCGGATTGGCGACCGACGAACGATGTGGCGTCCGGTTCGATCGTCGTGTCGAGCTCGCGCACGACCCGATACGTGACCACCGGCTCGCTCTTGCCCTTGAGCGTGATCGGATCTCGGCGTTCGAACTCGAACCGATGCATCGCAAGGCGCCGCGTCGTCTCGCTCACCAGGACCTGCCCGAGCGGGGCCGCCGATTCGAGCCGTTGCGCGGTATTCACTGCGTCGCCGACGACCGTGTAGGCCCGCTGGACTTCGCCGGCGAGGAGCCCGGCCACGACCTCGCCCGTGTTCACGCCGATGCGCAGCGCGAGCCGGACGCCGTACTTGCGGTCGAGGTCGTCGTTGAGGCGCACGATCGACGCCTGCATCGCGAGCGCCGCGTGCACGGCTCGCTCGGCGTCGTCCTCGTGCGAGATCGGCGCGCCGAACACGGCCATTACCGCGTCGCCGATGTACTTGTCGATCGTGCCCTCGTATCGCTGGATCTGCCTCGCAAGCACGCCGAAGTAGCTGCCGAGGATGCCGCGGAGCTCTTCGGGGTCGAGCTTCTCGGCGAGCGGGGTCGAACCCGACAGGTCCGCGAACAGGATCGTGACGACCTTCCGCTGCTCGAGGAGGGCGTCGGCCGTCTCGGCGGCATCGACCTGGAGGGACGCGCTCGACTGCGCGGCGGTGGGCTGGGGCGCCTGGGCCGCGGCGATCGGCGTGCCGCACTTGGCGCAGAAGCGGTCCTTCGCGCGGATGGCGGCGCCGCAATTCGCGCAGGTGGCCTTCGCCCGCGTCGCGCGTTCCGGCATGCGGGTAAGGGTACGTTCGCCCGTCCGCGCAGCACGGTCTGCGCCGGTCAGGGCGCCGCGAGCACGC
>DATJFF010000133.1:0-18588 GCA_035495795.1 Vicinamibacterales bacterium
CCAGGTGATCAACGCGATCCAGTGGGCGGTGAACAATCGCGCGGCCTACGGTATCGACGTCATCAACCTGTCATTGGGCCACCCGATCTACGAGGCGTCGGCCACCGACCCGCTCGTGCAGGCGGTGGAAGCGGCCGTGCACTCCGGCATTGTGGTCGTCGTCTCGGCTGGCAACGTCGGGATGAACCCGACCACCGGCCAGGTCGGTTATGCCGGCATCACCTCGCCGGCAAATGCGCCGTCAGCGCTCACGGTTGGCGCGGAGAAAACGTTCGACACCGCCCGGCGCACCGACGATCTGATCGCCGACTACAGCTCGCGCGGACCGACGTGGTACGACGGCTTCGCGAAGCCGGACATCGTCGCGCCCGGTCACCGGCTGATCGGTCCGGCGAACACGCAGCAATACCTCTATGCCAACTACCCGACGATGCACGGCCCGGTGTACGGATCGCGAGTGTCGATGCGGCTGAGCGGCACGAGCATGGCCGCGGCTGTCGCGAGCGGCGCGGTTGCCCTCGCGATCGAGCAGTCGCGCCACATGTTCGGCGCCAGGCACACGCCGAATGCCGTGAAGGCGATGCTTCAGCACTCTGCCTTCCTGATGACCGACGAGAACGGGGCCCGCTACGACACGCTCGCGCAGGGAGCCGGCGCGCTGAACCCGCTCGGCGCGTCCCAGCTGGCCGGCGTGCTCAACCCCGCGGTTCCCGCAAACAACTGGTGGCTGACGCAGGGCATCGCCACGAACACGACCATCGACGGGCAGAACATCGTCTGGGGCGAGAACATCGTGTGGGGCGAGAACATCGTCTGGGGCGAGGCGATCTACACCAACCGGGTCGCCTGGGCCACCAACATCGTGTGGGGCGAGAACATCGTCTGGGGCGAAAACATCGTCTGGGGCGAGAACATCGTGTGGGGCGAGAACATCGTCTGGGGCGAGAACGTGGTCTGGGGCGAGAACATCGTCTGGGGTGAAAACATCGTCTGGGGCGAGAACATCGTCTGGGGCGAAAACATCGTCTGGGGTGAGAACGTGGTCTGGGGCGAGAACGTCGTTTGGGGTGAAAGCTCGTTGTTGGACAACGCCGGCCCACGGCAGCCGGAAGGGAGGCAATAGCCATGGCGACGACGTTGCTCGCTCCTCAATACAACCCGGCTCCGATTGCCCCGCTGCCGCTGCACACGCCGTCGGCGCCGGCCGTGGTTCCGCCAATCGCGTCGGGCGTTCACGACTGGCGGCAGTCGCCGCCGACGATCGTCGGCGAATCGCTCACGCTTCGTGCGTTGCAGCCGTCGGACGCCGGCTCGCTGTTGAGCATGCTGGCCGCCACCGAGGTGGCGCGGTTCCTCTCGCCTCCCCCGACCAGCCTCGAAGGCTTCGAGCGGTTCATCACCTGGGCGAACCAGAAGCGCGAAGAGGGCTCGTATGTCTGCTTCGGCGTAGTGCCGAGGGGCATGCAGCACGCGGTGGGAGTGTTCCAGCTGCGGGCCCTGGACAACTCCTTTACCAGCGCGGAATGGGGTTTTGCGCTGGGCCGGCCGTTCTGGGGAACTGGATTGTTTCTCGAGGGTGCCACGCACACGCTGGACTTCGCGTTCGGCTCGGTCGGCGTGCAGCGGCTCGAGGCGCGGTCGGCAGTCGGCAACGGCCGCGGCAACGGCGCGCTTCGCAAGATCGGCGCAGTGCACGAGGCAATACTTCGTCGCTCGTTCCGTAAGGATGGGCTGGTCCACGATCAGGTGCTCTGGTCGATCCTCGACATCGACTGGCTGGCCAGCCGCAGCGCGTCGCTCGGGCTTGCTGCCGGGCACGCCGAACGCTGGCACTGAGAGGTCCAGGCTCCGCGAGGCCACTCTGGTGCGAACGAGACCCCGGGAGGCGGCAGATGCCGTCCCCGGGGTCTCGGCTTTTGGCGGCGCTTACAATGTGCCAATGGGACTCTTCGCGTACCGGCTGCTTGGCGCGGCCATCATGGACGCCGGGATGTACGAAGGCATCGAGGCCGACCGCCGGACGACGTCGCAGGCGATGGCGGCGGTGGTCCTCGCCAGCGTGGCGGCGGGAATCGGGGCCGGGGACTGGCTCGGTACGAGAGTCGAAACGCTCGTTGCGGTCACTGCCCTCGCAGTCGTCACCTGGTCGGCGTGGGCGATGCTGGTCTTCCAGATCGGCACGAACGTCCTTCCGGAACCCGACACCCAGGCCGACTGGGGGCAACTGTTACGAACGACGGGATTTGCGGCCGCTCCTGGACTGCTGCTGGTGTTCGGGCTCATTCCCAATGGGCGCGGCGCGGTGTTCGTGGTGGTGGGCGCGTGGATGTTCGCGGCGATGGTATTCGGCGTCAAGCACGCGCTCGATTACCGGCACGCCCTCCGCGCGCTGGTTGTCTGCGCGCTGGCCGCCGCATTGTCGCTGGCGCTCGCCTTCGCCGCCAGCGCCTTGTTCGCGCGCCGGCTTGAATAGGAGCGTGGCGCGTCCGCTGATTCATGAACGATTTGTAATAATCCGCGCGCTGATACTTGCCGCCAACGGCGGTAAATGCGGTCACTGCCTGGCGGCGTAACCAAAATGTAGACTGGGTCTACCGTCTTCATTCGATAACGCCGATCAACGCCGTCTCTCCCAAGGCAGACAGCCAATGTACTCGCGCGTCTCCGCGACCGTTCTCGTCGTACTCCTCTCGACCGCTCAATGGACAGCTGCTCAACAACTCCCCGCTGCGGTCGCTGCCGATCAAGCTTCGGTCGCTGCCGATCACGTCGTCGGCCTGCCGAAGGATCCGCTACCCCCAACGCCCGGCGGCGTCACGTTCACCCCGCGGCCAGCACGTAATCCATTCACCTCGCTCGGCCACGATCTCGAGACGTTCTTCACCAGCAAGGACACGGCAATCGTGATGGGCGTCTTCGCCCCGGCGGCGGCTGTCGCCGCCACGTGGGATTCCGCGGGGATTCGCGAGTCGCAGGAGGACCTCAGCAAGCGGGCGTTCGAGCCGGGCAACATCGGCGGCAGCTTCGCCGTGCAGGCCGGTGCCGCAGTCGGCACGTGGGCCTTCGGCGCGATGACCGGCAACGCGAAGGCCTCCGAGGTCGGCGGCGACCTGATCCGCGCGCAACTCACCTCGCAGGTGCTGGTGCAGGGTCTCAAGCTCGTGGCCCACCGTACGCGGCCCGATGGCAGCGACAACGGCTCCTTCCCCTCCGGTCACACGGCCAGCGCGTTTGCGACCGCTACGGTTCTCGAACGGCACTTTGGTTGGAAGGCCGGCATTCCCGCCTTCGGCTTCGCAACCTACGTCGGCCTGGCTCGCATGTCGGCCAACAAGCACAACATGAGCGACGTGATCATGGGCGCCGCGATGGGCATTGCCTCGGCGCGCGCAGTGACGGTCGGCGTCGGTGGCGCGAAGTTCAATCTCGGTGTGGCTCCGACACAGGGCGGCGCCGCGGTCACCTTCACCAAGCAGTAAAAAGAGACCACGAAGTCACGAAGGAAACGAAGGACGCACGAAGAATTCTTTTGGGGGGTGTCACGCGTGCTTCCCTAAAAGGCTTCGTGCCTTCCTTCGTGCCCGTCGTGCCTTCCGCCTTCGCCAAGGCTTCGGCGGACTCGCCGTAGCTTCAGCGGAGGCGGTCGTGGTTTCTTTTACTCGGCGATCGTCTTCCAGTTCTTCACCAGGTGATCGGCGGTTCGCCAGGCCAGCGCCTGGATTGTGAGCGTCGGGTTTCTCGCGCCGCTCGTGCCCATCACCGATCCGCCGAGGACGCCGAGGTTCGGCACCTCGTGTGAGAATCCCCACCGGTTCACGACGTTGGTTTCCGCGGTCTCGCCCATGCGCGTTCCGCCATAGGTGTGCGTCGATGGCCCCATCGTCCCGAGCGGACTCCGGATGACGGCCACCGCGCCGGCGGCGCGGTACCACCGCTCCATCCGATCCTGGATGAAGTCGTTGAGCCGGCGCTCGTTGTCACGGTAGTCGGCCGTGATGCGAATCACCGGAAAGCCGAGCGGGTCCTTCACATGCGGATCGAGATCGAGATAGTTGCCTTCGTACGGCAGCGTCGTCTTCTGCAAGTAGGAAACATTGACGCGATCGGCGTTCTCGCGGATGAACGCCTTCCACGCCGAGCCCCACGACGGCGCGCGGCCGAACGTTGGCATGTTGGCCGCGCCGATTGGACGACGATCCGAGTAGACCCACAGGTTGCCGCCGCCGATGAAGTCGTGCCCGCCGTGGTCGAAGTTATCGTCCGCGAAGTCGTCCACGGCCGTGCCCTGGGCGGGAAGGCCGTACCAGGTGTTGAGATCGAACGGGAACAGCGCCGTGACCCGCCCTTCCTGAGCGTGACTCAGATAGTGACGCCCGACTTGCCCATGGTTGTTCGACAGGCCATTCGGGAACCCGCGCGACTTCGAGAGCAGCAACAGACGGACGTTCTCGTAGGTGTAGGCCGCCAGCAACACCGCCTGCGCCGGCTGCACGAACTCCGTGCCATCAGTGACGTACCGTACCGCGGAGACGCGGCCTCGCTGATCGACGTCGATCGCGGTCACGTGCGCGCGGGTCACCACCGTGAAGCGGCCGGTCTTCTCGGCGCGCGGAATCGTCGTGACGGCGGTCCCGTTCTTCGCATCCACGTGGCAGCCGCCGCGGTTGCAGAAGCCGTGATACATGCATGGCGAACGATCCTGGAACGTGCGCGAGTTGATCTGCGCCGGGCCGGCGAAGGGCTTCCACCCCAGGCTGCGCGCGGCCGCGGCCATCAGATCGGTGAACCCGGTGCCTCGCAGCGGAGGCATGGGGTAATCCCGCTGGCGCGGCCCCTCGAAGACATTGCCGAGCGGGTCGAGCGTGCCCCGGACGTTGCCGGCCCGCCCGGCGACCCCGGTCTCCCACTCGACCGTGTCGTAGTAGGGCTCGAGCTCGTCGTAGCCCAAGGGCCAGTCTTCGACAGTCGTCCCGGCCGGCAGCCTCGAGCGGCCGTAACGGCGGGTCGTCTCACTCGCGACACGAAAGTCCCACGGGTTGAGTCGCCAGCTCTGCGCCCAGTAGTGCAGTGTCGTGCCGCCGACGCCGTTCATCATCGGATGACTGGCGGCGCGGGTCGTAGGCGTGTCGGGATTCGGGCGGTGCGTCGGCACTTCGTGGTTGGCCTTCTGCACTGCCTGCGGCCAGTTGCGGACGTTGTTCCTGATCTCGTCGGGCGCAAAATCCCGGCGCGTCAGCCTGGTGCCGGCCTCGAGACCGACCACGTCCAGGCCGGCTTCCGCGAGCGGCAGGGCGGCAATGCCTCCGGCCGCGCCGAGGCCGACAATCACCACGTCCGCCGTCTTGAGCGTCTGGGTCATGCCTTGTTGAACGAGTCGCCGTCGTAGGCCGAGCGCCGCACCCGCGGGGGCAGCTGGCCGAGACGTTGATCGTCGGGTGTCACGGCGGTCCGTACGCCAGGGTAGCCAACCAGATCCCAGCCGATGTAGCCGCGATTGCCGCCGTAATACGGATCGCCGAAGGTCCCCTGCCAGGTGTGTGCGCGCACCATGGAGAAGAACGTGGCGGAACTGCCGTCGAATCCGGCCGATTGGGTGGCCGAACCGGCCTCGACATCAATCAGCACCGAGTCTTGGTCCACCGCTGTCATCGATCGGAACGGCGCTCCGCGCGATTGGATGGCGTACCGCTCCAGCGCGGCCAGGCCGCGGCGATACGATTCCCGAGAGGCCACGAGCGGGCCGGCCAGCGCGCGATCGATGTAGGTGACCGCGCCAGCTTCGACCGCGCCGGGGCCGTTGGCATCGGCCGGAATCAGCCGGGCGACAATCGCCGTGAGCAGCTCCGCTTCCTCGGCGGTGAGCGACTCGAGCGGCGCGCGAGTCGCCGCCTCGTGTCGGAGGTCGTGCCTCTCGGCAGTCGTCGAGACCTCCGCACCCGTCCGCGCCGGCACGGCGGCGCCGGCAGCCGCGGCGCCCGCCGCCTTGAGCAGGTCGCGGCGTGAGATCATTGGTGGGCCCGAGCCTTCGTGCGCAGCCGTCGCATGCGGCGGAGTATAGCGGTAAACTTCGCCCGCGTTGCTGCACCGAAAGAGACAACGAAGGCACGAAGGAAACGAAGGACGACGAAGAATTCCTTTGGGGGTGTCACGCATGCTTCCCCAAAAGGCTTCGTGTCTTCCTTCGTGCTCTTCGTGCCTTCGTGGTTTCTTCTACTGCGGTAAACTCTTCGCCTGATTGGTTCACACCGGCGCCAGTAAGTCTCAACCCGCCCTCCTCGTGATCGGTCATCCCGGGCATGAGTTGAGCGTCTGGGGGTGGGTCACCTCGCTCCAACCGTACGTCTCGGTCCTGACCGACGGGTCTGGGAGCACCGGCCATCCGCGGCTCGAGATGACTCGTGCCTCGCTGGAACGCGCGGGCGCCCGGCCGCAATCGCCGTTCGGCGCAGTCACCGACCACGCGATCTACACCGCGCTGCTGAGGGGCGCCTACGAACCGCTGCTCGCGGTAGCGCAGGATCTCTCCGACACGATTGTCGACCGGCGGGTCACGCAAGTCGCCGCGGACGCGATCGAAGGCTATAACCCGACGCACGACCTGTGCGGCCTGATCGCAGGCGCTGCCGTCGACGTCGCGGCAACGCGCGGCCAGAGGGCGACGGCGTTCGAGTTTGCCGTGACAGGTCTTCCCAACGCGGATGCCATCCCTGCAGACGGAAAGCGCCACGAGCTGAGCGACGAGGACCTGACGGAGAAAGTCGAGCTCGCCCGCACCTACGCGAGATCGGCGGGACCTTCGCTCGAACAGGAGATAGAAACCCTCCTCGCCCGCCATGGGCGCCAGACGTTCCGCACCGAAACGCTCGTCCCGAGCTCACGGATGGGGCTCGCACAGCGTTTCGCTGACGCGCCGCCCTATTACGAGACGCACGGTGAGCAGCGGGTACAACAGGGAAAGTACTCGGAGGTCCTGCGACTGCACGATCACCTGCTTCCGTTCGAGCGCCGGTTGTCGGAGTGGGTGCAGGCGGCGTCGTGAGCAATCACGGGCTCACGGTCCTCGTCACGAACCTGATTCTGAACGGCCGTTCCGGCACCGAGAGCGTCGCCCGCAATCTCGCCCTGGCCCTGCGGGATCTCGGTCACCGTCCGATCGTGTATTCGCCTCGGCTCGGTCCCATCGCCGAGGAACTGCGATCCTCGGCCGTCTGTGTCGTGGACAACTTGCACGAATCGCTGCCTCCAATCGACGTCATTCACGGACATCACCTGCCGGCCACGGTCACGGCGATGGCCCGCTGTCCCGACACGCCGGCCATTTTCGTCTGCCACGACTTCGTCGCCTGGCACGACAGCCCGCCTCTGTTCCCGGCGGTCCGCCGCTACGTGGCGGTTGACGAGACCGTCGCGTCACGGCTCCGCGCGGAAGGCGCGGACCCCGCGCGGATCTCCGTGATCCTCAATCAACCGGATCTCGCGCGGTTCGCTCCGGGCCGGGATCTGTCACCCAAGCCGCGACGCGCATTGGCCTTTGCGAAGAATCACGGTCACCTCGACGCGGTTCGCCGCGCCTGCGGCGAGCGTGACATCGATCTCGACATCGCGGGATCGGCCGTCGGCCGCATCCTCGACGCACCCGAGCAAGCACTCGAGGGCGTAGACCTCGTCTTTACATCCGCGTTGTCGGCGCTCGAAGCAATGGCCTGCGGGCGCGGCGTGATCGTCTGCGACGGGCGCGGGCTGGCCGGCTGGGTGTCGCCGGCCCGCTACGACGAGTGGCGGCCCTTGAACTTCGGTCTCGCGACATTGCGCGCGCCGGTCACCGTCGAATCCGTACTCGGCGAGATCGATCGCTACTCTGTCGAGGATGCGGGGCTCGTTGCCGATCGCGTCCGATCGGAAGGCGGGGTGAACGCACAGGCTCGCCAGTACTCGGCGATCTACGCGGCCGCGCTCGCCGACGATACGTGGCGCGAGAACATCGCGTCCAGCCGGGCGACGCTGGCGCGCTACGTTGAGGAGTGGTCGCCGCCTGGGTCACACCTGCGCGCCTGGCTCGAGGAGCGCGCACACCTGCTCGGCGAACTTGGCGCCGGGCTGATCGCCGGACGAGCTGTCGCGGACGTCGACTACGCGTTCGGTCAGCCCGGGAGTGACCGCCACATCCAGCCAATGTCGGGTCTCTCGCCCTTCGACGGCGCGTCTCGCTGGACCGATGGTGCGTCGGCTCTGTTCGTGCTGCGCGCGCCGGCCGCGGGTTCGTGGCTGCTCCGTCTCCGCCTGGTGCCCTTCCTGCACCCGTTGCACAGATCCCAGCGGGTTGGGCTCGAGGTGAACGGCCTCACGCTGGTGGAACGAACGTTCGAAGGCGATGAGCCCGGAGATCCCGTCGCCGTCTTCGCGACGATTCCCGCGGATCGTGTACCCGACGATGGCCTGCTCTGGATCCGGCTGATGCTTCCCGATGCCGTCGGCCCCGCGGCGCTCGGACTCAACGAGGATTCACGCAAGCTGGCCGTGTCGCTCATCGACCTTCGCGTGACGGCGGCGTGAAGCCGGCGCCCGCTGCCGCGCTGTTCAGCTCCCCAAGCCGAACGACACGTACTTCATGTCGAGGTACTCCTCGATGCCCCAGACACCGCCTTCGCGTCCGACGCCTGACATCTTCATGCCGCCGAACGGCGCTTGTGCAGTGGACGGAATACCGTCGTTGACGCCGACGATGCCGTAATCCAGCGCTTCGGCGACGCGGAAGGCGCGGGTGAGGTCGCGCGTCCAGACGTAGGCGGCAAGCCCGAACGGCGTGTCGTTGGCCTGGCGCACGGCGTCGCTGTCGTCCGTGAACGGCACGATCGGCGCCACCGGGCCGAACGTCTCCTCCTCCAGCAGCCGCATACCGCGTTTTACCGACGTCAGAACCGTTGGCTTGAAGATCAAGCCTTCACCTGCGCCGCCGCCGACGACCGCCTTCGCACCCTTGCTCAGGGCATCATCCACGTGGGCGCGGACCTTGGCCAGGCCCTGCGCGTCCACCAGCGGGCCGACCTGCGTGGCCGGATCCATCGGATCGCCAACCTTGAGCCCGGAGGTCGCGGCCGCGAACTTCTCGACGAAGCGATCGTGGATGTCGGCGTGCACGTAGATGCGGTTCGCGCAGACGCAGGTCTGGCCGGCATTGCGGAACTTCGACGCGAACACTTCCTTGACGGCGGCATCGATGTCAGCGTCGCCGAATACAAGGAACGGCGCGTGGCCGCCCAGTTCGAGCGACATCCGCTTCATCGTCTTCACGGCCTGTCCGGCGAGGAGCACGCCGATCTCGGTGCTGCCGGTGAAGCTCAGTTTCCGAATCGCCGGATCCTCGAAGAACACCCGCGACACCGCGGCCGGATCCGAGGCCGGCAGCACCTGGAAGACGTCCGGCGGGCCGCCCACCGCGGTCCAGAGCTCGGCGAGGCGGACAGCGGTCAACGGCGACTGCTCCGCCGGCTTGACGACCACCGTGCAGCCTGCGGCGAGCGCCGGCGCGGCCTTGCGGGTGATCATCGCGGCCGGGAAATTCCACGGCGTCACCGCGTACGCCGGCCCGACGGGTTGAGGCTGAACGAGGATTCGCTTGTGTGAAAACTGGCTCGGCACCGTCGTGCCGTAGACGCGCTTGGCTTCCTCGGCGTACCACTCGACGAACGAAACCGCGTAACGAACTTCTCCGCGCGCCTCGGTGATCGGCTTTCCCATTTCCTGGGTCATGGTGCGGCCGAGCGCGGCTTCCTCGGCCATCATCGCCGACGCCCACGCGCGCAGGGTGGCGGCACGCTCGTAAGCCGTGGTCTTGCGCCAGGTGCCGAACGCTGCCACAGCGCGGGCAGCCGCGGCGCGGGCCTCGGCTGCGCCGTTGTCCGCGATCGATGCCACCGCGCTGCCGGTGGCCGGGTTCATCACTTCAAACGTCGCGCTCATCGCTCCACCTCTTGCTGCATCATTGCCCACAACGCTTCGACGTGCGGGCGTTCGGTCGGTTCCGATCCAATCGAGACGCGGACCATCCAGCGGTCATCGAGAATCGCCGGTGTCAGGTACGCGGCGCCGCTCCTGTTGAGGCGATCGCACCACTCACGCGTGTGACGATCGAG
The DNA here is from genome assembly GCA_035495795.1 of Vicinamibacterales bacterium. GTDB lineage: Bacteria > Acidobacteriota > Vicinamibacteria > Vicinamibacterales > UBA2999 > VFZN01. The sequence goes on from DATJFF010000133.1 coordinate 10,134, forward strand.
CGCCTCGCCGCTGAGTCCGTCCGGTTCATGCCGCAGGCAGAGCGTCTGGAGCGGCACCGGCGCCAGCAGCCGCCAGTTCTTCGTCTGCTGCACCCGATCTGCGAGCCACTGCGCGTTCGCGATGTCACGACGCAGCCGCGACTGCAGGCCGCCGACGCCCTGCTCCCGCACGAGGAACCACAACTTCAGGGCGCGGAACCGCCGCCCCAGCGGGATCCCCCAATCACGGTAGTTCGTCACCCTGCCATCTGCTGATGATTGCAGATAACTGGGGTTGGTGGACATCACCCGGACGAGGTGCTCCGGGTCCCGTACGAAGTAGACCGAGCAGTCGAACGCCGCCCCGAGCCACTTGTGCGGGTTGATGACAACCGAGTCCGCCAGCTCGACGCCGTTCCACATCCAGCGGCACTCGGGCAGGACCATAGCCGAGCCGGCCATGGCTGCGTCCACGTGCAGCCAGAGCCCATGGCGCTCGGCCAGCGGCGCGATGGCACTCACCGGGTCGAGCGACGTGGTCGTCGTGGTGCCGGTCGTTGCGACGATGGCGCACGGGCGCAAGCCGCGGGAGAGGTCGTCGAGGATGCCCGCCTCGAGCGCGTCGGCCTTCATCGCGTACTCCTCGTCGTGCGGCACGTGGCGAACGTTCGCGCGGCCGAAGCCGGCCAGGAGCGCGGCTTTGTCCACGGAGCTGTGCGCGTGCGCCGACGTGTAGACGACGAGCGGCTGTTCCTCGGCCTGGAACCCGCCGCGGCTGGCGCCGTACTGCGTGGCGCGCTCGCGCGCGCAGAGCAGAGCGATCAGGGTGCTCGTGGATGCCGTGTCCTGGATGACGCCGCTCCACCGTTCCGAGAGACCGACCATCTGGCGCAGCCAGCCGGTCGTGACCTCCTCCAGTTCGGTCAGGGCCGGACTCGACTGCCACGCGAGGCCGAGCACGCCGAGACCGGTGCTGAGGTAGTCACCGAGCACGCTCGAGAGCGTCCCGTTACACGGGAAGTAGCCGAAGAAGTGAGGGTGCTGCCAGTGCGTGAGCCCCGGCATGATCAGCGAGTCGAGGTCGCGCAGGATCGCGTCTACAGGTTCCGGGGCTGCGGGCGGCGCGATCGGGAAGCGCGCCTTCACCTCGCCCGGTTCGACCTGGGCCATCACCGGCCGCTCAGCCACGCGCGCGCGGTAGTCGGCGATGAAATCGATCACCGCGTAGCCGGCGCGGCGAAACTCATCAGGGGTCATTTCGGGATCATAAGGGCTGGGGCCTGGGGCTTGGGGCTTGGGCTTCGGTTCTGCGCTAGGATTGCGCGGTCCGGTGCACCCACCAGGCCGGGCAGGAGGACAGGACCGTGAAGCATGTGATGTGGGCGGTGGCGGCGGCTGTCGTGATGGCGGCGGGGGCGCATGGGCTGAGCGCGCAGGGCGCGGCGCAGGCCGATCCCCGGATGAGCTTTTTCATCACGAGCGTCGGCTCGGGCAATGGCGCCAATCTCGGGGGCCTTGCCGGTGCGGACGCGCATTGCCAGAACCTCGCTAAAGCCGTCGGCGCCGGCAACAAGCAGTGGCACGCGTACTTGAGCACTCAGGGCCCGAACGCGGTGAACGCCAAGGACCGCATCGGGACCGGACCGTGGTTCAACTCGAAGGGCGTGCAGATCGCGGCCAGCGTCGCCGACCTGCACTCGGACAAGAACAACCTGACCAAGGAAACGCAGCTCACCGAGAAGGGGACGGTCGTGAACGGGCGCGGCGACACGCCGAACACGCACGATATCCTGACCGGCTCGAACCTCGATGGCACGGGCTTCCCGGCCGGCGAGGATCACACCTGCAACAACTGGACGAGCCAGACCGACGGCTCGGCCAACATGGGCCACCACGATCGCCAGGGCGGCGGCGCCAACCCGAACTCGTGGAACAACGCCCACCCGTCGAAGGGCTGCAGCCAGCAGAACCTGATTGCCACCGGCGGCAACGGCCTCTTCTACTGCTTCGCGGTGAAGTAGGTCTTGGGGTCTTGGAGTCTTGGGGTCTTGAGGGTACGGCCCTCAACACCCCGAGGCTTCCAGGCCGCCCCCAAGACCTCAAGACCCCAAGACCTCTAGACCTTACCGTCCGTCCAGCTTCTTCAACCCCGCCGCAACTTCCGCGAGCTTCACGAATTCCGCGCGGTCGCCATTGGGATCGGCGCCCCTGAACTGACGGGCCCGCGCGATCAGCCGATCGAACGACGCGTCCGGCGCGTGCGGCGAATCACGAAGCAGCAAGCCAAGCTCCGCCACCGCCGATGCGAATCCGAGGTTGCCGCCGAGCGGCTCGACGCGATTCTGAATCACCGCCGAAATCAGCTCGCTGCGATCGCCATTGGGCGCCTTGTAGCGCAGCTTCACCGTCAGCAGCTCCGCCGCCGAGCCTGGCGCCACGGGCGGCTTGGGATTCGGCTGGTATTTGAGCGGATCGACGAGCGGCCGATCCGATTCAGCGCCGACCGGGACGATCTCGTAGATCGCGGTGACGGTGTGGCCCGCGCCAATCTCGCCGGCGTCCTTGCGATCGTCGTTGAAGTCCTCGTTCTGGAGCATGCGATTCTCGTAGCCGACCAGGCGATACGCGCTGACCGCCGCCGGGTTGAACTCCACCTGGATCTTTACGTCCTTGGCGATGGTCACGAGAGTGCTTCCCGCCTCGCGCACCAGCACCTTGTTGGCCTCCTGCACCGAGTCCAGGTACGAGTAGTTGCCGTTCCCCTTGTCGGCCAGCAGCTCCATCGTCGAGTCCTGCAGGTTTCCTTCGCCGACGCCGAGCACCGACAGGAAGACGCCGCTCTTCCGTTCGCGCTCGATCAGGCGGAGCAGATCCTCGTGGCTGGTCACGCCGACGTTGAAGTCCCCGTCAGTAGCGAGGATCACGCGGTTGATGCCGTTCGGATCGAAGTGCTCGCGCGCGGTCGCGTAGGCGAGCTGGATTCCAGCCGCGCCGTTGGTCGAGCCGCCGGCCCGGAGGGTGGCAATCGCGCTGTGAATCTCCGACCTGCGGTCCCCTGGCGTCGGCGGCAGGACGAGGCCGCTGGCGCCGGCGTAGACGACGATTGCCACGCGATCCTGCGGGCGAAGCGTATCGGTCAACAGCCGCATCGAGGCCTGCACCAGCGGCAGCTTGTCCTGCGGCTGCATCGACCCGGACACGTCGAGAAGGAACACGAGATTGCGCGGCGGCGTCTCGCCGGCCGGCAGTGCGCGGCCCTGCAGCCCGATCAAGGCGAGGTGATGCGCCGGATTCCACGGGCACGCGGCGAGCTCGGTCGCGACCGAGAATGGCTCGCCCCTCGACGGTTCGCGATAGTCGAAGCGGAAGTAGTTGATGAACTCCTCGACGCGAACGGCATCCACGGGAGGAAGGTTCCCATTGGTCAGGAAGCGGCGCGTGTTTGCGTATGACGCCGTGTCCACGTCAATCGAGAACGTAGACAGCGGCTCTTTGGCGACGCGGCGGAACGGGTTCTCTGTGATTGGCGCGTAACCTTCGCGGGCCCGTCTCGCTCCCGGCCACGTCCCGATGTCGGTTTCGGGCCGAAATGTCGGGGACCCGGTTATGCCGCCGGCAACACCGCCGGCCACACCGGCTGACCGTCCACGCTTGTTCCGGCGCGGCGACTCTCCGGTCACCGTGACGCTCTCGCTGAGGGACGCAACTTCGATGGCCGGCGACCACGTGACGGCCGCCCCGTTGGTGATGTCCACCTCCGTTTGCGCCGTCCTGAACCCGGTCAATTCGGCGGTAACGGTGTAGTGGCCCGTTTGAAGAGCGACGAACGTGTAGCGCCCGCGCTCGTCGCTCATCATCGACGCACGTTGCGGTCCTGTTGCGGTCACGGTGACGCCGGGCAGGACCGCCCCGGCGTTATCGGTGATGACACCTGAGAGGCGGCCGGTCGCCGCCATCATCAGGTGTGTGAGCGAAAACACCACGAGCAGAGCAAGTCCGACGCGCATGCGCATGACTCACCTCCAGGCAGGCGGTGATCGGACGAGCAAAGCGCATGCCCGCGCGATCGGCGTCTTTTTCCTTTAGACACCGCGCGCAAGTAATTGGCTGTCTGGTGTTATTGGATCGCGGCTGACCGGATAATTGGAGTTACTTCGCCTCTTCCCACTGCACATCTGGCCGCGATTTCAAAGCCGTTACCTCGATCTCGATCTTCATGCGCGGATCCGCCAGGCCGGCCTCGATCATCGTCGCCGCCGGCCGCACCTCGGCAAAGGCGCGGCGAAGCGCCGGCCAGCACTTCGGAAAGTCGGCCGCTCGGGGAAGGATGTAGTGCACGCGCACAACGTCGGTGAGCGCGGCGCCGGCCTCGCTCAGCGCGTGCTCGATGTTCCTGATCGTCTGCTCGGCTTGCGCCGCCACATCGTCTTCGATCGTCATGGTCGCGTAGTTGAACCCCGTCGTGCCCGAGACGAACACCCAGTCGCCGGCAACGACCGCGCGTGAGTAGCCGATCTCCTGCTCGAACGTCGATCCCGAACTGATTAGACGTCTCTCCATCGCGCCTCAGTAGACGATGGCCTGGTGGACCAGCGTCTGGAACTTGGACCGGATGTCCGTGAAGTTGGGGAGCTGGTTGAGCATCAGCGCAAGCACGAGCCGCGCCGACGGATCCACCCGATAGACGGAGCCGTAGGCGCCACCCCACCCGTACGCGCCGACCGGATCGAGGCCGTTGCCGCCAACGTGCTCGGTTGTCTCGAATGCCAGGCTGAATCCGAGGTCCACGCCGTGCAGCATTCCCGACTGGTTGTGGGTCATCAGCGCCACGGTGCGCGGCGCCAGCAGCCGCACGTCGCCGATGACGCCGTCGCCGCGCACCATCTCGAGGAACCGCGTGTAGTCGCGGGCGGTCGAGACCAGCCCGGCGCCGCCGGCGAAGTTCCGGCGCGGTCCGTTGACGTAATGACCCTGCCCGCGCGCGCCGTCCGGTGCCCTGACGAGCAGGTCATCCCTGGTGTTGGCATAAACGGTGACGAGCCGGTCCTTCTTGTCCTGCGGCACGAAGAAGAAGGTGTCCTTCATGCCGAGCGGCTCGAAGATGCGCGTCTGGAAGAACCGGTCGAGCGGCATGCCGGAGGCGCGCTCCACCACACACCCGAGGATGTCGGTGTTGTAGCCGTAAACCCACGCTTCGCCGGGCTGCGCCACGAACGGCAGCGAGGCGAGCCGCTCCATCGAGTCGCAGACCGGTTCGTCCTTGTCCGCGAGGTACCAGCCGTAGCCGGCAGCGGGACCGAGCGCCTTGCTCTCGTACATCTCCCCGACTTCTTCGCTCACGCCGTACGAGATCCCGGCGGTATGCGTCAGCAGGTCTTTGATCGCAATCGGCCGCTTCGCCGGACGGACCTGCGTGCCGCCGTCTTCGAGACGGGTGATGACCTTGGTCTTCTCATACGCGGGGATGAAGCGGCTGACGGGGTCCATCAGCCCGATCCGCCCCTCTTCCATCAGCATCAGCACGGCGACGCTGGTGATCGCCTTGGTCTGCGACGCGATCCGGAAGAGGCTGTCGGTCGTCATCTTCACGCCGGCCTCTTTGTCGCGCCAGCCGAAGGCCTTGTCGTACACCGGCTTCCCGTCCTGCAGCACGAGCGCTACCGCGCCGGCGATCTGGTTCTTGTCCACGAACTCCTGCAGCACCGGATCGAGCCGCGCGAGGCGGCCGGCGTCGATTCGGAGCGGACGCATCGACGACGACGGAGGCGCCGCCGACTGGGCCATCGGCGCGGCGGCCAGGAGCGCGAGAGCAGCGGAGAGTGTCAGCGACAGACGGCAGGTGTGACGCATGGCGCGGCTAATCTACCGCGAACCGGGACTCCGGTGCGCTTGGATACAATCCCCCGTTGCCAGGCTGCTGCAGAACGCAGCCTGAAGTGAAAAGTGAGATGTGAGAAGTGAGAAGCACGAAAAACTCTCTGCAATCCGACCTTCTCACCTCTCACTTCTAACTTCTAACCTCAGGTTGCTGGCGTTTTCAGCAACCTGTTTTAGGAGGCCCGATGTCACGTGTTCACCTGCTGCTGTTGTCGGCCCTGCTGCTCGGCGGTACGCAGCCGTTCGCGCAACAGGGAGCGGCCGGGCAAAACCAGGAGCCGCGCGCGGATACGGCGAAGCCCGAGTCGCTGGTGCTTTCGACCGCCGAAACGCTGGAGTTCACGACCGACGAGGTGACATGGCCGTCCGTGGACGTGTCGCCGGACGGTCGCACGCTTGTCTTCGACGTGCTCGGCGACCTCTACACGCTGCCGATCGACGGCGGCACGGCGACGCGCATCATCGGCGGCCTCTCCTTCGAGAGCCAGCCGCGCTACTCGCCCGACGGCAAGCAGATCGCGTTTCTGAGCGACCGCACCGGAGCGGAGAACCTGTGGATCGCCGACGCCGACGGCAGCAACCCGCGGGCGGTGAGCAAGGACGGACTGACCCACGATCGCCCGCAGATCATGACTTCTCCCAACTGGACGCCAGACGGCCAGTACCTCGTCGTTTCGAAGTCGAGGCCGCCCGACCCGGGTACGTTCTGGCTCTTCCTGTATCACCGGGACGGCGGGAACGGCGTGCGGATCGGCGCCGCGCCTCCGCCTCAACCCGGGCCCGATGCACAAGGACCTCCGCCGCCGCCGGCGCCGAATCGAATGGGCGCGGTGGTCTCGCCCGATGGCCGCTATGTCTACTACGCGCAGCGGAGCGGCTCCTTCACCTACAACGCGCGATTCCCGCTCTGGCAGGTCTATCGTCACGATCGCGAAACAGGCGACGCCTCTCAGGTAACCAACGCGCAAGGGAGCGCCATGCGGCCGCTGCTCTCGCCCGACGGCAAGTTCCTGGTCTACGGCACCCGCTACAAGACGGACACCGGGCTCCGCGTGCGCAATCTCGAGACCGGCGGGGAGCGGTGGCTGGTGCTGCCCGTGACGCGTGACGATCAGGAGTCACGCGCCTCGCGCGACACCTTGCCCGGCTACGCGTTCACGCCCGACGGCAAGTCGCTGGTGGTGCCGATCGGCGGCAAGCTGCAGCGCGTCGATTTCGAGACCGGTGCGACGCGTGCAATCCCGATGAGCGTCCCGGTGAGGGCCGAGATCGCGCCGCGCGTCTACACGCCGGTTCGGATGGACGATGGCGATCGCGTGCGGGCACGGCTGATTCGCTGGCCCGTGCTCTCGCCAGACGGCGCGCGCGTGGTGTTCAGCGCGATGAATCGCCTCTATGTCGCCGACATGCCGAACGGCTCCCCGCGGCTGCTCACCAGCGGTCCGCAGGGACCGAGCGAGCGCGGCGGAACGGCGCCGGAGGGCGAGTTCATGCCCTCCTGGTCCCCGGACGGACGCTCTATCGTCTACGCCACCTGGACGAGCCGCGGCGGCCACATCAAGCGTGTCTCCGCAACCGGCGGCGCGCCCGAGACGCTCACTCGCTTCGAGGGCTACTACCTCGATCCGGTCGTCACTCCGGACAGCTCGAAGGTCGTGTTCCTGTCGGGCGCCGTCAGCGACCAGCTCTACTCAATCCTGCTGGATACCCCGCCAGAGGGCGAAGCACACCGGGAGCCGGACGCGATCGGTGAGATCGGCGGCATCACCCCGCCGAACACGCTGGAGATCCGGTGGATTCCCGCCGCGGGCGGCGCCTCGACGCTCGTCGCCGCGGCTCAAAGCGGGCGGCGGCCGCACTTCCTGCAGAACAATTCGTCGCGCATCTACCTGAGCGGACCGAGCGGCCTGCAGTCGATCGACATCAGCGGCTACGACCGGCGCACGCTGCTGCGCGTCACCGGCTCGGGGCCGGGAAACAACCCGCCTGCCGCCGACGAGATCCAGCTCTCGCCCGACGGCACGCGCGCATTCGTGTCGCTGCAAGGCAAGCACTTCGTGATTCCAGTCGCGAAGACCGGCCGCGAAACGCTCGAGGTCAAGATTCAGGGGCGCGGCGACACCACCGTTCCGGTCACGCGCCTGTCACAGGAGGGCGGCGACTACCTGGAGTGGACCGCCGACGGCACGCAGGTGACGTGGGCGATGGGGGCGCTGTTCTTCCGCCAGGCCGCCACCGGCAGCGGCGAGCCCGAGCGGCACGAGATTGTCGTCGAGCGCCCGCGCGCGAAGCCCGCTGGTTCCGTGCTCCTGACCGGCGCGCGCATCATCACGATGAAGGGCGACGAAGTGATCGCGCGCGGCGACGTCCTCGTGACCGGCAATCGCATCGCCGCGATCGGCGCGCGTGGCAGCGTCCGCGCCCCGGCGGGCGCCCGCACTATCGATGTCGCCGGGGCCACGATCATGCCCGGGTTCGTCGACGCGCACTCGCACATGTGGGCGCCGCGCGGGCTGCACCAGACCGAGGTGTGGCAGTACATGGCCAACCTCGCCTACGGCGTCACGACCACCCGGGATCCGCAGACCTCGACACCGGA
>DATJFF010000134.1:0-2740 GCA_035495795.1 Vicinamibacterales bacterium
GTTCGACGGCGGCCTTGGGCTCAACACGCGCTGGCTCGGCTGGGGCGCCGGATTCGCTGATTTCGACAACGACGGCTGGCTCGACATCTTCCTCACCAACGGGCACGTCTATCCCGAAGTGCGTCAACTGCGCACCGAGGCCGGCTACGAGCAGCGGAAAGTCGTCTATCGCAACGTGGGCGGCCGGTTCGAAGACGTCACCGAACGCCTCGGCCCGCCGGCGACCTCGGCAAAGGCGGGACGCGGGACCGCGTTCGGGGATATCGACAACAATGGCACGGTGGATGTCGCCATCAACAACGTGCACGACACGCCCGACCTGTTCCTGACATCGGCCCCGGCAGCCAACCACTGGCTGCTGTTGCGGCTGATCGGTACCCGTTCGAATCGGAGCGCCATCGGCGCGCGTGTGACACTGCGCATTGGACCGGTCGTGCAGGTGCAGGAGGTCCGCGGCGGCGGCAGCTACATCTCGCAGAACGACCTGCGCGTGCACTTCGGGCTCGGCGCCGCTTCACGGGCCGATCGGCTCGAGGTGCGGTGGCCGAATGGACTCGAGGAGATGTGGCAAGGCATCTCGGCAGACCATCTGATCACGTTCACCGAGGGCACAGGCACGCCGATGCCCGAGCGTCCCTAGACTCCTCATGCGTGCGCTGCCCACGGCCGTGTTCGTGCTCAGCCTGACGACGATTGCAGCGGCCCAAGCGCCGCCCGACAGTCTCACCTCTCAGCTCGCGGCGGCCAGGCAACTGGTGGACCAGGGAAAGCCGCGCGAAGCCGTCGGCGCGCTGTCGGCCCTCGATCGCAGCGACCCACGGGTCGCCGAGCTGCTCGGCGTGGCGTACTACCATGCGGACGACTACGCGCAGGCCATCGAGGCGCTCGCGCCGGTCGTCTCGAAGCTGCCAGGCGATTCCATCGAGCAGCGGGAAGCCGAACAGGTGCTCGGGCTCTCGTACTACCTCGCGGGACGATTGCCGGAGGCGCTGCCGCTGCTCGAGCGCACCAGCCGGTGGGCGACCGACAATCTCCAGCTCGCGCAGGTGCTGGGCATGGCCTACATTCAGACGCGGCAGCCAGACAGGGCGCGCGAGGCGCTCGCGCGGGCCTTTGGTGTCGATCCGGCATCCGCGGGCGCGCACCTGCTGGCGGCGCAGATGATGATCCGCGTCGAGTTCTTCGAGATGGCTGATGCCGAGCTCGGCCGGGCACTGGCCATGGATCCCAGGCTGCCCCGCGTGAACTTCCTGCTCGGCGAAAACGCCATCTACCGCAACCGCATCGAGGACGGCGTGGCATATCTGGAGAAGGAGCTGACGCTCAACCCGGGCGACGCGATGAGCCTCTACCGCATCGGTGAAGCCTGGTCTCGACGAGCGGCGTGGGACAAGGCGATCCCGCCACTGCAGCGCTCGATCTGGATCAACCCTTTCTTCAGCGGTCCATACATCGTGCTCGGCCGCGCCTACCTGGCAACGGCCAAGCCGGATGCCGCGGAAGGAATGCTGCAGCACGCGGTCGAGCTCGACCCCAACAACAAGGCCGCGCACTACCTGCTCGGCCAGGTCCTCCAGCGGCTCGGCAAGGCCGAGCAGGCCAAAGAGCAATTCGAGATCGCGTCGAAGCTCAGTGAGAAATAGCGCGCGATGCCCGCGACCCATCACACGTTGCCGACATGGCTCGCTGCCCCCATTCTCTGGACCGGCATCGTGCTGGCGGCACAGAACCGCGGCGCACCTCCGGGCGACTGGCCCGTCACTTTCGTGGACGTCGCCTCCGAGGCGGGTCTCACCACGCCGTCCACCTACGGGGGCATCGCGCGGAAGCGCTTCATCATCGAGACCAACGGCGCGGGCGTTGCCCTGCTCGACGTCGACGGAGATGGCTGGCTCGATGCGTTCGTCCTGAACGGGACGCGTCTCAAGGAGGGCTCCCGCGAGGATCAGGCCTGGCCGGCAGGACAATCGCCGACCGCGCGCCTGTATAGAAACCGGCACGACGGCACCTTCGCGGACATCACGCGCGGCTCGGGCCTCGAGCGCGTCGCCTGGTCCTCTTCGGTCTGCGCCGGCGACTTCGACAACGACGGGCGCATCGATCTGTTCACGACCGCCTACGGCACCAACGTCCTTTACCGGAATGCCGGCAACGGCCGGTTCACGGACGTTACGGCAAGCGCGGGCCTCCCCACGACAGGCACGCGCTGGGGATCGGGGTGCACCTTCGTCGATTACGACCGCGACGGCCGACTGGACCTGTTCGTGGCGAACTACCTGCGTCTCGATCTGTCCACGGCTTCCGAACCGGGGCAGGGAGTCAACTGCCTCTGGAAAGGCATTCCGGTGAACTGCGGACCGAAGGGGCTGCCGACCGATACCAACCTGCTCTATCACCAGGAGCGGGACGGCACGTTTCGCGACGTGTCGGTCGAGTCGGGGATCGCCGCGGTACGCAATCGCTACTCCATGACGGCGACGGCCGCCGACTTCGATGGCGACGGGTGGGTGGACATCTATGTCGCCTCCGATTCGACGGCGGCGATTCTCTATCACAACCGCGGCGACGGCACGTTTTCGGACGTCGCATTGCCGAGCGGCGTTGCCTTCAGTGAAAACGGGATGGCCCAGGCCGGCATGGGACTGGCCGTCGGAGATTTCAACGCGGATGGCCGCCTCGATCTGCTGAAGACGCACTTTGCCGATGACATCCCCGCCCTCTATCGCAGCCTCGGCAACGG
>DATJFF010000135.1:0-45877 GCA_035495795.1 Vicinamibacterales bacterium
ATGCGCCGGGCGAGCGCGAGGCCGATGCCGACGCCGTTGCTCCGCCCGGTGACGAACGGTTCGAAGAGGCGGCGGCGGACGCTAGGCGCGACGCCGGGGCCGTTGTCGATGACCCGGACGACGCACGTTCGATCGGCGCGCACAGCTTCGACCCGTACGTAGGGCGGGGCCTCGTGGCCGGCGAAGTGAATCGCGTTGCCGATCAGGTTCGAGATCACCACGTGGATCAATGTTGGATCGGCGCGGACCAGGAGCGGCGCGCCCTCGACGGCGGTGGTCAGGCGCACGCCGCGATCGTCAGCCTGCGGACCGAGCACCGCCACGACCTTCTCGATGAAGCCGCCGACCTCGAGCGAACGCATGTTGGGTACGACGCCGCGTGAGAAGGTGAGCAGCTCGGTCGTGAAGTTGGAGAGCCGCTGCATCTCACCACGCAGGCTGGTCAGGATCTCGGCGCGGCGGCCCGACTTGTCGCCGCCGTCGCCGCCGAGGACGACGTCAAGACCGAGCCGCAGCCCGTTGAGCGCGTTGCGTACCTCGTGGGCGATCAGCGAGGCGGCCTCTCCGAGCGACTGCATCCGCTCGGCGCTGATCGCTTCTTCCTCGGCCACGCGAAAGGCGCGCAGCGATCCGCGGAGCAGCAGGCTCAGACCAACCAGCGGGAGCGCGGCAAGGCCGATGCCGATGAAGAGACGCTCGGTGAGCCGGCTCCAGGCCGGCGCGTCCAGCGCCTGACGCTGCAGGACCGAGAGCAGGAGAAAGGCGGTGTTGGGCACCGGCGCGCCGGCGACCACCAACGGGATGCCGACGTCGGCCTCGGTCAGGAACGTGTCGTTGCCGGCCTGCAGCGGCACGATCGCGCTGATCCGCTCGGCCGCGGGCGCCGACGGAGGGAAGAGCAGGCGCCCGCTCCGCGTCACGAGCAGGACGTCGCCTCCGGTGCGGCGGCCGAAGCCGGTGTCCACGGCTCGGGCGGCGACGAGGTCGATCGCGCCGAGGAGGACGCCGGTGAGCACGTGATTGCGACGGACCGGCGAGGCGACGTACAAGACCGATTCCTGCGGGCTGCCCGTACCGCTCGGCAGGATCTGCACTTCGTCGCCAGTTGCCATCGCCGCGAGCAGCGGATCGGGAACCGGGTGTGGGTTGTCCTCGAGGAAGTCGGACGGCGCGGCCCAGATGCGCGCGCCCCGGCCGTCGAGCAGGGCGACGCCGCGGTTGAAGATCGTGCTGTTGTCGTGCGAGTCGAGGAGCAGCCGCTCTTCGGGACCGAACTCCTGGTCGAGCAGGTCGATCTCCGGCCGGTCGCCGAGCCGGTGCACCTCTTCGGCGAGCAGCGCCAGGTGGCGCCCGAGGTATTGAGCGCGAAGCTGGGTTTCGAGCTCGACCGACTGCCGCGCTGCGCGCCGCTGATACTGCAGGTCCGAGATCAGCGCCGCGAGCAGCGCCGCGATCGCGACGGCGGCCGCGGCTGCATAGATCCCGATCACGTAGCGCGCGAACCGGGCGTGGATCGCGCGGAAATCGTGGTCGCCGGCCTGACCAGGCGCTGTCACTGTTCCTGAGAATAGCAACTGCCGGGCGAGAAGGGCGATGCGCACGGGATGCTCAGCAGGCTGAGGAAAACCGCAGCCTGAAGTGAGAAGTGCGAAGTGTGAGGTGAGAAGGCAGGGAGAAACACGATTGATCTGTGGAGAATCCGCGCTTCTCACGTCTCACTTCTCACCTCTCACTTCCTAGACCGGCAGCTCCGCCGGCCCCGAGACGGGCCGCAGCCAGCCGCCGAGACGCCGGCCCCAGTAATAGGTGACCGGCAGCACCACCAGCGTGAGCGCCGCGGCCGACAGCGTGCCGGCGACGACGACCACTGCGATCGGGCGCTGGGTTTCGGAGCCGACGGCGTGCGACAGCGCCGCCGGCAGCAGCCCGAGCGCAGCGAGCAGGCCCGTCATCATGACGGCCCGCAGCCTGTCCCTCGCGCCGCCGTAGACCGCTTCGAAGAGAGACTGGCCGAGCCCTTCGCGGCTGCGGATCGCCGACACCATCAGCACTCCATTCAGCACGGCCTGTCCGAGCAGCGCGATGAAGCCGACCGCGGCCGCCACCGACAGCGGCATGCCGGCAATCGACAGCCCCGCGACGCCGCCGACCAGCGCGAAGGGGATGTTCAGCATGATGACGAGGCAGTCGAAGAGCGATCCGAACTGCGAGAAGAGCAGGATGAAGGTCAGGATCAGTGCCACGGGGATGACGATCCGCAGCCGCGCCATCGCCCGCTGCTGGTTCTCGAACTCGCCGCCCCAGATGGTCGCGTAGCCGTCGGGAAGCTTCACTGCCTGGCCGACCTTCTGCTGTGCCTCGGCGACGAAGCTTCCCATGTCGCGATTGCGGACGTTCATCCGCACGCCGACATAACGGCGCCCGTTCTCGCGCGTGATCGCCGCGCGGCCGGTGCCCATGCTGACCTCGGCGACCGCCGAGACCGGGGCCAGCGCGCCGTTCTTGATCGGCAGCATCAGGTTGCGGATGGCGCCGGCATCCTCACGCGTCACCTGCGGCATGCGGACGGTGACGTCGAAGCGGCGCTCGCCCTCCCAGATGTCGGAGGCCACATGGCCGGCCATCGCCGTCTCGAGGTAGTCCTGGACGTCGGCGAGGTCGAGGTCGTAACGCGCCAGAGCCACGCGATCGAGGCGAACCGCGAGCTGCGGCATCTCGCCCGACTTGACGATGCCCACGTCCGAGGCGCCGGGCACGTCTTCGATCGCGGCCGCGGCCTGCTCGGCGGCGCGCTGCAGCTCGTTGAGATCGTCGCCGTAGATCTTGAGCGCGATCTGGCCGAACTGCCCGGAGATGTTCTCGGCGACGTTGTCGCGGATCGGCTGCGAGAAGTTGTACTCGAGCCCGGGAATCTCCTTGAGCGCCGCTTCCATCTCGGGCACCAGGTCGTACGGCGAGTAGAGGCCGTGCCGCCATTCGTCGAGCGGCCTGAGCTTCAGGAAGAACTCGAGGTTGTTCGGCAGCGTCGGATCGGTGCCGTCCTCGGGCCGTCCGAGTTGCGACAGAACTTCGACGACTTCTGGAGTCCGCCGCAGCCGCTCGCGGATTGCCGGCACGAGCCTGCGCCCTTCGGTGAGCGAGACGTTGCCGGGCAGCGCGAAGGTGACGTAGAGCGACCCTTCGTTCAGCTCGGGCAGGAACTCGGACCCGAGCTTGGGCAGCAGGATGAGCGAGGAGGCGAGCGCACAGACCGCGACGACGAGCACGGGACCGGGATTGGCCAGCGCGATGTCCAGCATCGGGTCGTAGGCGCGGCGCATCCAGCGGAGCACCGGCGAGTCGGGCAGCGGCTTCGTCGACCTGCGGAGCGCCGCCCACACCAGCACCGGGACCAGCGTGAAGCTGAAGAGCAGGGCGCCGACCAGCGCGCTCACCACCGTGTGGGCCATCGGGCCGAAGATGCGGCCCTCGACCCGCTGCAGCGAGAAGATCGGGATGTATGCGGCGATGATGATGAGCAGCGAGTACAGCGTCGGCTTCGCCACCTCGCTGGCCGCGGCCAGGATCCGCTGCGAGAGCGTCTCGGGATGCCCTTCGATGTCCACCTTGTGGAACAGGTGCTCGACGAGGATGACCGCGCCGTCCACGATGATCCCGAAGTCCACGGCGCCCATCGACAGCAGGTTCGCCGACATGCCGCGTACGTAGAGGTACAGGAACGATGCCAGCAGCGACAGAGGGATGATCACGGCCACGATCAGCGAGGCCCGAAGGCTCATCAGAAAGATGAAGAGCACGCCGACCACGAGCACCGCGCCTTCGGTGAGGTTGTGGAACACCGTGTTGAGCGTCGAGTTGACCAGTTCGGTGCGGTCGTAGAACGGCGTCAGCGTGACGCCCTGGGGCAGCACGCCGGCGTTGATCGCCGCGATCCCTTCGCGAAGCGCTTCGAGCACCACCGAAGGATTCTGGCCGCGGCGCATCAGCACGATGCCCTCCACCGCGTCCTCATCGTCTCCGCGGCTGACGATGCCCTGACGGGGTGCGTAGCCGACCCGGACCGTCGCGACGTCCTTGACCATGACCGGCACGCCGCCGTGGTGGGCGACGCGCACTTGTTCGATGTCCGACAGGTTGGTGAAAACGCCAAGGCTCCGGATCACGAACATCTCAGCGCCGCGCTCGACGTAGCCGCCGCTGGCGTTGTCGCTGGCCTTCTTCAGCGCGCCGAACAGATCCTCGAGCTCGACGTGGAGCGAGGCAAGCTTGGTCGGATCGGGCTCGACGTGAATCTCTTTGATCATCCCGCCGTAGGACACGACGTCGGCGACGCCGGCCACCTGCAGCAGCCGCGGCCGGACCACCCACTCCTGCAGCTCGCGGAGCGTCATCGGATCGGTGTTCTGGCTGACCAGCGTGTAGCGGTAGACCTCGCCAATCGGAGTGGCCAGCGGACCGAGCGACGGCTGGATGCCTTCGGGCAGCTCGGCCTGCGAGGAACGCTCGAGCACCTGCTGTCGCGCGATCAACGGGTCCACGCCATCGTTGAAGGTGAGCGTGACCGAGGACAGGCCGAACAGCGAGATGCTCCGCAGCCGGAACAGGCCCGGCGTGCCGTTGAGCGCCCGCTCGAGCGGCAGCGAGACGCGCCGCTCCACCTCCTCGGTCGGCTGCCCGGGGAAGAGCGTGATCACGGTCACCTGCGTATCCGTCGGATCGGGGAAGGCCTCGACGGTCAGGTTCGTGAACGCGTAGTAGCCCCAGCCGGCAATGATCGCGGCCAGCACGAACGGCGCGATCTTGTTCCGGAGCGACTGGTGGAGCAGGGCGTCGAGCATGGCGATCGGTTGGCGCTCCGGCTACTGCGTGACGATCGCGATCTGGTTGTCGAGGAGAATCGCGCCCTGCTCGACGATCGTCTCGCCATCGCTGAGCCCCGAAAGCACCGGAAGCCGCCCTTCGTGCACCGATCCGGCGACGATGTCGCGGCGAGAGAAGTGGCCGGGGGCGTCCTGCACGTAGACGTACTGTTTCTCGCCGTCGGAGACCAGCGCCGTCGCCGGAATCTCCAGCGTCGCGTCCTGGTGCTGGACGATGAAGCGGACCCGCGCGTAGACGTTGGGCCGGAGCCGGAAGTCGGGATTGGCGAGCTTCACGCGCACCGGCAGTGTGTGGCGCTCGGGATCACCGATCGACGACACCATCAGCACCGTGCCCTGCAGCGTCACGCCGGGCAGCGACGGCGTGGTCACCTCGGCCTTGCCGCCGGCGCGGATGTCGAGGCTCTGACCTTCGAAGACGTCGGCGATCGCCCACACCGACGAGAGGTCGGCGACGGTCATCAGCGCGGCGGCGGCATCGGAGCCGACCTGCTGGTTGACCAGCACATTCTTCTCGACGACCACGCCGGCGCGCGGCGCGGTGACGACCACTTCGTGATTGGCGCCCGGCGCCACGCGCACCGAGGCGAGCTTCTGATCGGCCAGCTGCACGGCGAGCTCGGCCTCGCGCTGATGCTGTTTGGCGGCAACCAGGTCTTTCATCGGCAGCGCCCGGGACGCGACGGTCGCCTCGACCCGGGCGGCCGTCGTCCTGGCTGCCTCGAGCGCGACCAGCGCCTGCTCACGCTCAGCGCGGAGCTGCGCGATCTCCGGACTGGCCAGCGAGAACAGCGGCTGGCCGGCGCGAACCATGTCGCCGAGCTCCACCATCACGCTGGTGACTCGCCCGGCTACGGGGACGCCGATCTTCGACGCGAGGGTTTCGTCGATGGAGATGCGGGCCGGCACCGTGTCGGTCATGTGCGTGCCGACCGCGCCCACCGTGGCAAGCCTGATGAACTTCCACTGCGGCGCGCCCTGCTTTACGCCGATCGAGGTGTCGTGGTCCACCGTCATGTCCGCGGACGGTCGATCGGGCGGCGGCTCTGCTTTCTGCACGGCGGCGCCGGCGCCAATCAGCGCGACGCCGGCAACCGCCGCGGGGATCCACATCCAGCGCTTCCCTTGCCCCGGTTCGGTACGAGACGGCGCGGCGCCGGCTGGTTCGTGGTGAACGGCCATCGGCATTTCATCTACTTGGAGGGCCATGTCGCATCCTGCACGCTGCGGAGCAGCGGGACGTCGAGTCCCAGCACCTGGCGAAGCTGGTTCCCGGTCAAGAAGATCTGGAATTCGAGGTCCATTGCCTTCAGCGCGACCTCGGTGCGGGCGCGGCGGGCGAGCAGCAGATCGGTGGTGCTCAACTCGCCCTGGGTCACCGCGTCGGATGTGGACTGAAGGATGGCATCGGCGCGCGCCAGCGCGTCGCTGCGGAGCGTGTCGAGCGTGGCTGAGAGCGTCGCATGCCGCGCCCGCAATGCCGTGGCATCGTTCCGGCCGCGGGCCAGTACCGCGTCCGACGTTGCCTGCAGCTCGGTGCGCTCGGCTCTGGCCCGCGCGGCGTCGTACTGACCGCGGTCCGACGTTGCCAGCGGCAACGTGACCGTGAGGCCGACGGTCCGCGGGTTGTTGCCGGAGATGACGAACCGATCGCGCAGGTACCCGGCGCCGACGATCGGATCGGGAACCTTGCGC
This sequence comes from Vicinamibacterales bacterium, assembly GCA_035495795.1. Classification (GTDB taxonomy): domain Bacteria; phylum Acidobacteriota; class Vicinamibacteria; order Vicinamibacterales; family UBA2999; genus VFZN01. The sequence goes on from DATJFF010000135.1 coordinate 6,576, forward strand.
TTGTTGGCAAGGGCCTCGTCCTGTTCGCTCGCCCGGGCCAGCGTCTGCAGCGCCAGGACGTCCGGCCGATCGGCGAGCCGTGCGTCGAGGTCGGCAGCGGCAAGCGCCTCGGCCGGCGGCGCGGGCGCCGCCAGCGCCGCGAGATCGGCGCTGCCGGGATCGCACGGCGCGAACAGCACACTGGCACAAGCGGCAAGGCTGTCAGCGTAGTCGGCGCGGCTTTGCGCAAGGTCGGCTTCGAGGACCTGCGTGTCGAGCTGCAAGCGATCGAGATCGTTGCCGCTCAAGTCGCCGCGCTCGAAACGAGTGCGCTGCAGATCGAGAATCTGCCGTGCGGTATCGAGGCCCTCCTGCAACGCCGCTTGTCTGCTCTTCAGGTACAGGACCCGTCCGATCGCTTCACGGGCATCGGCCAGCGAACCTCCGAGGGCATCGGTGAGCGCGTGGCGCTGCGACGACAAGCGGAGATCCGCCGCCGCGATACGCAGCGATCGCTTGCCGATCTCGAATTGCTGGGCGATGTTGAGCCCGTAGTTCAGCGAGCTTTGCGTGCCGATGCCGGGCGGGTTGGTGTCGCCGACCGGCAGGCCGCCGAGACCGACGCCAACCTGGAGGTTGGGCCGGAGCCCGGCGGTGCCGACGAGCGCTTGCGCCTGGGCGACTCGCGCCGCGGCGGCGCCGGCGTCAAGGCTGTGGGCGGCGAGCCAGTTCGCAAGCGCCGCCGGCTCCCGAAGGAGGTCGGCGATGGGCGCGGGCCCGGGGGGCACTGCTGCGGCCCGCGCCATCGCCGGGGGGGTGGCCTGTGCGAATACGTCCAGCGGTGCGGTCGCCATGATCAGCCCCACCACCCATCGTCGCCACGACTCGGTTCGCACCAGACGCGCAAGCCTCCGCGCCGACACTGGTCGGCTCAGCGTCGAGGGTGCATCCCCTGTGCCGGTCGCCGGTGTTTGGGTGGGGCGCTGAAACCGGCCTGATTCGCACGTACTCGCGGGCCGGGTCAGGTGTCGGGAAAGCCGCGATATAAGAATCTTTCACCGGATGTTTCGCTCCGACACTCGCGTCCGCTTGCGCCAACGTTCGCTGCTCGGTCTGGTCCGGGTTGCCCACCGTGTGCCGTACCGGCCGCCCTATGCCTGGACCCAACTCGTCCGGTTCCTGGCGGCGCGTGCGATCCCCGGCGTCGAATCCGTATCGGACGAGAGCTACAGGCGGACGCTCGACATCGGCGGCACGCCGGGGTGGTTCGAGGCGCGGCACTCTCCCGAGCGTTGCCGGATCGACGTCGATCTCTGGCTGCCTCGTGGAGTGACGCTGCCAGCGGGCGCCATCGAGCGAATCGATAACATCTTCGACGTCAGCGCCGATCCCGCGGCGATTGCTGCGCACTTCGCGACGGATCGGCTGCTCGGTCCGCGCACGCGACATCTGCCCGGTCTTCGCGTGCCGGGCGCGTGGGGCCTGTTCGAGCTCGGCATCCGGGCGATACTCGGGCAGCAGGTGACCGTGAAAGGCGCGTCGACGCTCGCCGGCAGGCTCGTCTCGCTGTGCGGCCGAAGGATCGCGGTCGAAGGCGCGGGGTTGTCGCACGTGTTTCCACGCGCCGCCGATGTTGCCGCTGCCGACCTTTCTGCGCTGGGCGTGCCGACCCGCCGCCGCGAGTCGCTCCGCGCGTTTGCGGCGGCGTGCGCGTCGGGAGCGGTGTCGGCGGATCGGCCGGACCTGCCAGCAGCGCTACTCGCGCTGCCCGGTTTCGGCGACTGGACGGTGCAATACGTCTTGATGCGCGGGTGCGGCGATCCCGATGCGTTCCCGGCGTCCGATCTGTGGCTGCGGCGCAGTGCTGGCGCGGCGAATGTCAGGGCGCTCGTCGCGCGAGCCGACGCCTGGCGTCCGTTCCGCGCCTACGCCGCGATGTACCTCTGGCAGGTCCTCGCCTCAGAAGACCGGTGACCAGGTCGTTACCGGTGCCGCTGACATCCCGCTGACCGTGCCGGTCAGATTGCCCCAGACAATGGCGTCCGGCGCCACCGAGTACCAGTCGGCCTCATTGCCGTAGAGCACGCCGCCGCCAGAGCTGAGGCCGAGGATCGAGTTGCCCCAGACGATGGCGTTGCCCCAGACGATGGTGTTGCCCCACACGATCGCGTTGCCCGAGACGACCGCGTTGCCCCAGACGATCGTGTTACCCCAGACAATCGCCTGTGCCCAGGCCGGTTCGTTGACGTAGACGAGATCGCCCTCGAGCTCGGTTTCGCCCCAAAGAACGCGCTGCGACCACGAGAGCGTCTCACCGCCGGAGAGGCCGGTGGTCGCCGAAACTCCGGACTGCAGCCACCACGAGTTGCGCGCGCGGGTCGGATCGATCGACCTGGCGAGCGCGATCGCGCCGGCGGCGTTCAGCGATCCCGCGCCCTGCGTGAGCTGATCCACGCCGTCGAGCGGGGCAGCCGTGTACTGGAGGATCGCCTTGAGGGCGTTCGGACTGAGCGAAATACGGCTGCCATTGGTGGAGCGGCTCGCCTCGATCATCAGGGCCACGACGCCGCTCGTCACCGACGCCGCCATGCTCGTGCCGCTGAGCGTCATGTAGGTCCGGGTCGCGACGTCGACCCGATACGCCGGAAAGGCCTGGTAGAGGTCGCTCTTCTTCGCCATGAACGAGACGATGCGGCGGCCGGGGGCCACCAGGTCCGGCTTCGCATACCCGTCGTACCAGGTCGGCCCTCGCGAGCTGAACGGGGCCACCTGGTCGTCGGTGCGTGTCACCGTATTGCGGGTGTCCACCGCGCCCACCGTGATCGCCGACGGCGCGTTGGCGGGAGAGGTGATGCCGGCATAGCCGGTCTGACCGGTCGCCGCGTTAGTGCCGTTGTTGCCGGCGGCGACTACGACAACGATGCCGGCGCGGACCGCCCGCTCCACGGCCTGGACCAGCGGATCGGTCGCGGCAGGCTCGAGGATGACATGGCCCAACGACAGGTTGATGACGTCGATGCCGAGTTGTTGCTTGTTGCGGACCGCGAAATCCAGGGCCTGGATGACGGTGCTGGTGTTGCCGGTACCGTCCTTGTCGAGGACCCGCATGCCGATGAGCCTCGCGCCCTTGGCGATGCTGCGGTAGCGCGCGTCGCTCTTGTCCTGCAGATCCATGATCATGCCGGCGACGTGGGTGCCGTGGCCGAACGGGTCCATGGCCTTCGCCGAAGCTCCACCCTTGTCAACGAAGTCGTAGAACGCGGCGAGCGGCAGTTCCGGGTTGGCGACGATGCCCGAGTCGAGGACAGCGACGCCGACCCCGGCGCCGGTGAACCCGTTGGCGGGCAGCCCCAGCGTCGCCAACAGTTTGTTGTCGTTGAGCATCGGAATCGTCTCGACCGTCGCCTGGAAGCCGCGCACCGGCGCGTCGAGCGAGACGTGCGCGACCCGCGCGTCCGCGGCAATCTCGTTCAGGGCGGAGTCGGGTACGTCGGCGACCAGCGCGTCGATCAGGGGCTGATCCGCGACGTCGTTCTGCGCGTGCCGGCCGAGCTCGTTCCTGACCTCGTCGCGATGTCCCTGGGTCGGGGTGACGATGACCTTGACCGTCGAACCCGAGGCGCGCGCGGCGAGGCGAGACAGCGCCCGATCGAGCTTGGCTGGAGCCGCGTCGGGCCGTCCGCCTTTCGCGGCTGGCGTGCTGGACACCGTCAGCGAGAGTGCCGCCCCAACGAGGACGCCGACGCTCAGAAACCTTTCTACCCGCTTCGTCATGGCTGCTCTCCGATACCCGACACCGTCACCCGCCCGACTTCTCGACGCCGAACCGATCCCCAGCCGTTCACGATTACGAGGCCACCGCCACTGGCGACGCCGGCGCCGCGACCGCGCCGGCGCCCTGCAGGTAGCGGCTGACACTGCGCACTACCCCGACTCGCTGGGCCGCCTCGGATCGAGGTCCGTAGACGGCGATCACCGCCGGACGGCCGCCGACCTTGACCGGCACGCTCGTGCAGCTCAAACCCGCGATGGAATCCGCAGGAAGGACGGATCCGAGATCGAGCACCGCATCGGTGTCATCGACCGCCGTGCAATGCGCGCAGGCCCATCCGCTGACGCCGCGCCCGATCTCCAGCCGATGGCCGATCACCTCCTTGGCGAAGGGACCGCGCGCGACCCGCGCGACGAGGGTCGACCCATTCCCCTCGAGCTCGTAGATCACCGACAGGCAGCCGCCGAGCAGATCGCCAAGCAATCGCGCCAGCGGCTCCCCGGCCGACACCTGGGCCACCGGCTCGACACGGCGCCGGATCCCGCTGGCGGTCGTGGCCACGACCGGCGCGCGGCTGTCGCCGGCGGTCTCGAGTCCGGCGGCGGCGGCGAGCTTGTCCTGGATTGCGAAGAACAAATCGACGATCGCCGCGTCGTACATGCGACCGCGGCGCTCTCGCAGAATCGCGAACGCCTCGTCGCGGGACATCGCGGCGCGGTACGGCCGGTCCGAGGTCAGCGCGTCGAAGCAGTCCACGACCATGAGGATGCGCGCGCCAATCGGGATGTCCTCGCCGCTGATGCCGTCGGGATAACCGGTCCCGTCCCAGTTCTCGTGGTGGTGCCGCACGATCGGAACCACCGGGAACGGGAACTCAACGGTTGAGAGAATCTCCACGCCAATGGTCACGTGCTTCTTCATCTCGTCGAACTCGGCCGGCGTCAGCTTTCCGGGCTTGTTGAGGATGTGCTCTGGGACCCCGATCTTGCCGACGTCGTGCAGCAGCGCGGCGGCTTCGAGCGACCGGAGCAGCGCCGGATCCGTGAGGCCCAGCTCGCGCGCGACACCGAGTGCGTAGATCTGGACACGACGCAAATGACCGTGCGTGACCTGGTCTTTGGCGTCCACGGCCGCTGCGAACGCTTCGATCGTCGACGCGTAGGTGCGGTTCATCTCCTCCAGGTGACGCAGTTGGTCATCGGAGCGAGCCAGCGAGGTACGGAACATGTGGTAGACGATGACCGGCAGCGGCAGCACGGTGAGCACCGCGAGCGACCCCGCCGTGCCGGTCAGCAGCGCCACCAGCAGTCCGACATAGCCGCCGGCCGCGGGGCTCACCCACAGACCGGCGAAGTGCTCGCGCCAGACCGCCACGACCGACGAGCCCTGCTCGAGCGCCACTGCGCCGGCAACCAGGCCGCTGTCGAGCAGGAAGAACAGCAGCACGCCGACGACGCTCGACAGCACCATGGTCGGAATGTCCGGCGCCAGCGCCGGCAGCGGCAATCCAAACAGCCCGAACGCGATTTCACCAGCCGCCCACATCGCCAGCGACAGCGCCGCGGTGTTGAAGATGACGCGGTGGGGCGCGCCGCCCAGTCGAAACGAGATTGCGATCGTGTCGAGTGCGACAGTCAACGCGCCGAACTCAGGGCCGTACAGAAAGAGGGCCGACAGCGTGAATGCGTCCCCGAGTGAGAAGCTTGCCGAGATCGATCGCAGTCGCAGCACCATCAGGCCGCTGAACGTGGCGAGCAGCGCGAGCACGATCGCCATTGGATGGAGCGCGGTGGTGAACACGCGCGCGATCGAGTAGAGAAGAACCGCGATGCCGGCCGCGTCGACGACCCACACGTAGGGCCACATCAACGGTCGTCGTTCGACGGCCCCGATCACATTCGTCATCGCGCGGCGAATTCTGCAAGGGCGATTCCCGCGCCGCCGGACGCGACGACGTGCAGATGTGTCGGCCCGATGTTTCATCCTGAGGCGGCAGGGTGGACAGCTGTCCCTTTCTCGAACGTGCAGAAGCGTGCCGTCGGGTAAGCGATCATGGGGCATGCGCCTCGCCAACATCGCGCGCCTTCGGGTCGGCGCCATCATTTGCCTGCTGTTCACAGCCGGCGCCTTTGTCGTCCTGTCCGCCGTCGGGCAGCCGGCGGCGGCTGACTTGCTCGTGAGGGTTGGCCTCACCGCCGACGAAGCGGGCCGCGCCCGGGCCGGTCAGGCCGTCGTCCGTTCGCTTCCGGCCAATGCGGCAACCGAGGTGGCGGCGGCCGGTGCGATCAGGATCAAGGGCGATCTCGAGCGGCTGGTGGTGTGGCTGAAGGACATCGAGGATTTCCGCAAGGCGCTCGGCACCGAGAACATCGGCGCGATCGGCCGGCCGCCGTCGGCGGCGGAGTTCGCGCGAGGTGCGATTCTCGAGCCCGAGACGCAGCGCCGGCTCGCCGCGTGCGCGGCCGCCTACCAGACCGGGGGTGACGCGTCGCTCGGCGCGTGCCACGACTCGCAACCGTCGCAGCCGTTCCAGGCTGAGTTCCAGGACATGTTGCGACGCGCCACCACGCTCTGGAACCTGGCTTATCCCTTTGCGAAGTACCTCGAGACGTTTCCGCAGGAACGTCCGCCCGACGTCGATGAGCGTTTCTACTGGACGCTCGAAAGCGGCGGGCGTCAGCCGATCACCACGCTCCACCACGTCGTGCTCCAGCGCCTCGCCGACAAGAGCCTGCGGCTGGCCGACAAACAGTTCTATGCGAGCCGGGATTTCGACGCGGCGCTGCTCGTCGGGCAGGCCACGCCGGTGCCGGGCGGCGGTTTCGACCTGGTGGTCGGCGTGCGGGCGCGCAGCGGACGGCTGGGTGGTGTCGCCGCCCGCGTTCTCCGCAGCCGCATCGAGAAGGAGCTGGCCAACGCCCTGGCGACGTATCTCGACTGGATGCAGCGCAACTACGCGCTCGGCTGACGCACCTGGCAACGGCCTCTCCAGGTACCACGGGCCGGTGACCTCGAGGCCCGGTTACGCGCTCGGCTGCATTGCCGCCGGCATCGACAGGCGCGCTTCGCAGCCGCGCCCACGTGGTCCCGCAGCGAGCGCGAGCGAGCCGCCCTGCCGCTCGACCATCGTGCGGGCGATGGCGAGCCCGAGCCCGGTGCCCTCTGGCGCGTGGGTGCGGGCCCGCCCGCCGCGATAGAACCGCTCGAAGAGGCGGGCTGGCTCGACGTCGTCCAATCCGATCCCGTGGTCGACGATCTTCACGACGGCGCGCGGCTCGAGGCCTGGCGCCCGCTCACCACCGTCGAGAGAGATCAGGACGTCATCGCCGGTGTGCGAATACTTGATCGCGTTGTCCAGCACGATCACCAGCGCCCGTTGTAGCGAGACGGCGTCGCCGGAGACGGGCACCGGCTCGGACGGCAGCCGCGTCGACACGGAAACCGCGCGCGCCTGGGCGGCCGGCGTCAACTCGGCGATCGCTTTGCAGATGCGATCGCGGACGTCGAAGGTCGCGGGTGAGCTGGCCGGCTCGATGCCGGCATCGATTCGCGCCAGCACCAGCAGATCGTCGATCAACGAGGAGAGGTGCTGAGCCTGGCTGGCGACGTCGGCGAGCGCCGCCCGGTACTCATCCGGCCGCCGCTCGTGGCGGAGCGTGACCTCGGCGGTCGTCCGCATCAGCGACACCGGCGTCCGCAGCTCGTGAGAGGCCTCTGCGGTGAAACGCACGATGTCGCCAACCGCTGCCTCGAGCCGCGCGAGCACGTCGTTGAACGTGCCGGCGAGCCGCCGCAGCTCGTCGTCGGCGCGCGGGAGCGCGAGCCGTCGATCGAGGCTGCGCACGGTGATCTCGCGGACCGAGGTGGTGATCTGATCCACGGGCGCAAGGGCGCGGCGACTGACCCAGTAACCTCCGGCTCCGGCGAGCGCGATGGCGAGGGCGAGGAGCAGCACGAGCCACTCGTGAAAGCGATTGAGCGCGGCGTAGGCCGGTCCCATCGGCGCGGCAACGGTCACGTCGTAGCGCTGGCCGTGGGTTTCAAGTGATGCTGCGGCTACCCGAAATGGAAATCCGCCGATCATGCGGTCGGCCGGCCCTCTATTACCGTTCGTCGCTCGCGGCAGCTCGGACCAGCCGGGAATCAGCGGCCGGCACAACACGTTGCCCCCGCCATCGGTGACCTCGAGCAGGGCTTCGCCTTGGGTGAGCAACGCGTACTCGCCGAACTCTTCGCGCAGGTCGTCAACCGTGAGGTGCGTCTCCGGATTCTCGAGAAACGCCCGCACGCCTTCGATGCGGGCTTCGAGGTTGGCATCGGCCGCGTGAATCATGCTCTGCGTGGACAGCCACCAGCTGCCGGCGGCGAAGAGCACCATCGCGACGCCGAGCACGCTGAGGTACCACGCCGTGAGCCGCACGCCAATCGAGGCGGTCCTCATGCGTCGCTCCGAATGCAGTAGCCGACGCCGCGAACGGTGTGGATGAGCGGCGCGTGGTCCGGGCCGTCCACCTTGAGCCGGACCAGCCGGACGAATGCGTCGAGGGTGTTCTCCTCGACGTCGCGCTGCGGTCCCCAGACTCCTTCGATCAACGCCTGGCGCGACACCACGCGGCCAGCGCGTCGCATCAGGTACTCGAGCAGGCTGAACTCCGTGCGCGTAAGCGCCAGAGCGGTGCCTGAGCGTGCGGCCTGGTGCGTCGCCGGATCCAGGGTCAGATCCGCGACCCTCAGCGCGACGCCGTGCACTGACGGCCCGCGGCGCGCGAGCGCTCGCAGCCGCGCGAGCAGGATGTCGAAGGCGAACGGCTTGGTGAGATAGTCGTCGGCGCCGGCGTTGAGTCCCTGGACGACGTCCGCGCTGGCATCGCGGGCGGTCAGGAGCAGCACCGGCGTACGATTGCCGGCGGCTCGCAGCCGCCGCACCACCGCAAACCCATCCACGTCCGGAAGCATCACGTCGAGCACGATTGCGTCGAACTCCGACGCGGCGCTGACCTCGAGCGCCTTCTGCCCGGTCGAGGCGCGGTCCACGACGTGGCCTTCCTCGGTCAGCCCGCGCTGCAGCAGCGCCGACATTCGCGGATCGTCCTCCACCAGGAGGAGGTGCATCTCGACAGCATTCTCACTCAGTTTCGGCGGGGAGGTGCTGCTTTCAGGCAATCTTCAGATTGGAATGCTTGACTGAGTCCGTGCGGCATCGGTTGATGATGGTGGCGCTTACGCTCGCGCTGCTGCCGGGAGCGCCGGCTGCAGCGCAACCTGGCCTCGGCGACGCGCTGACGCTGCAACGTGCCCTCGATCAGGCGTTGTCGAAGAATCCGACCATCGCCGCGGCCCGGCTGCACCGCGCCGTGACGGTAGCAGGCCTCGACGTGCTGCGCGAGCGTCCCAATCCTGAAACAACGCTCGAGCTCACGCGCGAAACACCGCGCCAGGCCGTTGGCGTTGCCTGGCCCCTCGAACTCGGCGGCAAGCGAAGCAAGCGCGTCGCGGTGGGCGAGGCCACGATCCGATCCGGAGAGGCCGAGTTGACCGTGACAATCGCGGAAATTCGTTCCGACGTCCGGCGCGCGTACTCCGACGTGCTCGTGACCGCGGCCCGGCTCGCCGTGCTGCTGGAACTGCAGGATCTCTCCAGGCGGGCGCGCGACACCGCGCAGGCCCGATTCGACGCCGGTGACGCGCCGCGGCTCGAGGTGCTCCAGGCTGACCTCGCCGTCGGCGCCGCCGAGAACGAGGCGGCGGCGACCGAGGGAGCAGCCAGAGCGGCGCGGACCCGGCTCAACGCGCTGCTCGGCGAGCCGCTCGACGCGGATCTGCGGCTTGCCGATCCGCTCTTCACCGACGCGGCGATGCCCGCCGGCGCGGCCCTCGACCTGGCACGCTCCAGCAGCAGCGAACTGCGGCTGCTCGATCGCCGGATCGAGGAGCAGCGAGCCCGAGTCGAGCTCGCCAACGCGCTCCGCACGCCCGACGTCGTGCCCTCGGCGAGCCTGACGCACGATTCGCAGCCCGAGTTCGACTACGGGTGGCGCGCCGGAGTTGCAATCGTGCTGCCCGTGCTCAGCACCCACAAGGCCGGCGTCCGAGTGGAGCAGGCGACCCTCGACGAGCTCACCGCGACCAGGCAGGCGGTGGAAACGCGCATCGCCGGAGACGTCACGGCAGCGGCTGCCGCCGCGGACGCCGGGCGAGCCGCCTACATCCGCTACCGCGACGCGATCCTGCCGCAGGCCGAGCAAGTCGAGCAGCTCGCCCAGGACTCCTATCGACTCGGACAAACCGGTATCGCGGCCCTGCTGCAGTCGCTGCAGGCGGCACGCGATCTTCGGCTGCGCTCGATCGACGCGGCCGCGCAACTTCGCGGCGCGGTCGCCGACCTCGAGCGCGCCATCGGAGCGCCGCTGCCATGACGATCGGCAATTGGACCTGGCGAGCGGCCGTCATCGCCGTGTGCGGCGTGCTCGCAGCCGCGTGCGGAAAGGCGCCCGAAGAAGAAGTCGAGAGCGAATCGGTCGTGGAGGTGCGGACCACAGCCGCCACGCTCGGCGACATCACCGCGGTGGTCCGGGCGACCGGGGTCGTCGCTCCAGCCCCTGGAGCCGACCTGGTGGTGGTGGCACCTGAGCCGGCGCGCATCGCGGAGATCCCGCGTGCCGTCGGAGAGGCGGTCAAGACCGGTGACTTGCTGGTTCGGTTCGACATCCCGGGCACGCGCGCGGAAGTCCAGAAGCAGCAGGCGGAAGTGGTGCGGACCGAGGCAGCCGTCCGGACAACCCGGGCGGCGGAAACCCGCGCAACAGAGCTGTTCGAGCGTGGAGTGGCGGCGCGCAAGGAAGTCGAAGAAGGCTCGCGAGCCGTGGCCGATGCGGAAGCGGCCCTTGCCGAAGCCCGCGCGGCGCTCTCCGCGGCCGAGGCCGTGGCCGCCCGCGCCGAGGTGCGCGCGACGTTCAACGGCGTGGTCGCGAAGCGGCAGCACAACCCCGGCGACCTCGTGGAAGCCTCGGCGTCCGACCTCGTGCTTCGCGTGATCGACGTTCGCCGTCTCGAGATCGTCGCCGCGGTGCCGCTGGCCGACACCACCCGAATCGCCGTCGGAGCGCCGGCGCATCTGGACGGAGCCTCGGCGCCAGCCGGCGAACTGGAGCTGACCGTTGTCGCGACGCCGCCCGCAATCGAGACCGGCGCTGCCACCGTACCCTTCAGGCTGCGCGCGGCGAAGGAGATCCCCTGGCCGGTCGGTACGCCAGTGCAAGTAGAGATCGACGCCGAGCGTCACACGCACGTCGTGCTGGTCCCGCGCGCCGCGATCGTCCGCGATGGCGACGACACCGCCGTGTTCGTGGCGCGCGATGACAAGGCCCACCGCCAGCCGGTGACCATCGGTCTGAGCGACGCAGAGCGTGTCGAGATCGTCAAGGGGATCTCGGCTGGCGACGCCGTCATCGTCGACGGTCAGGCCGGACTGCCCGACGACGCGACGATCCATGCGACTGCAGCCGGCGAGGCCGAGCCGCGCGAGCCGGCGGATCGCGACCGCGACAAAGGGAGCCGGTGATGAGTCTGGTCGCCGCCGTCCTGCATCAGTCGCGAGCAGTCGTTCTCGTCACTGCACTGCTGGTCGTGGGCGGCGCCGTCGCCGCGTTCTCGCTCCCCAGCGGAATCTATCCACCGCTGGAGTTCCCGCGCATCGTCATCGTCGCGCACACGGGCACCTTGCCGCCGCGATCGATGTCGCTCATCGTCACCAGGCCGATCGAGCAGGTGGTGATGGCGGTACCCGGTGTCCGGCGCGTGCGCTCGCGGATCATCCGTGGCGCCGCCGAGATCTCGGCTCAATTCGCGCCCGGCACCGACATGGTGGTCGCGCTGCAGATGGTCCAGAACCGGATTGCGGAGATCGGCGGTGAGCTGCCCGCCGACACCCAGCTCCAGATCGAACGGATGACGCCTGCGATCTTTCCCGTGTTCATCCTGAGCCTGACCGGAACGCTGCCGACCGCCGATCTCTACGACTACGCCAATTACGTCGCGAAACCGGAGATCGCTCGGGTCCCGGGCGCCGGACTGATTGACGTCCAGGCCAGCGACACGAGAGAGATCGAAGTGATCCTCGATCCGGGGCGGCTCGCTGCGACCGGGCTGACCGTGGTCGACGTCTCCGACGCGCTGAAGGCCCAGAACGCGATGCTGCCCGTCGGCCGCTTCCAGGAGGGCGGGCTGCAGCACCTGACCCTTGCCAACGGTCTCTGGACCGACCCATCGCAGATCGCCGACGCGCCGGTGAAGATCACCAACGGCACCACGGTTCGCGTTGCCGACATCGGTACCGTCACGCGCGGTGCACCCGATCGGACACTGCTCGTCACCGGCAACGGCCGCGATGCGGTCTCGATGAGCATCAGCCAGCAGATCGGCTCCAACATCCTTGATCTGAAGGCCGGCGTCGACGCGGCCCTGGCCAGGCTGTCGCGCACGCTGCCAGCGGGCATCAAGATCAGCCGCGTCTACGACCTCGCCGAGTTCGTCGAGGAATCGATCGGCAGCGTCCGCGACGCGATTCTCATCGGCGGCGTGCTGGCAGTGCTGGTCCTCATCGCGTTCCTCCGCGACTGGCGGTTGACCGCGGTTGCTGCCGCGACGCTCCCGATGGCTGTCCTCCCGACTTTCCTCGCGATGTGGCTGTTCGGCGGAACGATCAACCTGATGTCGATGGGCGGGCTGGCGGTCGCGATCGGACTCGTCATCGACGACGCGGTCGTCGTCGTCGAGAACATTCATCGGGTGGCCGGCGTCGGCGGCCGCGGCATCGCCGAAGCGGTCGAGCAATTGATGGCGCCGCTCGTCAGCTCCACGCTCACCACGGTGGTCGTCTTCATGCCGCTCGGGCTGCTGTCCGGCGTGCCCGGTCAGTTCTTCCGCGCGCTCTCGCTCAGCCTGTCGGTCGCAGTGCTCGTATCGCTGGCGCTGGCGGTTGCCGTCGTTCCGCTGATGGCGCGGAGCGCGTTGGCCCGGCACCGTCCGGTCGGCGAGCGTCACGCGCGGCTCGATCGTGCCTACGAGCGGATTCAGGGTGTGATGCTCAGGCGGCCCGCGGTCGCGGTCGGGGCGGCGGTGGTCCTCGCACTCGTCAGCGGGCTGCTGTTCATGCGGATCGGCACCGGGTTCTTTCCAGCCGCCGACGAGGGCGGGTTCGTGCTCGACTACCTGACGCCCGCCGGCAGCGCACTGTCGGAAACGGATCGCCAGGTCCGCGCCATCGAAAAGGTGATCGCCGACACACCCGAAGTCCGTTCCTATTCGCGGCGCACCGGATCCGAGCTCGGCCTCTTTGCGACGGCGCAGAACACCGGCGACATCCTCGTGCGCCTGAAGCCGCGAAGCGACCGCGAGCGGTCGTCCGAGGAGATCATCGCCGACGTGCGCGAGCGCGCGCACGCGGCCGCGCCGCTCGTCGAACTGGAGTTCATTCAGCTGCTCCAGGACATGCTCGGCGATCTCGAGGGCAACGCCGAGCCGATCGAGGTGAAGATCTTCGGTGACGATCCGGACCGCCTCGCGGAGCTTGCCGAGCCGGTCGAGGAGATGCTGCAGTCGATTGATGGCGTCGTCGACGTCGTCGGCGTGCAGCGCGGAAATCCTGAAGTCACCTGGAACATCGATCCGGTTGCCGCCGGCCGATATGGATTGACGATCGAACAGGTGTCCGACCAGATGGCCGGCAACTGGCTTGGCGAGGTAGCGACCAATCTCCGGCTTCCGGATCGCACGGTGCCGGTGCGCGTCCGGCTGCCCGATGCCGTTCGCTTCGACCCCGACCGTTTGCCGGACACGCTCATCCGCCCCGCGACCGGCGCGCCGATTCCCGTGTCGGCGCTGGCGAGGATGACCCGCGAGAACGGGCAGGGGGAGCTGCGCCGCGAAAACCTGCGCCCGATGGCAGTCGTGAGCGGACGTCTTGAAGGCGCCGATCTCGGGACCGCTGTGGCCCGAATTCGCGCCGGCCTCGACAAGCTCGCCTTGCCAATCGGCTACACCTACGAGATCGGCGGCCAGTATCAAGCCCAGGCCCAGGCGTTTCGAGAGCTGCTGATGGTCTTCGGCCTCGCCGTCGTGCTGGTCTTCCTGGTGCTGGTCGTGCAGTTCCGAGCCTGGCTTCCGGCGCTCCTCATCCTCGTCGCCGCGCCGCTCTCGCTCGGCGGTGCGCTGCTCCTGCTGTGGGCGACGGACACCGACCTCAACATCTCCTCGGCAATGGGGTTGATCCTCCTCGTCGGCCTCGTGGTGAAGAACGGCGTGATGCTGCTCGATGCATCCGAGAAGCTGCAGGAGGCGGGCGAGCCGCTCGAGTCGGCGATCGCGCACGCGGGCAGGATTCGGCTGCGGCCGATCCTGATGACCACGTTTTGCACCCTGTTCGGCCTTCTGCCGCTGGCGCTCGGCATTGGCGCCGGCGCGGAGCTGCAGAAACCGCTCGCGCTGGCCGTGATCGGCGGCCTCGCGCTCTCGACGCCCGTGACCCTGCTCGCCGTTCCCGGGTTGTACGCCGCATTTCGGAGGACTACATGAACCGAGCCCTGTTGCCCGCGTGTGCCCTGGCCTTCGTTGCGGCCGCTCTCGACGGTGTCTCTGCGCGCGACGCCGAATACCGGCTGCTCAACGAAATCTCGATCGGCGGTGAAGGCGGGTGGGACTACATCATCGGTGACCCGCCGGCGCATCGACTCTACGTGTCCCACGCCACCCAGGTCGTCGTCGTGGACACGACCTCTGGCGACATCGTGGGCCGGATTCCCGACCTCCCCGGTGTCCACGGCATCGCGCTGGCGCCGCGGCTGGGGCGCGGCTTCACCAGCAACGGCCGGGCGAATTCATCGACGATCGTCGATCTCAAGACGCTGCAGCCGCTCGGCACGGTGCCGACCGGCGCCAACCCCGACAGCATCAGGTACCTCGAAGATCGAAGCGAGGTGTGGACCTTCAACCACGGCGACGGCACCATCACCGCGTTTACCGCGAACGACGGCAAGGTCGTCGCGACCATCCGCGTCGGCGGCGCGCTCGAGGAAGCCGTCGAAGACGCAGCCGCGGGGCGGGTATACGTGAACGTCGAAGACAAAGCCGTCATCGGCGTGGTGGACACGAAGCAACATGCGCTGGTCGCGACGTGGCCCATCCCGAAATGCGCGGAGCCGACTGGCCTCGCGTTCGACGAACAGAACCACCTGCTCCTGAGTGCCTGCCAGGGAAGCATGGCCGTCGTGGACAGCCGCAGCGGGACGGTTGTGACGCGGTTTCCGATCGCCGAAGGTGTGGATGGCAACGGCTTCGATCCGATAACCCGGATGGCATTTGCGTCGAGCGGCCGGGGTGTGCTCACAATTGCGCACCAGGATTCACCGCGGGCGTTCACGGTGGTGCAGACACTCTCGACCCGGCCGTCGGGCCGGACGATGTGGCTGGACCCGACCTCGCATCGAGTCTACGTGCCTGCGGGCACGCAGGCGCCGGGCGCGAGTGGCCGTCCGTCGGTAGTGCCTGGATCGTTGAAGGTGCTCGTCCTCGGCGCCGGGGACTGAGACTGAAGGGGAGGATGACGTGCGGACGGTCGCTTGTCTCATTGGCATCCTGTGTTCGGCGCACGTCGCGGGCGCGCAGCCGGCCGTTCCCGCAAGTTCCGCTCAACAGACCGCGGCGGCGTCCGCTGCCGACGACCAGACGATCACGATCGGCGAGCTCTTCACAGGCCTCGGGCACGACTTGACGCGGCTACCCTCCATTGGCAACGCGCTGACGCTCGCGGCCGGTGGCGCGCTCTCGATTGGGGTGCACGAGGAAGATGCGAGCCTCACGAGGCGTGCCCACGCATCTGAGCCGCTGGACGAGGTGTTCGACGCGGGCGCAAAGACCGGCAGCGGGTGGTTCCAGGTCGGTGGCGCGGTGGCTGTGTACGCGGTGGGCCGGATCGGTAAATACGGGCGGATGACCGAAGTCGGCGCCGATCTCGTGCAGGCGCAGGTCCTGAACACCGTGATTACCACCGGCCTGAAGGTCGCGGTCGATCGCACGCGGCCCGATCAGGGGAAGTACTCATTTCCCTCAGGTCACACCTCGTCGACGTTTGCGTCCGCGACGGTATTGCAGCGCCAGCTCGGTTGGAAGGTTGGCGCGCCGGCCTATGCGGTCGCGCTGTACGTGGGCGCGTCGCGCATGACCGAGAACCGCCACTTCGCGAGCGACGTCATCTTCGGCGCCGCGCTCGGGGTGGTGGCGGGACGGACCGTCACCGTCGGTCACGGCGGCGGCCGGTTTGCGCTGGCCCCGACGCTGGTTCCGCGCGGCGCCGCCGTCATGTTCAACCACGTCAACTGACGCGTACGTCACCTCAAGAACGGTCGAGTCGGATCGGTACACCCTGCCGATCCGCCTAGAATCGGCGTGTGGCCGCACGGGCCGCTGTGAGACGCATGGAACCCAGCAGCCCTTATCGCCCTCGCGTGTCGCGCGAAACGCGGCTGTTGCTCACTGCCGGCATCGCTGCCCTGGCGGTGCTCTGGCTGCTCGCCCGCATCCGGTTTCAGGATCGGCCGATCACCCCCAACCCGGTGCCAGCCGTCCTCAGTCAGCTCGGAAACGGTCCGCATTTCGATGAGCTCGCCGCGGACCTGGCGCAGCTGCAGTCCACGCTCGACCCGCTGCTCGTGATGATCCGGCCCGCTGCGGGCGCTATGGACAGCCCCGGGGTTCTCGCCATCAAATGGCGAGACGATTTGGCGATAGGGCTGGCGGCCAAACATGCGCGGGAAGCCGATAACGCTCCCGCACGCGATCCAGCCTCCGGAATTACGGTCTTCAAAGTACAAGCCGATTCCGCCGTGACGCCGCTCACGCCCTGGGCGGCGCGGCGGCCGCAGCAGCCCCGCTTCTTCGCAGTGGCGGAAGCAGGGTTCGAGCGGCCGATTCTCCGGCCGGTGTTCGTCGGCGGGCTCGTGGCCGTGGACACGCCGTTATGGTCTCAGCCGGTCTGGCGCGTACCGGGTCGCGTCGATCTGGGCCCCGGCTCGTTCGTGTTCACGAGCGGCGCCGAGCTCGTCGGCCTGGTCGTCAACTCGGACGGTGGACCGTTGATCGTTCCAGCCCAGACGCTCTTCGAGGAAGCGTCCCGACTGATCGAGCGCTCGCCGGCGGAGCGGGGAACGGTCGGCCTGGCGGCGCAGCAGCTGACGCCGGCTCTCACCGCGGCAACCGGCGCCTCGAATGGCGTCATCGTCACGTGGGTCGATCGCGCCGGCCCCGGCGCCGACGTTCGTGTCGGCGATGTCATCGAAGCGGTTGACGGTCAGCCGCTGACCTCACGCAAGCAGTGGGACGTGTGGTCGGCCAGGCTGCGCGCCGGCGCGACGGTCACGCTGCGCATCCGGCGACGCGCGGACGTGCTCGAAAAGACGATGACCGCAGCAGCGGTCGCGCACGAAGCGCGGCGCGAGCGCCCGCTCGGTCTCGCGCTTCGGCCACAACGCGGACTTGGCGTCGAGGTCGTGTCGGTCGAGCCGCGTTCGGCAGCCGAGGCCGCCGGCCTCGCGCCCGGCGACGTGATCACGTGGACCGCGAACATCGACGCGCCGACGGCGGTGCAGGTGACGCGCGCCTTTGCCGCGCTCCAGCCCGGGGGCCACCTCATGGTGGCGTTCACGCGTGACGACACCCACCACATCGCGACGGTAGAGCGATGAACGTCTCACAAGACGACGAACTGCAGCTGCTCGATCCGCGCCAGGACGCGCTGGTGCTGGAGACGCCGCCCGTCCAGAAGCGCCCGCCGCGAGGGTGGTGGATGAGGCTCGGCTGGTCCGCCACGTCCGCTCCGGTCGCGTTGCTGCTCGCGGTTGGCATCGGCCTCGGCCCGCGCGGGATCAACCTGTTGACCGCTTCAGCGCTGTCGCTGATGAGCCCGGTGATCCCCGTGGCGCTGGGCGCGCTCGGCGTCCTCGTCGGCCTCGGGCTCGGCGAGCACCGCCTCCACGAGCGATCGGTGTTCCTGGCCGCGCTGCTGGAGTGTTCACTGACCGCGATCGTCGTGTCGTTCGGGATGACGCCGATCGCCTGGACGGCGTGGGGCGCCGCCGGCGGCCCTTCCTGGATGCTGGTGGCGGCCAGCGGCATCTGCGCGGCGACGTCTCTGACACTGCCCTCCGGACGGTCGCTCGAGCCGCCATCGGTCCCGGGCCGCATCAGGGAGCTTGGCGTCGTGTTGCCGATCCTCAGCGGCGCCCTGCTGATCGCGGCGATGCACGACGGGCCGGCAACGCGGGCGGTGACGCTGCTCGGCCATGCCACGCTCATTACGCTGCTCCTCGCCGGCGCCGGCTGGTTGCTGCTGACCCAGGCGTCGTCTGAGACCGAGGAGCGTGTCTTCGCGGTATCGGCGCTGCTGCTCGTCGGCGGCGTGGCCGATGCGTTGTCGATGTCCGCGCTCTTCACCGGCCTCGCCGCCGGTCTCTTCTGGCGCTACGCCGGCAGCCGGCCGCGCGAGACGGTCACGCGCGACGTGCTCTTCGTCCAGCATCCGCTGATCGTGCTGGTGCTGCTCGTCGCCGGCGCGCGGGCCGAGCTCTCGTGGACCGCGGCCGCGGCTGGCGCGGCGTACGTGGCGCTGCGCACGCTTGGCAAGCTGCTCGGTGGCACCGTCGCATGGCGGGCGATGCCGGAGCTGGCGCCGCGGGACGTCGGCATGCTCCTGCTTCCGCCCGGGGTCTTCGGCGTCGCGTTTGCGCTCAACGTCATCAACAGCATCGGCGACAGCGCTGCGTTCCTGCTGTCGGCGGTCGTCATCGGCACGATCGCCTCGGACATCGTCGCGCAGCTGCTCGCGCCGCGGCGGGCGCCGTCATGAGGCGGCTTCTCGCGCTGGCGTTCGCGGTTGGAGCGATGGCCTGGGTCCGCGATCTCGACGTGCCCGCGGTGTCTGCGGCCTCGGTCGCGGCGCTGGCGCTCGGCTTCGCGCTGCTCGGCGCGTCGGTTACCGGTGATGCGCTGCGCCAGTTCCACCTCCCGCGACTCACCGGTTACCTGCTCTTCGGCGTCATCGTCGGTCCGCACGTCGCGAATCTCATCACCGAATCGATGGCGGCCCAGTTGCAGGTCGTCACCGGGATCGCGACGACGCTGATCGCCTTCATCGCCGGATTGACGCTGAGCGTCGAACGGCTGGGATCGCGGCTGGCCGGCATCACCAGGATGACGCTAGTGACGCTGGTCGTGGCGATGTTCTGCATTGCCGTGACGCTGTGGGTGTTCTGGCCGTGGCTTCCGATTGCGCCCGAGGCCAGCGGCACCGAGCGGCTCGTGATGATGGGCCTGCTCGCGGTGATGATTGTGTCGTTCTCGCCGACGATGACCGCGGCGGTGGTCGCCGATTCAGGTGCGCGCGGCCGCCTGAGCGACACGGTGCTCGCGATGGTGGTCCTCGCCGATCTCGTCGCGCTGGTGCTGTTCTCGGTGTCCATGCAGGTGGCGCGGGTCGTGCTCGGGACCGGTGCCAGTCAAGGTGTCGAAGCGCTCGCCCTTCTCACCTGGGAGATTGGCGGCGCCGTGGCGTTCGGCGTGCTGATCGGCGTGCTGTTCGCGCTCTACCTTCGATACATCGGACGAGAGATCGCGCTGGTGCTGCTGTTCGTCTGTGCGCTCCTCACCCAGGTCGGCACCACGCAGCAGCTTCAGCCGCTACTGGCGGCGCTGGCGGCCGGAATGGTGATCGAGAACCTCGCGGTCGCACAGGGCGACGCGCTCCGTGCCGCCGTGAGGCGAGGTGCGCCGCCGGTGCTCGTCGTGTTCTTCGCCGCAGTCGGCGCCTCGCTTCGCATCGACGCGCTTGCGGTGATCGGGCTCGCCGCGCTCGGGCTGGCCGTCGCGCGGCTCGTCTTCATCCGCATGGGCCTGCGCGCCGGCGTGCAATTGGCCGGACTGCCGGAGCCGATTGGCGCGCTGGCCTGGACCGGCCTGGTGTCGCAGGCAGGGATTACCCTCGGTTTCGCGTCGATCGTGGCGGCCGAGTTTCCCGGCTGGGGCAACCAGGTACAGCTGCTAATCGTGTCGCTGATCGCGATTCACGAGCTGGTCGGGCCAGCATGGTTCCGCCGCGGCCTGGCCCAGGCCGGCGAGCTCGACGTGCGTCCCGCTCGTCCGCTGGTCGTGGTCTCGAACCGCGAGCCGTACCTCCACAACGACAACGGGCGCGGCGGCATCGAGGTGAAGCCGGCCACCGGCGGTGTCGCGGTCGCGCTCGACGCGCTGATGCGCGAGCGCGGCGGCGTGTGGATCGCGCACGGCGCTGGCACGGCCGATCGGACTGTGGTCGATACGCACGACAAGGTCCGGGTGCCTCCCGAGAGCCCTGCCTACGCGCTCAGGCGCTTGTGGATCGAGGAGCCGACTTTCTCCGCTTACTACGGAGGGTTCGCCAATGAAGGGTTGTGGCCGCTCTGCCACGTCGTGGACGTGCGTCCGAAGTTCCGGACCGAGGACTGGCTGGCCTACCAGGACGTCAACACCCGTTTCGCGAGCGCCATCCACCAGGAGATTGGCGCCACCGATGCGCCCGTGTTCATCCAGGACTATCACCTCGCGCTGGTCGCGCCGGCGCTCCGGGCGCTGCGGCCTGACACGCGGACGGCGCTCTTCTGGCACATCCCGTGGCCGAACCCGGATCGCCTGCGCATCTGCCCGTGGCGCGGCGAGATCGTGACCGGGTTGCTGGCCAATGACCTGATTGCCTTCCAGGTAGAACGCGATCGCCGGAATTTCCTGATGGCCGCCGAAGAAGAGCTTGGCGCCGAGATCGAGGTCGAAGCGTCACGCGTGCGGATCGAAGGCCACGCGACGACCGTGGTCTCGGTGCCGATCGGGGTCGATTTCGATCGCATCCAGGGGTTTGCCGCCGATCCCGCGCTCATCGACGAGCAACAGCGCCTTCGCGAACGACTCAATCTCCGCGCCGACATCGTCGGGCTTGGCGTGGACCGTCTCGACTACACCAAGGGGATTCCGGAACGGCTCGACGCGCTCGACCTGCTGATGACCCGCCGCCCCGAGCTGCGGGGTCGAATGACGTTCGTGCAGATCGGCGTGCCGTCCCGATCGGATCTCGAGAGCTACTCGACAATCGAGGCCGAGATCGATCGCCGCGTCAGGCAGTTGAACGCGCGTCACGCGATCCGAGGCGGCGCGCCGGTTGTCGCGTATCACACCCAGGCGCTTGGCGCATTCAGCCTCGCCGCGCTATACCGGCTGGCGCATTTCTGCATCGTCAGCTCGCTGCACGACGGCATGAACCTGGTCGCCAAGGAGTTCGTCGCCGCGCGAGACGACGATCGGGGTGTGCTGGTGCTCAGCGCGCTCGCCGGCGCGGCCCAGGAGCTCGAAGACGCTGTCATCATCAACCCCTACGATGCGGATGCCTTCGCCGGAGCGCTGGCCCAGGCCATCGACATGCCCGCCGATGAGCAGGCGCGCCGGATGCGGGCGATGCGCAAGGTCGTCGCCGGACGCAACGTCTTCAATTGGGCCTCGGACATCCTGGAAGGGCTGGAGAGCCTCTGGACCAAGCCGCTCCTCTACTCGGTGCGAGGGTGGGAGGAAACCTCCGTCTGAGCCGTGCCGGATGAGGGCGCCCGGTGAGCGTTTTGCAAGCGCTCCTGTGATTCGACTCACCGTCCTTCGCAAGGAGCACGCATGGCCATTCGTCTGAAAAAACTTCGCGATCAAGTGATCGTCATTACCGGCGCCAGCAGCGGCATCGGCCTCACGACCGCGCGGATGGCGGCCCATCAGGGCGCCGCGCTCGTTCTCGCCGCGCGCAGCGGGGAAGATCTTGACCAGCTCGTGTCTGAAATCCAGTCACGCGGCGGCCAGGCCGTAGCCGTGACGGCTGACGTGGCGCGCGAAGAGGACGTCCGGCGCATTGCCGCAGAGGCGCGCCGCGCCTTCGGTGGCTTCGACACCTGGGTGAACAATGCCGGGGCCTCGGTCTACGGCCGTGCGCTCGACGTGTCGGTCGACGACATGCGCCGGCTGTTCGACACCAACGTCTGGGGCGTAGTCTACGGCTCGCGCGTCGCCTGCGACGAACTGCGCCGGCACGGCGGCGCCCTCATCAACGTCGGCAGCGAGGTGTCGGATCAGCCGATCCCGCTGCAGGTGGCGTACTCGGCGTCGAAGCACGCTGTGAAGGCGTGGACCGACGGGTTGCGCATGGAGCTCGACTCCGAGGGCGCGCCGATTTCGGTGACCCTCATCAAGCCCGGCCCGATCGACACGCCGTACCCGCATCACGCCGGCAACTACCTGGAGGATGAACCGACTCACGCGCCGCCGGTCTACAAGCCGGAATCGGTCGCCCGGGCGATTCTCCACGCCGCCACGACGCCAGTGCGCGAGATGTTCGTCGGCGGCAGTGCCAGGTTCGCGTCGACGATGCACCGCGTGGCGCCGCAGCTGAGCAATCGGTTGTTCGGCAAAGCCGTGATGTCGAGCACGCACAGCGGCAAGCCGCGGCGCTACGAAGAGGCGCTGCACCAGCCGGGCGGCGGGCTGCGCGAGCGCGGCGACTACGAGGGCATGGTCCGCGACAGCCTCTACACCCGCGCCTCGATGCACCCGGTGCTCACCGGCATGGCAATGGTCGGCGTGAGCCTGCTGGTCGCGAACTGGATGCGCTCCGGCGAGCGGTGGGAGCACCGGCGAACGTCGGCGATCTACGAGCCGCGAACGTCGTGGCCGCCGGCGACCTACGGGAACGAGACAGCTCCGCCCCCGAGCGATCCGCTGCCCTCGTAGGCGGAGTGTCTTTCAGGAGCATCGCCGCTCGGTGATCTGCCGCCGCTTGTCCACGAACGCCGCGACCCACTCGTCGATTGTCGGGAAGCCGGAGGAGACGTCCTCGGGCGCGCGAAGGCGCAGCTCGACTCGGGCGGCTTCGAAGAGATCGTGAAGCTGCCGATCGGTGAGCTGTGAGAGCAGGCCGGCCAGGAACGCCCGGCCGTCCTCGCTGACGCGCGGATCGCTCAATGTGCCGGTGATCGATCGGGGCAGGTTGCCGACGCAGGCCGCGTCACCCTCCTTCCAGACCGGCGTCTTGCGCCAGGCCGCCAGGTTGACGCTGCTTCGATCGTTCGCGTTGGTCTGCGTCGCCCGCCCGAACGTGAGGCCGAGGTCGTTGATCAGCAGGAAGGGGTGCTCACAGCCTTCGTCGTTGTCCGGCCCCTTGACGCGTTCGCCGAGGCACAGAATGCGCTGCTGTTGAGGCTTGCTGTCGGTGTGCTGCAATAGCACCGCGAGCAGCTTCAGCGCGTCGCGCTGCGCCCGCGTGGCGCCGCGCCCGTCGGGCGCAATCTCGTCGAGCTCCCGCCACGACCAGCCAGCGGGACCGTGCTTGGGCCATTCGCCGGCTGGGAACTTTCGCTCGATGATCGCCGGATCGAAGCGGCTGTCGCCATCGGCCATCAGGGTGCCGCCGAGTCGGTCGGGACAGCCGTGGCAGATGACGTTGACCGGATACATCGCATCGGCGCCAAACCCCAGCGCCCAGAGGAGACGGGTGGCGAGGACCTCGCCGTAGACCTCGCCGTTGGCGCCGCCGTACTTCACCTTCACCTCATCGGCGTCGCCGATCCGGCAGGCGAATTTCGGAGAGTTCCCCTCGAGCGGCTTGTTCACGTACTCGCATCGGACGATGTCGCGGAATGGAAAGGCGCCTTCGCGTCGCGGGCCGGCCTTGAGGTCCTTGGTCGCGATGTTCGACTCGGTCCACACCGTCGCGCGCGCGATCATCGCCCGCCGCAACTCCGCCGGCGGGCCGCCGGCAAACGGCGAACCCAACGTGGCGCACCCGACGGACGAGGTGAGAAGCAGCGTGCCGAGCAGGGGGAATGCACGAGCTGTCATGCATTCGTCTGCTTGCAACAAGCTCGCCCATTCCAGCCCGGCCGTAACCTCAGGCCCGATACGTGTCGGCGCGCCACACCTTGATCTCGCGCTTGATCGCGTCCTCGCTCATGCCCTGCTCCGCAGCGCGGCGGGCCAGCGCCGTGAACTCCTCGTCGCACGCGAAGCGGAGCCCGACAATCTGCCGGACGGTCAGCCGCGGATCGAGCAGCGCACGGTTGAGAACGAAATGGCGCAACTGCTCTTCGGCGCGGATCGCGCGGTCCTGAGCCTTGAGCGCGAATACCCGGCCGTAGAGCGCGGTCATGATCGTCGCAAAGCTGAGAGCCACCAGCAGCGACGCGCTGTAGAGACGCTGGCGATCGCCCAGGGACTCGTACAGGTTCACGCACGAGCCGATGAACGTCACGAGCAGCAGAGCGAAGAGAACGACGTGGAACCCGAAGACGTACTGGCGATGCGAGCCGTAGTTCTGCGAGCCGGATTCGGCGGCCATGCGAGACCTCCCAGGAAGACGTGGACAGGCGGATTGTCCAACGTCCGGCAGCCGATGTCACCCTGATCGTCGGTGCTACAGCCCCGCGCTCGACGGGCGCCCCTTCGGCTGAATCGCCGGCCCGACCTGGTGGCGCGACGGCGGGAGCGTCCGCAGATAGCGATAGATCGCCCGCAGATCCTCGTCACTCATCCGCGCAAAAGCCCCCCACGGCATCGGGGTTCCCTCGAGCGCCGGCCCGGCGCGGAACCTGGTCACGAATGCGTCCTCGCTCCACTGGCCGATCGGGCTCGTCTCAGGATCGGGCGTGAGGTTCGGTGTCACGTAAACGCGTGAAGCGTCGGCGGCCACATCCATCCGCTGGCCCCCTGCGAACGGCGGGCCGGCGAACTGGCCGTCCTCGCCGCGATCGGTGTGGCACGCAACGCACGACGACACGTGGTTGGCCAGGTAGCTGCCGCGTTCGGCGGTCGCTCCGGCCGGGCTCGTGCCTGGGCGACTCGGAACGTCGTCGGCCGGCCCGATCGCGAAGCCCATCAACGCCTTGCCGAGCAGCGTGAACCGGTGCTCGGGGACCCGATGTGACACGGCTTCGCGCGAGCGGAGATAAGCCGTGACTGCGATGAGGTCGTCGTCAGCGAGGTGGATCTCCATGATTGGAAACGCAGCCCGGCCGTCGGCGCGAACCCCACGGGTGAGCATCCGTGCGATCGCCGCGTCGCTGTGATGTCCGATGCCGGTCTCGCCGTCCGGCGTGAGGTTGGCGGAGTAGATGTCGCCGAATGGCAGGCGGAAGAGGTGATGCCCGGTGAGCGGCAATCGCTCGCCTCGATCGAGCTCTGGCCACCGCTCGCGCGGGACGTGACAGTAGGCGCACGCTGCCGCGCTGTAAACGAGATACCCGCCGCGCGCGACGAGGCCGGGATCGGTCGACGTCACGACGGAGGGGTACGGCACGTCGAAGTGCCGCCGCCATCGCCATTCCAGCACCGCGAGCCCCGCCACTGCCACAATTCCGACGGCCGCGAGAGCGATGACCGCGACGCGGCGAATCGATAGACTGCTCATCGTCCGGCTCCAGGAAGAACGCCATGAGTGCCGCATTCGACCGGCTCAGGGGCTACTTTGCCTCGAAGGGCTCCGCCTTCACCGACGAAGAGTTCGCGATCCTGCAGAGCACATTCACGCCGGCAAGCCTGCCTGCTGACGGGTTCCTGCAGCGATCCGGCGAGCTGGCAACTCACGCCGTCTTCGTCGTCAGCGGGGTCCTCCGCGTCTACACCATCGACCTCAACGGCCGCGAGCACATCGTCCAGTTCGTGCCCGAGGATTGGTGGTGGTCCGATCCCGCCAGCATCATGAGCGGATCGCCTTCGCAGTATTTCGCCCAGGCCATCGAGCCCACCGAGCTGCTGCTGACCGACCTGCCGTCGCACCGCCGGCTGCTGAAGGAGCTCCCGCCGTTCGCGGCGGCCTTCACGGCCGGTGTTCAGCGTCACAACGCCGCCAAGGACCAGCGGATCGTCAGCGCCCTGAGCGCGACGGCCGAGGAGCGCTACACCGCCTTCGTCGCCAAGTATCCGTCCATCGTCCAGCGCGTGCCGCAGTGGATGATTGCGTCCTACCTCGGACTGTCGCCCGAGACCCTCAGCCGGATCCGCAAGAACCTTTCGCGGCGCGCCCGCGAGCGCTGACACCACTCGGATGGCCAGCGAGCGGTCGGCGATCAGCGGCGGCTTGCGCGCGATCAGGATCAGGCGGGGAGACGAGCTCGGGTCGAAGCGGCCGAGCGCGTAGTCGCCGTAGACGTGTTCGACCATCAGGCCGGTCCCGGCCAGCATCCGGCGGAAGTCCGCGGCCGAGAAGCGGGCCACCCGCTCGACCCACGTGTGCGCGTCCTCGCGTTCGACATGCTCCACGGTAATGCGCTTGAAGAGGTGCGTGGCTGTCGTCCACCGCGCGATGCGGAAGCGCACCGAGTCCATGGTCATCGTCTCGTCGCCGACGCGATGCGCGTCGGCGTAGGCGGCATTGAGGTAATCGAGCACCAGCGTCCCGCCCGGCGTCAGGGCGCGCGCGATGTTGTTCAGAACCCGGACATGCTCGCGCTCGCCGTCGAAGTAGCCGAAGCTGGTGAACAGGTTCAGGACGATCTCGTAGCGTCCGGTCCCGAAGGATCGGCGCATGTCGTGCCGGCGGAAACGGAGGCGCCGGGTGGCGTGCGTGCGAGCCTGCGCGATGCTGTTGGCCGACAGGTCGAGGCCGGTGACGTCGAAACCAAGCGCGGCGACGCGCCGCGCGTGTCGTCCGGCCCCGCAGCCGAGGTCGAGGATCCGGGCCGACGGCGCCGGCCGGAGCCGCCGGACCAGCCCGTCCACGAAACGCTCGGCTTCGGCCAGGTCGCGGCCGGCATACAGCCGGTGGTACTCGGGTGAATCGAACCAGGTGGCAAACCAGGGTGCGGCGTTCATGTCCCCACGATAGGGACCGGCCAGCCGGCTGCCATTGATCTGGATCAAGAAAGCGTCGGTTTTACCAGAACACCTTCTGCCAGCCGACCGGGTTCCGGCGCCGCATCGCGAAGTAGATGATGATGCCGGACACGCCGAGGAAAGCGAGGCCGGCGCCCCAGAACATCGCAAACACCAGGCCGCCGTCACCAAACGCTTCGCCGCTGTGAATCCGATGGAGCAGCGGCTTGTCGGCGTACGCCTCGGCTTTCAGCAGCGAACCGGTCTTCGCGGAAAAGATCATCCGGCGATCTTCGCCGCCGGTCGGCTTTCCGATGTAGAAGTCCACCGTGGGGTCGTCGCCCTTGAACTGCAGCACCACCTTGTCGATCGGGGCGCCGGGCGCTTCCCGGGCGGCGCTCGCCATCGCGAGACGCAAGGGCGCATCCCAGCCATCCGCCGCCGATGTTGTGGTCACCGTGCTGACCAGATCGCGCGTCGCCTCGCGCAACGCTTCTTCTTCACCGAAAAACTCGGTGACTGCCACCAGGACGCCGGTCACTGCCGCGAAGATCAGGAAAAGGGCGCCTATGAATCCCACCCAGCGGTGCCATCGTCGCCAGAACGCTTGCTGCATCGCCCAACACTTTATTGCGCCGGCGCGTCATCTTGGCTCAGCGGCTACTTCCGGAAGATCTGCCGGTAGCCGCCAGCGACCAGCGCCGACACGTCGGCCATGATGCGGGGGAGACGGAGACCGCCTGGGTACGCGAGGTAGTGCGGCAGCCACACCGGATTGAACTTTTCCTTGTAGGCGCGCAGTCCCTGGAAGTTGTAGATCGACTCGGCGTGCTCGTAGAGGAAGGCGCCCATGCGGTTCCAGAGGGAAGCGACCGGCGAGGATTCGAACCCGGACAGGGGCGCCATCCCGAGCACGAACCAGCGATAGCCGGCGTCCTGTCCCCACTGGAGCAGGTGCACGAAGAGCGACTCCATCACCCCTTTGAACGCGTCGCGGCGGTGGCGCATCAGATCCACCGACATCTCCTGTTGATTGGCGCCGAGCCACAGGTTGGCGAATGCCTCGACGCGGCCGTTGCGCTCGATGACCGCGATGGGGAACCGCGCCAGGTAGTGCTCGTCGAAGAAGCCGAGCGAGAATCCCTTCTCGGCACTGGCCTTCTCGGCGAGCCAGTCGTCGGAAACCTCGCGAAGCTGGCCAAGGATCGCCGGGACATCGGCCGCATCCACGACCCGGAACGTTGCGCCTTCCTTCTCGAGGCGGCGGAACGCTTGCCGGTGCTTCGAGGCCTGGCCGCCCTGCATCGTGAACCGGGTCAGGTCCACGCGCGCTTCTTCGCCCAGCTTGACGAACGTGAGGCCGACGTCGGCGTACATGTGCATGTGAGCCGGTCCTATCTCGTAGAACACCGGCACGCCGCCGAAGTCGTCGCAGCGTTCGAGGAAGGCTCGCACCAGCCCAGGCAGGCGCTCGATTGGGCCCACCGGATCCCCGAGCGCCACCCACGTGTGCCCCTGGACGCCGTACATGATGAAGGCGCTCCGGTCCTCGTCGAAGAGGATCGCCTTGTCAGCCAGGTAGACCAGGAAAGGGAACGTCGCGGACTGGGCGGCGATCACCCGCGCCGCATCCTCGATCTCGGCTGCCGTGGCGGTAGGCGCCTCGTGGGGCGCGACACCCATGAGGCGGCGGAGGGCAACCACCAGGAACAGCACCGCGACGCCTACCGTGGCGCGGAGGAACCGCGAAGCCTCGCCGCGCAGCGCGAACTGCCACCAGAGCTCGTTCGCATAGTCCACGTGCTTGAACGCGAACAGGCCGAGCCACACCGACGCAATCGATGCTCCGGCGACGGCCGCGAGCCAGGTCGCGTCGAATCGCGTCTCGAAAAACGCGGCGCGGCGATCGAATGCCGGATGCGCCCGCCACAGGATCAACAGCACGGCCAACAGCAGCCCGGCTTCCTCGTAGTCGAAGCCCTTCAGCAGGGACGCGGCGATGCCGACGATGAGCGTCAACGCGGTGACGAACCACGCGGCATCGAGACGTCGCGCCAGCCCTTGCGACAGGACCAGCAGCGCCGCCCCGGCGATGCTGCCGACGAAGTGCGAGGTCTCGATTACGCCCAGCGGCACGAAGCGATCGAGCAGCGCGAGGCGGCCTTCCGCGGCGGGGGTCGCGCCGGACAGCAGCAAGATAAGTCCGGCGACAAACGCGAGCGTGGCCATGGCACGAGGCGTCCACTCTTCGGCGAGGCGACCAAGCGTCGCCGACGCTCTCGCCATCGGCCCGCGTCGCTGCCACGCTTCGTCAACGACCAATCCGACCAGGGCGACGACAAGCGGGAGCAGGTAGTAGATGGCCCTGAACACCACGAGCGATGGGAGCAGCTCGCCCGACGTCAGGTAGGGGCTGAGCAGGAGTACCATCAGTCCCTCGAACACGCCGACGCCGCCGGGGACGTGGCTGATCATCCCGAACAGGATTGCGATCAGGAACGTGCCGAGAAAGGTCAGGAACGGCGGCGCTTGCGGCGGCAGCAGCACGTAGAGCACCGCACCGGCGAGCGCCCAGTCCACCGCCGAGATCAGGATCTGCAGTGCGGCGATTGCCGGCGTCGGCAGCGGCAGTTCGAACCGCCGGATTCGGAGCGGCCCTGTTCGCCTTACCGTCAGCGCGAGATAAGCGGGCGGCACCAGCATCAGCAGCCAGCCGAGCGGCACGACGATGGCGCGGGTTGGCAGGCCGCTCCCTTCGGGCAGCGGCGCGGTCGCGAGGCTGAGGCCCCCGAGCGCGAACAGTCCCAGCCAGAACGTCACCGAGTAGGAGAACACGATCCGCGACAGCTCCTCGCCGGTCACGCCCCAGCGGGTGTAGAAGCGATAGCGGACCGAGGCGCCGGACAGCATCGCGAACCCGACGTTGTTGGCGATGGCGTAGGCGAGCAACGACGCCGCCGCAACGCGCGCGCGGGGCAGCGGGTTGCCGACGTAGGCGAACGCGAGCAGGTCGTAGCCGGTGAGCGCGATGTAGTTGAGCGCGGTCAGGACGAGCGCGGCGGCGAGCTGCGTCACCGGCGTGGCCCAGATATCGGTCGACAGCTCGCGCCACGTCACCGTACGGAGCTCGATGCGCAGGACCTCGAGCGCCACCACGAACAGCCCCAGCGCGATCAGGAGCGGGGCCGCCCGGCCGACCCGTGCGAGCGCCTGCTTCATCACCGCGCGTCGCCGTCCGAGGTCCAGCCCAGCGCTTCGCGCAAGGCCTCGGCGAAGCCCGCCTTGCCGCCGGAGAACCGGTGGTTCTTCGCCTCGACGGCGTAGAAGCGGCGGGTGGAGGAGTCCGCGCCGAACAGCCGCTGTGCGTCGGCGGCGGGCAGGTAGTTGTCGTGGGTCGATTGGATCACCGCGCAGCGGGAGGGCAGCTGCGCGATTGCGCCATAGGTCTGGAACGGGAACGTCTGCGTGCCCGATGCCGCTCCGTCATCGTCATCGTCTTCCTCGTCGACCAGGAGGTTCTCGCCATTGGCGAGGCCCAGCGCGACGATGCCACGGACGCGCGGCGCGAAAGCCGGCTCGCCGGCGGCGAGGATGGCGAAGGCCGCACCGCGGGACCACCCGGTGAGCAGCAGCGGGATATCGGGAGCGAGACCGAGCGTGCGGATTGCGGTATCGCTCATCGCGCCGTACTCGCGGGCGAGCTGCGCCGGGTTCAGCGCCGATCCGGCCGGGCGCTCGACCCGAAGGAGCGCCCGCGCGCTGACGCCGGCTACGGCGTAGCCGTCACGCGCGACCTGCCGCCACTGGTCGATGGCGGCGCCGAACCAGCCCCCGTCGCCGCTGGCGTAGATGACGAGGACGTCTGGATGGCGAAGCGGCGTCGGCCTCGCGAGGTGAAGCTCGAGCGGCTTGCCGTGCAGTGTCACGGTCGCCGAGGATTCGTGTACTGTCGTCGGCGATTCAGGCGGGCCGGGGGTCGTCGCGGCACACGCCGCCGTCAGCAGGCATACACTCGCACTCGCCAGCACCAGCGTGGCCAGGGAGACACTCCTATGCGCTTCGAGCACCGCCGTGAACCGCTCCTGCCCTGGCCGCAGTTCCTGTGGCGGCTGGCCGGGGCCCTCGCGGTCGGGCTGCTCATGGTCGGCATCTCTCTCGCGATCGGCATGCTCGGCTATCGAAGCCTGATGTCGCTGTCGTGGATCGACGCCTTCGTGAACGCGGCAATGATCCTCTCGGGCATGGGTCCGCTGGCGTCGCCCCAGACGTTCGGGGCCAAGCTCTTCGCTGGCCTTTACGCGCTCTACAGCGGGCTTGCCGTGATTGCCATCGCCGGGGTCACGTTCGCGCCGGTGGTGCACCGGTTCCTGCACTACCTCCACGCCGATCCCGACGAACGCGAACGGCGCCGCGGCCATACAGCCTGAGTGTGGCACAGCTGCTTACGGTCAGCGTGGCGAGTGCCCCGCGACGGCCGATCCGTCTATATTGTGCGACATGCCTACGAGACTCCCGGCGCTGCTCCTTGCTGTCGCACTGCTCAACCCGGCGATGCCGCAGGCGCAAAGCAAACGGTCCCTGACCCTCGACGATCACTCGAGAATCCTCGCCGTTGCCGATCCGCAGCGCTCTCCCGACGGTGCGTGGGTGGCCTACACGGTCACCGCCATCGACGCCGAGAAGGATCGGCGGAACACCGACATCTGGATGGTGAAATGGGACGGCAGCGAGCAGCTGCAGCTGACCTCGTCGCCCGACAATGAATCGTCTCCGCGCTGGAGCCCCGACAACAAGTACCTGGCCTTCATCGCCTCGCGCGGGACCGAGGACGAGAAGAAGCGCGGCGGACAGATCTGGCTGCTCAATCGCGCCGGCGGCGAGGCGCAGCGGATCAGCGATCGCAAGGGCGGCGTCTCGGACATCCAGTGGTCGCCCGACAGCACCCGGATCGCGTTCACGGCCGACGATGAGGATCCGGCGAGCGAGCCGGAGAAGATGGACGGCTGGAAGCGGAAGACGGCGCCGCCGATCGTGATCGACCGCTATCACTTCAAGCAGGATCGCGAAGGCTATCTCAAGCAGCTCTACACGCACATCGGCGTCTTCGACCTGGCGGCCAGGGGCGCGAAGATGATAACGACCGGCAACACCGACGATCGCAGCCCCTCGTGGTCTCCAGACGGCAAGCAGATCGCGTTCCTGAGCAAGCGCGGGCACGCAGATCCGGACCGCACGTCGAACGAGGACCTGTGGGCAGTCGAGGCGCGCGAAGGCGCCGAGCCGCGGCAGATCACGAACACGCCCGAAGGCGAGGGCGGCAGGCCGGCGTGGAGCCCTGATGGCAGCCGGATTGCGGTCACCATCGGCGACACGGACCGCAACGGCGCGTACTCGATGAGCAAGCTGGTTGTCGTCCCGGCGAGCTTCCCGGCCTCGGCAGGGCCAGCCGCGAAGCCGCCGATCTACATGCCGTCCCTCGATCGCGCGGTGTCGAACCTTGCCTGGTCGGCCGACGGGCAGCAGATCTCCTTCCTGCTCCAGGACGATCGCACGAACCAGCTGGCGACGGTGCCGGCCGAGAGCCCCAACTCCACGCCGACTCGCCGCACCAATGGCCGCCGGGTGATCAGCTCGCCGAGCCCCGGCAAGGACGGCAACTTCGCGGTGCTGGCTGCCGAGGCGACGCGGATGAACGAGGTCTACGCGCTCGAAGGATCGAGCCTGCGCCAGCTCACGAAACACAACGACCCGCTCCTCTCGGAAGTGCAGCTGGCGACGACCGAGGATTTCCAGTCGAAGAGCAAGGACGGCACCGAAGTACACGGGCTGATCGTCAAGCCGCCGAATTACAAGGCCGGTACGAAATACCCGACGCTCCTGATCGTGCACGGCGGTCCGAACGGCCAGGACCAGCACGCGTTCTCGTTCGATCGCGAGTTCCTCGCGGCCAACGGCTACGTCGTACTCGCCGTGAACTATCGAGGCAGTTCCGGCCGTGGCAACGCGTATCAGAAGGCCATCTACGCCGATTGGGGCAATCTCGAGGTGATGGACCTGCATGGCGCGGTGGACGAGGCGGTGCGGCAGGGCATTGCCGATCCGAACCGGCTGGGAATCGGCGGCTGGAGCTACGGCGGCATCTCGACCGACGCGGCGATCGCGACCGACACGCGTTTCAAAGCCGCGGTCAGCGGCGCCGGCGTGGCGCTCTACATGTCGCTCTACGGCGTCGACCAGTACGTGATCCAGTACGACCAGGAGCTCGGCCAGCCGTGGAAGAACAAGGAGGCGTGGATGAAGATGTCACACGCCTTCTTCAACGCCGACAAGATCAAGACGCCGACGCTGTACATGGGCGGCGAGAAAGACTTCAACGTGCCAATCGCCGGCGGCGAGCAGATGTACCAGGCGCTCCGGAGTCTGGGCGTGGACACGCAGCTGGTCATCTACCCGGGCCAGTTCCACGGATTGACGATGCCGAGCTACGAACGCGATCGGCTGCAGCGGTACCTGAACTGGTTCAACAAGTATCTCCAGCCGACGGCGACTTCGACGGCAGCCAGGTAACAGCGCCGCTCGAGGCACCGTCATGAGTATCGGCCTCGGGTGCATGCGCCTTTCGACCGAGGCCGATCGAGACGACGAGCGGTCCATCGGCGTGCTCCACACGGCGTTCGACGCCGGCATCACGCTCGTCGATACGGCCGACGCCTACTGCCTGGACGATCGCGAGACCGGCCACAACGAGCGGCTGATCGCTCGCGCGCTGTCCACGTGGCAGGGCGATCGCACCTCGATCACGGTGGCAACCAAGGGCGGCATGACGCGTCCTGACGGGCGTTGGGAGCTCGACGGGCGGGCGGCGCACCTTCGGGCGGCGTGCGAGCGGAGCTGCCAGGCGCTCGGTGTCGATCGCATCGCTCTCTACCAACTGCACGCCGTCGATCCGAGCACCTCGTTCGCGACCAGCGTCCGCGCGCTGGCCGCGCTGCAGCGCGACGGGCTGGTCGAGGCGATCGGCCTCAGCAACGTGACGGTTTCGCAGATCGAAGAGGCAAGGCGAATCTCCGAGATCAAGGCGATCCAGGTCGAGCTCAGCGTGTGGCACGACGAACATCTCCTGAGCGGCGTTGCAGAGTACTGCGTCGCGCACGGTCTGACTCTGCTGGCGCATCGTCCGCTGGGCGGGCGACGTTCGCGGGCCCGAACCGCGGCGGACCCTGTTCTGAGGGCGGTCGCGTCGCGCCACGATGCGACGCCGTTCGAGGTTGCGCTCGCCTGGCTGATCGATCTGGCCGCCGTCATCGTGCCACTGGCCGGAGCCACGCGGGCGGAGACGGCCCGGTCGGCCGCGCGGGCGCGGACGCTCGAGTTGACCGGGGAGGATCGGGACGCGCTCGACGCTCGATTCCCGGCGGGGCTGATTCTGCGCCGGGGAAGAGCGGCGGCCGCGGGCGCGCCGGTGCGCGAGGACGCCGAGGTCGCGATCGTGATGGGCTTGCCCGGTGCTGGAAAAACGACGTTGGCCCGGAAGCTCGAGGCAGCCGGGTTCGTTCGCCTCAATCGCGACGAAGCGGGAGGCTCGCTTCGCGGTTTGATCCCCGATCTCGACGGCGCGCTCGCGTCAGGAGCCACTCGCGTTGTCATGGACAACACCTACGCCTCGCGCAAGTCGCGCGCCGGGGTCATCGAAGCGGCCGCGGCCCGTGGTGTCCAGGTGAGATGCGTCTGGCTCGCGACGGCGGTCGAGGACGCCCAGTTCAACGCCGCCTGGCGCCTCGTCGAGCGCTACGGCCGGTTGCCCGAGGAGGCCGAGTTGAAGCGGCTCCGCAAGCAGGACGCCAACGCGTTTCTGCCGTCGGCGCAGTTCCGCTACCAACGCGAATTGGAACCACCCGATCCGTCGGAAGGGTTCTCGCGCATCGACACGATCGCATTCGAGCGACAGCTCGATCCCGGATTCGCGAATCGTGCGGTTCTCGTGTGGTGCGACGGTGTGCTGATGCGCAGCCGGTCGGGGCGGCGCGTGCCCGCGACGCCAGACGATCTCGAAGTCGTCCCGGCTCGCGCCGAGGTGCTGCGCCGATACCAGGCGGATGGGTACGCCATCCTCGGGCTGTCGTGGCAGCCGGAGATTGCCGACGGCATCCAATCGCGTCCGAGCGTCGCCGCTGTTTTCGCAGCGCTCAGCGAACGGATGGGACTGTCGATCGAGGTTGAGATCTGTCCGCATGCGGCCGGCCCGCCGCGCTGCTGGTGCCGCAAGCCCTTGCCGGGCCTCGGCGTCCTCTTCATTCACCGCTACAAGCTTGATCCCGCGCAGTGTCTCTACGTCGGTGACGGCCCGCAGGACCCTGGTTTGGCACGGCGGTTGGGAATGCCGTACCGCGACGCGGCCGACTTCTTCGAGGCCCAGGCCGTCAGGGGATGAACCGCGCGTGCCTCGGCATCATCGTCTCGCGCGCCGGAACGCCGCAGGGGTGAGCCCGGTGTGCCGCTTGAAGATGGTGGTCAGCCGGCTCTGTGTCCCGAGCCCGCATTCGGCGGCGATGTCCGCAAGCGGCCGGGTGGATTCGGCCAGGAGACGACGGGCGCGATCGATGCGGCGGTTCTCGACGAAGCGGCGCGGTGTCACGCCCGCCGATCGCTTGAAGGCGCGGGCGAAGTGGTAGGGGCTGAGCGCCGCACGCGCCGCAAGGTCGTGCAGGTGCAGCGGGCCGTCGAGATTTGCCTCGACGAACACCTGAACTCGACGCAGCGCCGCCGGCGAGAGCCCGCCGCGCATGTGCGGGCGCCTGGCCGGCGAGGGCGGCAACGCGAGCCACGATCGCAGCTTGCGGGTCCGCATCGCCTGCGCCTGGCACGCCTGGCCAAGAAACGCGGCAATCGCGACGAGGTGCGCAGTGGGATGCCGATCGAGCAGCCGCTCGCCGTCCCGCCTGAGCGGCGCCCAGATTCGCTCGATCCAGTGACGAGCGTGTTCGGTGAGCTCGAGACGCGGACCTCCGGGCTGCAGGCGCGCGTACCCGGCCAGCTGCAATCGATCGAGCGTGTCGTTGACCGTGGTGCGCGGCCAGTGAAGCGCCGCCGCCAGTTGTTGTGCCGAGGCCGGACCGCTGAACAGCAGCATCGTCATGCACGGCAGGTCCCCGCGCTTCAGCGCCAGCACCTCCGCCGCGACATCGTCAAAAGCATACGAGGCTTCCTGAAAGCGTGAGGCGTAGCTTCCGATCGATTCGATCAGGGTCTGGCGCTGGTCATCGATTTTCGCCGCCCGAGCTCGGGGCCTCATCAGGTCGTCCCTTCCTGCCGGCAGCTGATCACGGAGCCGACCTCACGTGACCGCAAGATCCAGCAAATCAACGCACGGGTCGGAAAGACAACCCGGCCGCGAGGGTGGAATCCTGTCGCACGGGAGCGTGATTGACATGATTGCTGATTCGACGCGAGCAGAAGTCCTGTTGTGGCTGTTCGTGATCAACCTCGGCGTGGCCTTCGGCGCCGGGCTCTACGAAGGCCGGATTGCGATCCCGGACTGGCTGACCACGGCCGCCGACGGCGTGTACCACTGGAACGCCGATACGGCGCGCCGCGATAACACGGGCCTTCGCTTCTGGGTCTTCGTCACCACCGTACCTCTGACGCTGCTTACCTGCGCCAACCTGTTGGGTGCATGGTGGTCCGCCGGACCGCTGCGTACGTGGTGGCTTGCCGCCGGGGCAGCGGCGCTGATTGAGCGGCTCCTCACCTTTGCCTACTTCATTCCCACCATGGTGGGCCTGTTGCAGGCCGCCGACTCGCCCGAGTCCGTCGCTGTCGCACAACAGTGGGTGAAGATGAACTACGTCCGCCACGCGGTGACGCTGGCCGCCTGGCTGGTGGCGCTGAAGGCCTTTGCGCTCGCCGCGGCGCACAAGATGTAGAGCGCGCAGGCTGCCGTCCTGGCCGTGCGCTCCGGCCGTTCGGGTCACGAGGTATTCACCGCAAGCGCGCCGGCCGGCAGCCGCCTCGAGCTCGACTCGCTCGTCCGGATCGGATCGCTCACCAAACCCGAGCATCGCTGGCGGATGAGCTTGGCGACTCGAGTACCCCTCGAACGTGATGGAATCGGCACCCGGTTTGGCGACTAAAGTCGCCGATCCGGCCGGGACTGTTCTCGCCCGTTGAGGCTGGAGTAGACTCCTGAGAAACGCCCCCGGCGTTGCGCCACCTGTAATGGCCCAGACCACGATTTCCCTCGCACGGCTTGTGGAACTGAAAGTTCCGATCGTCTGGCAAGAGGCGGTGGAAATCGTTCGCGCGCTCGAGGGCGCCTCGCTCTCGCAGGGAACGCTGATCACGCTCGAGGACGCGCTCATCTCCACCGACGGCACCGTGATCCTGGCTCCGCCCGGGCCCGCACACGACGTGTGGCTCTCCCCGTTGCGGCTCCTTGACCGGCTCCTCGACGGCGTTTCGATGCCGCCCGAATTGAGGTCGCTCATCGGCTCGGATGCCGATGCACTGTCGAGTTTTCCGTCAGAGGACGAGAGCCCGAAGAAGAGCGTCACGCTCGACTGGTTCTCGCGGCCGGATGGCGCCAGCTTGATCGGACGCCTGGCGGCGCGCGGGATCGCAGCCTATACCGCGACCGGGAGTACCGCTTCGGCCCCGGCTGCGGAGGTATCGACGGTTCTGCCGACGCCGGTCGCAGACTACTGGCCGCCGGGAGCGTTCGCGCTGCCGTCGCCGGCGTTCGCACCAAAGCCGCGGCAGCCCGAGCCAACCACGGCGCCTTCTCCATCGCCGCCACTTGCAAGAGAGGCACCGCCCGTTGTGCCAGTGGAGGCGTCACCACGTCGGCTCGCGCCGAAGACGTCACCCGCTCCGCTTGCAGTAGAGGCGTCGCGATCTCCGCTCGCAAAAGGCGTGGCGTCGCTGCAGACGGCGCTGAGCCCGACCGCCAACTCGCTGCTCGAGCAGCTGCGGCACAAGCTGAACCAGCTCCCGTTCCCCGAATTACGCGAGAGGGTTTCTGGCGTAATACGGCTGCGCGAGAACCTTCCTGAAGGCTTCACCGGCGTGATCGCGGCGGCGGGAGGGGCCACGTTGCTCATGGTGGTGACGGCATGGGCGTGGTTGCCCGCGCGAGCGGAAGTGCCGACCATCGCCGCACGGGGCCCGGTCCTGGTCGGATCCGCCGTGGTCAACTTCGCGGTGCCGGTTGCCAACGTCACGCCGTCTGCCTATCTTGCGCTGACCCGCAG
Source organism: Vicinamibacterales bacterium (assembly GCA_035495795.1). Taxonomy (GTDB): domain Bacteria; phylum Acidobacteriota; class Vicinamibacteria; order Vicinamibacterales; family UBA2999; genus VFZN01. Next base: position 44,484 of record DATJFF010000135.1, read on the forward strand.
CGTGGCGACGGCGGCGGCGGTTGCCGCTCCACCGTCGCGCGATCGGGACGTCGTGGCGACCATGGGGTCGTCGCCGGCATCGGCGCCTGCCGCTTCAGACACGAGCCTTGCGCTGTTGTTCAACGGGTTGCAGTGGAACGGATATCGAACCGAGGTCGCGCCAGTCGAGTCTCTGGCTTCGCTGGCGATCGCGCCGACTGCCGCTGTCGCGCCGCCAGCGCCGCCCACGCCGGCACCAGCGGTTCGCGCCACCAGCCAGCCTTCTTCGGCAGCGCCGTCCATGTCCGCAGGCCGGCCCGCGGCGGCCGCGCCGGTCGATCGGCGCATCTACTCAGCCGCCGACGAGAACGTCGCGCCGCCGAGCATGCGTCGGTTGCAGATGCCATCGGAGCCGAAGCCCGGCGAGGTTACCGGCGATTCCTGGATCGAAGTCCTCGTCGACGAGCGTGGCCAGGTCGCGCAAGTCCGCCTCCACTCGAGCAACCTTTCGCTGAACGATCGGATGATCGTGTCGGCGGCGAAGGCGTGGCAGTTCGAGCCGGCGCTGAAGGACGGGAATCCGGTGAAGTACGTGCTCCGGATGCCCATCCTTCGCTGACCGCCATCGGCAACTGTCTCTCGGCGACCCTTTGCTCGCTCCATTGACGAGCTTCACCATTTTCCGCGGTCGGTTTTCCGAGAAGGCTTCACGCGAGTGTCACAAAACATGGCCCGGTACGGTCTATAGCCAGTGACGGAGGAGCACGATCGGTGCGCAATCCCTGGCAGGAGTTTGGTTGGGGAGAGGTCGACGAACCAGGCCCGCAGACCGAGAGCTCGATCGAGCGAGGGTTTCGTCTCCCAGGCCCGATCGACGATCAGTGGGGACGTTCGGACAACCTCGACCCGGACAACGTCGGCGACATCGCCGACGAGGGCCAAGGCCATCGAGGCAAGGCTGCAGATCCGATGCGCCGATTCGAGTCAGTTGTGCCAGGTCAGCGATCGGGCCCGGGCGCGGCGGGCCTTCGCGGCTTTGGTGGCGTGATCTCGAGGGCGCGCAGCCGTGACGCGAGGGTGGTCGGATTGAGGCCGAGCAGTTCGGCGGCCCTTTGAGAATCGACCCAGGCCGGCATGCCCTGACGCCGTCTTGAGCTGCCGGCTGGAAAAAGGGGGATCGTTGGCGGTGAGGGAGGGATTCGAACCCTCGGTAGGACTTTAAAGGCCCTACAACGGTTTAGCAAACCGCCGCCTTCAGCCTCTCGGCCACCTCACCGCGACAGGACTCTTAAGTATACGGCCAATCGTCGGGCCTACCCCTGGGGCCTGTCTGGGACGATACTAGGCCCAACCGCCGTATGAACGCGCCGCCATTGGCGTCAGCCGGCCGGCTCCTGCGCAGCCTGGTCCAGAAA
>DATJFF010000136.1:0-7337 GCA_035495795.1 Vicinamibacterales bacterium
CTGCAGCACCGCGGCGACGAGCACGGCCCGTCCGGCCCATTCGGCGAACACCGAGAGCGGCGGATCCGGCAGCCCGAGCCGGATGATCGCCGCGACGATCACCGACAGGACGATCAGCGCGTGCTCGACGAGGATGAGCCCGACTCGCCTGACGCTGAACGCTCGAGTAAGAAGGCGGAGCATCGCGCTAGTCCATGCTGCGAGGCTGGTAGCCGTACTCGTAGGTACCGCTCGGCATGTCGAGCACGCCGTTGAGTACGACGCCCAGGATGTGCTCACGCCCCAGGGAGTCGATGCTGCCCTGGATGTCGGCGTGCTGCGTCTGCCCGGCGCGAATGACGAACAGCGTGCCGCCGACCATCTCGGTAAGGAGGCGCGCGTCCGCTGCGGGCCCGACCGGAGGCGCATCGAGGATGACCCAGTCGTAACGGGCAGTGGCCTCTTCGAGGATCACCCGCATGCGGGGCGAGGTCAGCGCCTCGATCGAGTTCGCGACCGGCTGGCCCGCCGGCAGCAGCGTGAGGCGCGACGTAACCGGCACCAGCGCCAGTTTCTGCTGGGTCGGCGCACGAAGCACTTCGCTCAGTCCGCTGCCGTCGCCGAGGTCGGCGACGCTGGGAATCGAGGGCCGCCGCAGGTCGGCGTCCACGAGCAGCACGTTGTAGCGATAGGACTCGGCCAGCACGAGCGCGAGATTGATCGCGGTGAGCGTCTTGCCGTCACCCGGCATGGCGCTGGTCACCATCACGCTCTTGAGCCCGTTGGTCCGATGCGCCCGGTGCAGGGTCGCGGCGAGCCGCCGGAACTGTTCGATCAGGTGCGGGTTGCCGGTTGGGCCGAGCGCCAGCCGCTCGCGCCAGACCGACGAGAAGTTCAGCACCGCCTGCTGGCTGGCGAGCGCGACCTCGCTGCGGTCGCGCAGATCGTGCGCCTCGGCAGGCAGGCGAGGCGCGGCCTCAGCGGCAGACGGCGTCTCGCCCGCCACCGACCAGGCCGATCGAAACGGCAATTGCCCTTCGGTTTCGGTCTTCTCTGCCTCTTCGGACGGCTTCGACCGTTGAAGGGCGTCGTGGATACGGCTCACACCATCTCCCTCACATCACGCTGTTCCACAGCTGCAGGACCCACGTCGTATAGCCGGCGCCGGCGACGCAACAGGCGCCGGCAAGCGCCAGGAGCACCAGCTTGCGCCGATCGCGCCCGATCTCCGCTTCGGTCAGCACCTGCGGCACGTTGGCGAGCACCGGCAGCCGGAGCACCTCCAGCACGTCGGCGTCGCTCCTGAACGAGGTATCGCGCAGCTCCAGGAGGATCGCGATGCCGACACCCAGTGCCAGACCGAGCGCCAGGCCGAGCCCGTTGTAGCGGAGCCGCTTCATGTCCACCGGGCGAACCGGCACGCGGGCCTCGTCGACGATGCGGAAGCGCTCTCCGATGTTCTCCGCCTCGAGATCCGAGGCGACGTTGGCCGCTTCGCTCTTCGCGAGCAGCGCCTTGTAGGCGGTCTGCTGCGTGTCGTAATCGCGGGTCAGTTTCACCCACTCGGACTCCAGTCCGGGGACGGCTTCGATGCGGCGCTGGTACTCGGCGATTTCGCCGCGCATCCGGCGTTCCTCCGACTCCTTGAACGTCACCTGGCGGTCCAGGCTCTCGATCTCCGCACGCATCTGCCTCAGGGACTCGCGTCGCTGCTGATCGACGGGGTTGACCGGGGCCGTCGAGTCGCCGCTGTTGACGTGCGTCTCGGTGGCCTCGGCCGCAGCCTTCGGTTCGAGGTCGGCGACCAGCCGGCGCGCCCGGATGACGTCGGGATGATCGGGCGTGTAGCGACGCTCGAGCCCGGCGAGCGAGGCGCGGGCGTTCGCCAGCTGCTGCCGGAACGAGCCGGCTTCTGGAGCGGCCTGCGAGCCAGGCGCCTGCGCCACCACAACTGCCGGGGGCGGCTCGTTGACGCCTTCCTGATAGAGCCGTTCCAGCATCTGCCGGCGATCGCGATCGCGAGCGCTCGACTCCACCATGCTCTGCACCTGCATCTGCATGCTGGCGATCGCCTGCATGTTGCTCTGCATCTGGGTCGGCAGCTCCTTGCCGTGCCGCTGCCGGAACGCCTCGAGCTTCGTCTCCTGCTGCTCGAGCCGGTTCCGCGCCTCGGCGAGCTGGGTTTCGAGGAAGGAATTGGTCGCGGTCGCCTGGGAGCGGCGGTCGCTCGCGTTCTGGTTCACGAACAGCAGGCCCAGCTGCTGCGTCACCTTGGTCGCGATGTGCGCATCCGCATAGGTGAAGCGGACGTGGAATGCGTTCGGCGCCTCCTCTCCGCGGGGCCCGGGGCGGCCGCGTTCGAGCTCGACGCGCACGTTGCTCCGCATCTCTGCGACGACGTCATCGATTGCCACCTGCCGGCGCAACCCGGGATACAGGTCGTTCTCGAGGATGACGCGCTCGAGGTTGGTGCGGCTCATGACCTGCACCGTGATGGCATCGAGCCGCTGGTAGGTCTGCAGCGTCACGCTCGACTGGACGAACGAATCGGGCACGCGCTGCGGATCGACCGCGATCAGCATGTCGGACTGATAGAGGTTCGGCAGCGTAGACGAGTAGACGAGCGCCGCGAACGTGGTGACGATCGGTGGAATCACCAGCATCCACGCGCGCCGGCGCGCGATCTTCAGGATGTCCTGCGGGGTGATGCTCTTGCCTGGCAGCATGATGGCGACTCTAGCTCAGAGGCTCCAGCCACAACGTCACCCCGAACCGAATCGAGCTCAGGGTGTATCGTCGCGGCAACTCGGCCTGGATCAACGCGATGTTCTCCAACCGGTGCTGGTAATAAGTGTACGCGGCGAACACCGCCGCACTTCGCATGAGCATGTACTGAACCTGGCCGATGCCGGTGCGCGTCTCGAACGAGCCGGTGTCGGCCGATCCATAGGACGAAGACCAGGAAAAGGCCAGCTCGGTCCGGTTGCCGATCATCCCGCCCACCCGGCCGGCGACGGCGTTGGTCGCGTAGGCCTGCGGCGCCAGGCTGTCGAGCGTCGTCACGTCGCGCCTGAGGTCCACGCCGACCGACCAGGTCCGGTTCAAGTCGACCTGCATGCCACCGAAAGCGGTTGGCAGCGCCGATGTCGACGACACCACCTGGAGGGACGAGACCGTCTCGGCGGACGTTACCCCGCCGCCGAACGAGAAGGACATGTTCCGCGTCGGCGACATTCGCCGGATCAGCCGAACGGAGCCGTCCGCCGTGTGCGAGTGGAGCGGCGCGCCGCTCAACACCTGGTCCACCCGAAAATCGCCGTACTTGTATCCGAACTGGAGCTGCAACGACTGCAGTGGGGACCACTGGTGGCGAACCGAGCCGTACTGGGTCCTCGTTTCCTGAGACAGGCCCTGCGTCGTCTCCCGCCTGCTGCTCTCGTACTGCACCATCGTCCGCTGGCGCGGCGTCCAGTTCCTGAAGAGGCCCGCGAAGCCCTGACTGGCAATCCACCGCTGTTCGGTGATGCCCTGGGTCGGTCCCTGCACGGGAGCCGGAGTGCCTTCCGGGAGCTGCGCCTCGAGCGGTGTGTAGGCGTTGAACAGATACGTCGGGACATACGACGCGCCGGCGCCGGCCGTGAACCCGTTCTTGCGGCCGATTGGTACGCCGAATTCCACATCCGCGTTCCCGCCGATCGGTTGCCCGGCGGCGGTTTCCGCCCGGGTGTGATACACCCTCCCGAAGGTCGTGAAGTATTTCGTGAGCGTCCCCTTCCGGTAGTCCACCCGGGCCGACGCGGCGATCGCGTAGCCGCTGTCCGGAAGCGTGAACCGGTCCACCGGCCCGAGCTGATCGAGCGGGTCGAGGCTTTCGTCGTAACCGCCACCCACGTTCAAAGTGAGGAGCAGGACCTGCCCGGGCCGGTTGCGGCCGCCCTGCACCCGTTCCGCGAACGGTCCGACCGTCGGACGCGGCCGGCCTTCGATCACCTGCGCGTCGGCGCGGCACACCACGAGCATCGCCAACAGCAATAGCGTGCCCGGGCCGATGCGTGTGCCCATATCGTTACGGGACCACCACGGTGTCACCGGGGAGCAGGCGAATGTTCTGCTCCAGGTTCTTGCCCTTGGCGACGTCCTTGTAATTGAACTTGAACGTGCGCACCTGGCCGCCCTCGTTGCGCAACACCGAGATGTTCTTGCTATCGGCGTACTCGGTGACGCCGCCGGCCAGCGCGATCGCCTGCATTATCGTGAGCGGGCCAACCAGCGGATGCGCCCCGGGCGTCGTCACCCGGCCGGTCACGAAGACCTTGCGCGAGTTGATCGCCCGGACCACGACCGCGACATTCGCGTCGGTGACGTACTTGCGATAGGCCGCGGAGAGCTGCTCCTGGAGCGCGATCGGCGTCATGCTGGCGGCTTGCACTTCGCCGATCACCGGCAGGCTGATCCGGCCATCCGGACGCACCGTCACGTCGCCACTCAAGTCCGGCTCGCGCCAGACGACGATGCCGAGCACGTCTTCGGGACCGATCGTGTAGTCGGTCGGCACCGAGGTACCGCCCGCCGGCGCTGCGGGGGCGCCGGCCGGCTGCGGCTGCTGAGCCTGCTCCGCTTCTGCCTTGGCAACGTTCCAGCCCAGGACGCAGATGACGAGCGCGAGCAGCAGCGGGGTCTGGGGAAGCCGTCTGGTCATGGCGATTAGGAGAAGAAGGAGAAGCGCCGCTTCGGCTTCGGCTGCAGCGCGCCGAACATCGGCCGGTCTTCTCGAGCCGCCGCTTTGGCCGGGAGCGCCCGGCTATCCTCGTGGGGCGCCAGCTGCGGCGCGGACGCCGCCGCCGGGCTACCGGATTGCGGGCGGGGGCCCGCGGCTGTCGGCTTGAGATCGAAGTCGCGGCAGGCGTCCGCGACGATGCCGACCGGGATCGGCCGCACCTGCGCGGCGTAGCCGCTGACGAGCGCGTTGTCGCACAGCACGTTGATGATGCGCGGGATCCCGTGCGAGGCCGCGTGAATGGCCACCACCGCTTCGCGAGTGAAGATCTCCTGCGGCGATCCGCCGGCAATGCGAATCCGCCCCGAGATATAAGACGCGGTTTCGGCGAGGCTGAACGGGCGCAGTTCGCAACGCAGCGCGACGCGCTGCTTCAACTGACGCAGACCGGGCTCGTTGAGCCGGTCGGCCAGCTCCGGCTGGCCGGTCAGCACGATGTTCAGCAGCTTGCTGCTCGGCGTCTCGATGTTGCCCAGCAGCCGCACTTCCTCGAGAAGGTCGTGCGGCAGGCTCTGCGCCTCGTCGATGATCAGCCCGGTGAGGCCGCCCGCTGCGAAGCGCGCCTCGACCTGGCGCTGCAGTTCGGTGAGGAACTTTGCCTTGGACGAAGCCGCGTGCTCGGGAAGCCCGAACTGCTGGGTGAGCGATTCGTAGAACTCCGACCGGCTCAGGGTCGGGTTGTTGATCAGCACCTGCTGGCTGGGCGAGTCGCCAAGACGCGCCATCGCGGTCCGCACCAGCGTTGTCTTGCCGGTGCCGGCGTCGCCGAGGACCAGCGTCAGCCCCTTTGCCGCGGTCAGACCGTAGATCAGGTTGCTCAGAGCTTCCTGCTGGCTGGGCGTGAGGAACAGGAACCGCGGGTTCGGCGTCAGGTCGAACGGCGATTCCGACAGGCCGTAAAACGGCCCGTACACCGGCCTCCGTACCCCGTCCGGCCGACCGGGGGTCATGCCGACCTCCCGTCCGAACCGCGACACGAGGTGCGGGCGGTCGGCCGGCGCCGACGCCATCGATTCCTGCGATCCTCCAGAAGTAGACTCCGAGGCCATGAACCGGACCATAAATCCGTTCTGGTCGCGCCTGCAAGCCGGGCACCGTGGCCATCTCGGCCGACTATCAACACACGCAAAGCCTTGAGTATGAACAATATACGAGTGGGACGGAGAGCCGCTCGCGCTCACGTCCAAATCCGGCCAAGGTCCGCGCCACCGCCAACCATTGGACTAAAATCCTCGGTTTAGCAGACCTTTCCCATCACGTCGCCCAACCTCGGGAGAACGACCCGCCCGCGTCTTCGTTATGATGCGGGTGGTGCCGCCATGCTTTCGCGGATCGTACTCGCCTTTCTGCTCCTGACCCTGTCTGGCCAGTCATCCGGCGTCACTGCCCAACGCCCGGCCGTCTCGCCGGCCGGCCAGGAGGGCACCCCGGTCGATCCAGGTCCTGCGCCCGGCTCTCCCTCTCCGCCAGGTGTCGAACCGATCGTGGTCACGGGATCGGAACGACTGACCTGGGACTTTCTTGCAGACTCCCTCGAAGACGTCCAACAACTGGGGTTCGTAAGCCGAGTCGACGATCAATCGACCGACCTTCACTCCATCGAGTGCCAGCCCTCCGACGAGGAGTGGTGGTTCGTCTGCAGCGCTCCGATGCCCCCGCTCGAGATCGGCGACCACGCCATTGCCGTCTTTGCGAGCGAACCGGCCGAGGGCGGTCGCCAGCTCGGATACCCCTCCACGGCGCTACTCGTGCGCCGCGTGGCCTCGAACGGAACCAGCACAGCGCGAGCCGATTCGACGCGAGTTCCCGTGGTGAGCGCCCGCGAAGCGCCGGGGCCGTCGGCGATGGCTGCCCTCGCCAAGCTCCCTGACGCGCCAACCGCAATCACCGCGCTGCCCGATGGACGGCTGCTCCTTGCCGAGCGCTCGGGCGCCCTCCGGTTGTTCGCCCGCGGAGCCCTCCTGGATCCGCCCGCCGCGCGGTTGGACGACGTGGATCCCAGTGCCGGCCGCGGCATCCTGGCGATGGCGACGGACGTCAAGTTCGACGCCCATCCGCTTGTGTATGTCCTTTACACGGCTGTATCGGGCTACCGGCTGGCGCGCTTTACGCTCGCCGGAGACACGCTGACCGATCGCATGGTCCTGATCGACAGCGTGCCGATCTCCGCGAAAGCCGCGAGCGGAGCGTTGGCGATGGGCCCCGATGAGCGGTTGTATGTGGCGTTCGGCGCCGGCAACGCCGATCGCGCGCTCGACATGGGCAGCTTCGCGGGCAAGGTGCTGCGGCTGGAACGCGACGGGACGACACCGAAGGATCAGAAGGCGGGACCGCCGGTCTTCGCGGCCGGTTTCACAAATCCGATTGGGTTGTTCTGGGATACCGCCGGCCGCGCGCTGCTGGTCGTCCAGTCAGACGCGCCTGGCATCGTCCGAGTGACCGCCGTTACGCCGACCCAGCCTGGCCGCGGCAGCATCACGGCGAGCTACACCGTGCAGGCCGACGTCGCCGGCGCTGCCGGAGCCGCCCACGCCGAGGCCGGCACGTCGCATCGAGACCTGCTGCTGACCACCGTGACCGG
>DATJFF010000137.1:0-17926 GCA_035495795.1 Vicinamibacterales bacterium
CCAACTCTGCGCCTCCTGGCTGTCGCCTGAGAGGCGCCTGCCGGGAGCGGCTTCGCCGATCGGGAAAGATCGCGATCGGGAGGGGAGCGCTTTCGGGACTGCTATGGCGTGGGCTTTCCAAGACCCCAAGACCCCAAGACCCCAAGACCCCAAGACCTCAAGACCTCAAGACCGCCCAGCTGATTGCGGCGACGACGACACCGAGGACTGAGTCCAGCAGGTAGTGGTAACGGCCCAGTACCGTCGCCATCGTGATGCCGACGGCCACGACCATGAACACCACGCCGGCACTTGGGAAGGCCGACGACACCGCCAGACCGATCGCCACCGCGCCGGCTGCATGCGCGCTCGGGAACGTGTTGCACTGGATGCTGCCGTATCGGAGCAGCCACAGGTTCAGGTTGCGGGCCGACGTTCCGGAGGCGGCTTCGGCCTCTACCGCGCGAGGCGGCCGCGACTGCAGCCAGGGAAGCGCCGCGTAGCAAGTGAGCTCGGCGACGAAGAGCGTCGTCCAGTACAGGCCGAGGGCGTCGTGACGGCCGCTGGCCAGTAGAACGACGGCTCCGGCCGGGACAACGGCGTAGACCAGCAGGTAGAACAACTCGAACACATCGCGCACCAGCGTGGAACCCGCGCCGAACACGCGCAGGATTCCGGTTCGCCAGAGCAGGGCGTCGTCTATTGCCAGCAGCCACCGTTCGAGGGGCGGCGACGGCCTGACGAAGAACGCGCCTGACGCGCGGTAGGTGACGAGCAGCGCCAGGCTTGGCACGACCACCCACCGCACAGCGGCCGCTATAAGGGTGCCGTCACCGGAAGATGGCCACCAGAGCCAGAGCCCCAGCAGGATTGCGAGAGCGAGGGTGGCCGTCAGCCGAGCGACGGCAAAGCGGGGCACCGCCCACGCAATTGCGGCAAGGTAGATGGCGTACGCGAACGTTACGTCTGTCCAGGCGAGCGACACGGCCGTCCCTTTGTACTGTGACGGTCCGGCGTAAACCGGCTCACCCCGGCACCGGCCGCGCCGATAACCCGGGCGGATCATGCGGAACTTCGGGATCCGGTGTCCAATACAACAGAGAGCGTCGCGAGACCCCCGCGGCGATTCGTCGACGAGAGGGTTCCGATGACACGCTCAGGGTCCGTCCCCGTCTGGGTTTGCACACTGTTGCTGGCCGCCACCGGACTGACCGCGCAGCAGGCGCCACTCCGGATTGTCGGTGTCGGCCCTGAGGGCCCGCTCGACTCGCTCGCCCAGGCCAACGAGATCCGGGTCGTGTTCTCCGAGCCCATGGTCACGCTCGGACGCATCCCCGCGGACGTGCAGGCGCCTTTCGTCCGCATTTCGCCGGCCGTGCGCGGCTCGTTCCGCTGGTCGGGCACCACGATCCTGATCTTTACGCCGGATCGCGGGACTCCGCTGCCTTATGCCACCACTTATGAAGTCACGGTGGACACGACGGCGGCAGCGGTCAGCGGCCGGCGGCTTTCGACGCCACGGACGTTCACGTTCACGACGCCGACCGTCCGGTTGCTGAGCACGGACTGGTATCGGCGCAACGACCGCGTCGATCAGCCGTTGGTGATGCTGCTGCGCTTCAATCAGCCGGTGCTTGCCGGCGACGTCGCGGCGCATCTCACCGCGTCGCTCGAACGTCACGACTGGCAGCCGCCATCGTCTTCGCCGGAGGAACTGGAGCGGTTGCGCGCCATCGATCCAGGCGCGCTGGCCGCGTTCACTGCGAAGGTCCAGGCCACCCAGCGGGTCGCCGCGGGAGGTGGAGCAGTCGGCTTTCGGCTGACTACGGACTGGGATCGGAAACGGTTCCCAGCCTCGCCGGATCTGGTCGCGTTCGAAGTCACGTCGTCAGTGCAGCCGGAGAGCTGGATCGGTGTCGTCCTGGACGATCGTTTGCCGTCGCCAGCCGGGCCGGCCACTCCGGGCAAACCGCAGTCCTACATGCTTCAGGTCGAGCCGGCATTCTTCATCAACGGCTTTTGGTGCAAGGCCGAGTGCGACGGCGACGCCCGTAACCCCCTCGAGATGCGTGCTCCGGTGCAGATTAAGGACTTCGCCTCCGCCTTGAAGGTGTCGGATGTCACGTCGGGCGAGAAGGCCGTGTCCCGGCCAACGACTCCTCGTCGGCGCGACTTCGAACCGGACGCGTCGAGCCTGCTGACCCTCGAGGAGGCGGGCTACGAGGCACAGCCGCCCGATCGCCGGTATCAGGTCATCGTCGCGCCGACGCTGACTTCGGAAGATGGACAGCGGCTCGGATACCGGTGGCTCGGCCTGGTTGGCAACTGGCACATGCGGGCGTTCAGCAGCTTCGGCGACGGTCACGGTGTGTGGGAGCGGAGCGGGGGAGCGCTGCTGCCGTTCTACGCGCGCAACCTGCGCGACGTCACCCAATGGGCCGCGCGGCTCACGACCTCCGATCTCATGCCGCGGCTTCAGACGCTGCAGTCGCACGGTTTCAATGTCACGCCTGAAGGGCCTGGCGTGACGCGACGTTTGTCTGTCGCGCCGGATCGCGTGCAGTCGCACGGCCTCGACCTGTCGGGTGCGCTCACCGGCGGCACCGGCCTGGTGTGGGCCGCAGTGCGTGACGGTACCACCCTGCCGCGGACCCGCCGCTTCGGCCTGCCCGACGATGAGGCTTCGCGGACGCGCGCGTCGCTCGTTCAGGTCACCAACCTGGGCGTTACGGTCAAGGACAGCCCGCAGAACACGCTGGTCTTCGTCACGCGCCTTGATACCGGTCAGCCGGTGCCCGGCGCCGCGGTGTCGATTGTCCGCACCGACAACACCACATTCTGGCGAGGGACCACCGGTGCCGATGGCGTGGCGATTGCGCCGGACACCCGGCTGCGCGACCCCGATCGCTGGTACGAGCTCGCCTTCGTCGTCATCGCCGAGAAGGATGGCGACATCGCCTACACCGGCAGCGATTGGAACGAGGGAATTTCGCCGTGGGAGTTCGGAGTCGGGCTCAATCTGCGCGAACGCGACCCGCTTCTCAGCGGCTCGGTGTTCACGGATCGCGGTGTGTACCGGCTCGGTGAGGAAGTGCACTTCAAGGCCATCCTGCGCGAGAACACACCCGCGAACGGGATTCGTCTGTTTCCCGAAGGGACGCCGGTACTCATCTCGGTGCGCGACGCCCAGAACCGCCAGGTCGACTCGCGAACGATCCGGCTCTCGTCGTGGAGCAGCGCCGAGTGGACCATGACCCTGCCCGAGAGCGGCACGCTCGGCAACTACTCGCTCCGCGCGATCCTCGAGAAGGACCGGCCGACCCCCAAGGCGCCGGCCGACCGGGAACGCGGGGTGACGCCCAGCCCTGCCGAAGACGACTTCGTGCCCTACGAGAAGCAGGTGCAGGGAGGGTTTCTGGTCGCCGCTTACCGCCGCCCGGACTTCCGCGTCGACGTCACCCTCGGTGGCAAGGACCGGATCGCCGGCGACTCGCTGGCGGGCACGGTCAACGCCCGGTACCTGTTCGGCGCGCCGATGGGAGAGCGACCGGTCACCTGGCGGTACTCGCGCACGACCGGGGCAGCGGTGCCGGCAGCGATCAGCGAGCGGTTCGGGCCCGATCAGTGGACGTTCGTGGGTTCCTACCGCTTTGATTCCAGCGACATCAGGCGGAACGAAACGTCGCTCCAGCGCGGAGGCGATCTGTCGATCGAGCTCGAGACCACGCGCGACGCCGGCGTTCCTTATGTGTATGCCCTGGAAGCCGACGTGGAAGACGTCTCGCGGCAGCACATCGCCAACCGCGCGAGCGTCGTGGTCCATCCTGCGCCCTGGTATATCGGCGTCCGCCGGCCATCGTTGTTCGTCGAACAGAAAGCGGGCTTCAAGACGGAGATCGTCAGTGTCGGCCTCGATGGCACGATCGCGTCGGGTGTTCCGGTCGAGGTCACGCTGACCCGCACCCAGTGGACCAGCGTGCGGCGCGCGGAGGGCAACGGGTTCTACACCTGGGACACCGAACGGCGCGAAATACCCGCGGGTCAGTGGTCGATCACGACCGGCGCCGATCCCGTCCCGCTCGACATCCGGTTCGAAGAAGGCGGCTCTTATACCCTCGAGGCCGTGGGCCGATCCGGAGACGGCCGCTCCGCTGTGACCAGGCTGCAGTTCTATGTGCTCGGCGACGGCTACACCGCGTGGGCCCGGTTCGACCACAACCGGATCACGCTCGTGCCCGAGCGGCAGACCTACCGGCCCGGCGAGACGGCGCGGATCATGATCCAATCGCCGTGGGAACAGGCCACGGCGCTCGTCACGACCGAGCGCGAGGGCATTCGCAGCCACCGACAGTTCACGCTCACGTCCACTCAGCAGTCGATATCGGTACCAATCGCCGCCAGCGATGTTCCGAACGTGTTCGTGTCGGTCCTCCTCGTCAAAGGGCGGACTACGCCGCCGCCCGCGGAAGGCGCGGCGCTCAAGACCGATGCCGACGTCAGCGATCCTGGTAAGCCGTCGTTCCGTCTCGGCTACGTCGAACTGAACGTCGAAGATCGCAGCAAGCGGCTCGACGTGACGGTCAGCGCCAACCAGGAGGAGTATCGGCCAGCGGCGACAGCCAACGTCCGCCTCGACGTCCGAGACTTCGAGCAGCGCGGCGTCGCGAGCGAGGTCACGCTGTGGGCGGTGGACTACGGGGTGCTCTCGCTTACGAATTACCGGCCACCGGACGTCGCCGGCTCGGTGCACGTCCGAAAAGCGCTGCAGGTCCTGAACGAAGACAACCGCCAGCGGCTGATCTCGCGGCGCGTGCTGACCCCCAAAGGCGCCACCGATGGCGGCGGTGGCGGCGCAGACGGTGGGCCGGGGATCCGGCGCGACTTCCGCGCGCTCGCGTTCTGGCTCGGCTCGGTGACGACCGACGCGAACGGCCGTGCCTCCGTGGACGTCAGGCTGCCCGAGTCGCTGACCACATATCGGATCATGGCAGTGGCGGCGGATCGTGAGTCGCGCTTCGGCGATGGCGACACCGAGGTGCGCACCAACAAGCCGCTGACGCTCCGACCCACCTTCCCGAGGTTCCTCGCGGTCGGCGACACCGCCTTCTTCGGCGCTGTCGTCGGCAGCCAGCTGCGTGCCGCCGGCACGGCGACGGTGACGATGCGATCGCTCGACCCGGGCGTACTCGAGCTCACGGCCGGCGGTGAACAGCGCGTGGAGGTCGGGGCCGGCGGGAATGTCGAGGTGCGGTTTAGCGCACGTGCGAAAACCATCGGCCGGGCCCGGGTCCAGATCCGCGCCTCGCTCTCGGGTGAAGACGACGCCTTCGAGGACGCCGTGCCAGTAGAGGTGCTGGCCTCGCCCGAAACCGTGGCGGCGTATGGCGACACGGCAAGCGGTGCCGGCCGGGAAACCGTGACGATTCCGACGGGCGTCGTGCCCGGCTTTGGCGGCCTCGATCTCGAGTTGTCATCGACCGCTTTAGTCGGCCTCGGCGAGGGCGCGCGCTACCTTGTCGAATATCCCTACGGGTGCGCCGAGCAGAAAGCGTCCTCGTCGTTGGCGCTGCTGCTGGCCGCCGACCTGGGCAACGCCTTCTCGCTCCCGGGGATGGCCCCCTCAGAGATGCGAACCGTGGCGCAACGCACCTTGAGGGAGCTCGAGCAGCTGCAATGCGAAGCCGGCGGGTTCGCCTACTGGCCGGGCGCGTGCTGGACGCAGTCGCCATATCTCACTGCCTACGTCCTGCACGTGCTCAAGATTGCTGTCGACCTGAAATACGACGTCGACACCGGCGTCCGCGCCCGCGCCTACGACTACCTCGAACGGGAGCTGCAGCAGCTGCCTCCCAACGTCAACGAGGGCTGGTGGCCCGCCTATACCGCGTGGCAGGCGTTTGCGGTCAGAGTCCTCGTCGAGGGAGGCCGCAACGCGGACTCACATCTGACGCGGCTCTACGGCTATCGCGATCGCATGCCGGTCTTCGCGATGGCGTACCTGCACGACGCTCTCGTGGCGCGGGGCGAGGGATCCGGCGCTCGCGTTGCCGAGCTCCGGACCCGGATGACCAATGCCATCCTGCCTGAAGGCGGCTCGGCGCACGTCGAGGAGCTGGCCGATCCGTATCTCCTCTGGTTCTGGAACTCCAACGTCCGCTCCACCGCCATCGTCCTCAACTCGCTCGTCAAGGCCGGCGTCGACGACGCACCGCTCCGCGGGCTGGTGCGGTGGATGATGGCGGTCCGCAAGAACGGCCGGTGGGGCAACACGCAGGAGAACGCCTACGCGATGGAGTCCCTCGTGAACTACTACCGCAAGTACGAGTCGGTCGTTCCCGACTTCGGGGCGGTGGTGACGCTGGGCGCGCGTGAACTGGCCCGGGAAGAGTTCCGCGGGAGGTCGGCAGAAGCGGCGACCACGAATGTGCCGCTGGCGCTGGTGCTGGCCGCCGGCAAGCCGGGAACCGCGGTGCCGATGAACTTCGCACGCGAGGGGGATGGCACGCTGTTCTACAGCGCACGCCTGCGGTATGCCGTGGACGCGTTGCACCAGGAAGGCCTCGACGCGGGGCTCCGGGTCGAACGGCATTACGAACCCTTCGTCGAGAACGGCTCGGGTCCCGCGGCGACCAGTTTTGCGGCCGGCGATCTCGTCCGCGTAGTGCTCGGTTTCCGCCTGACCAAGGAGCGCCGGTTCGTGGCGGTCACCGATCCGCTGCCGGCCGGATTCGAGCCGGTCGACTCCTGGTTCGCGACGACATCTCGCGACCTGACCACGCAGCAAAGCCAGTACGGCGACAGTGACTCCGACTGGCGCATCGTGTGGCAGCGCGGCGGGTTCGATCGCGTCGAGCGTCACGACGATCGGGTCCGGCTCTTTGCCACCCGACTCGGCGAAGGCGACCATACCTTCAGCTACGTCGTGCGGGCGACGACGGCTGGCACCTTCCGGACGGCTCCGGCCTATGCCGAAGAGATGTACGAGCCGGAAGTGTTCGGGCGCACCGCGACAAGCGTGATCGAAGTCAAACGCTGACGTGGAGTAGGGACGAGGGACTCGTGAAGAAGATGCGCGGTCTGGCCGGCACACTGTGGGCGGCGCTCCGTCGCGGGATGGCACAGCGACGGCGGCAGCTTGCCGTATCGGCGTTGGTGATGATTGCTGCGGCGGGCGCGTGGGTGCGTGGCGGACCACTACCACCCGGGCTCCTCGACGGGGCGGAACAACCCTCAACGCTCGTCGTGGATCGGCAAGGCCGGGCATTGTATGAAGCGTTGTCGGTTGACGGCACTCGTGCGATGCCGATGACCGCGGACCGGATCCCGCCCGTGCTCGAAGCGGCCACGACTGCCGCAGAGGATCGGCGCTTTTACTCGCACGTCGGCGTCGATCCGATTGCCGTCGCCCGCGCGCTCAAGGCCAACCTCGCCGCCGGAGCGGTGGTCGAGGGCGGTTCGACCATCACCCAGCAGGTGGCGAAGCTGCTGCTGGACCGCAGAACGCCCGGCGAGCGCCGTGGTGTCCTGAGAAAGGTCGAGGAAGCGCTGGTCGCGCTTCGCCTCGAGCATCACCGGGGCAAGCGCGACATTCTGGCGATGTACTTCAACCTGGCGTCGTACGGAAACCAGATCAGCGGCGTCGAGCGAGCCAGCCGCGCGTACTTTGGAGTGAGTGCATCGATGCTGACTCCGGCGCAGGCGGCGTTTCTTGCCGGCCTGCCGCAGCGCCCGTCCGCGTTCAACCCGTACCGCCGGATGGACGCCGCCCTGGCGCGGCAGCGCGTCGTCCTCGCCCGCATGGTCGCAATCAAGGCGCTGCCGGCCGATCAGGCGCACGAAGCGCGCGAGGAGCGGATCGGCGTGGCCCGCGAGAGGACCCCGTTCACCGCACCGCATTTCGTCCGGATGGTCCTGACCTCCGCTGGAGTCGCGCGGCCGGCGAGAATTGAAACGACGCTCGATGGCGATCTGCAGGCTGACGTCTCCGGCATCATCCGCAGCCACCGTGATCTGCTGCTGCAGCACGGTGCATCGAACGCGGCTGTCGTGGTACTCGACAACACGACAGGCGAGTGGCTGGCATGGGAAGGATCGGGCGACTACTTCGACAGAGACAAGGCCGGCACGATCAACGGCCCGACGATGCCGCGCCAGCCGGGATCGGCGCTGAAGCCGTTCACTTACGCGCTCGCGTTCGATCGGGGATACACGCCGGCGTCCGTGTTGCCGGACGTGCCGTCCAGCTTTCCCACCTCCGAACCTGGCGTCGTCTATACGCCTCGCAATTACGACGGCCGCTATCGAGGGCCGCTGCTGGCGCGGTTCGCGCTTGCCGGATCAGAGAACGTCCCGGCAGTGGCGCTGGCTGCCGAGATGGGCGTGCCCGATCTGATGCGGCTGCTGTCGCGAGCGGGACTGACGACGTTCGATCGAACTGCCGCGCATTACGGGTTGGGACTGACGCTGGGCAACGCTGAAGTGCGCCTCGACGAGCTCGTCGCCGCCTACGCGGCCCTGGCTCGAGGCGGGGAGTGGATCGAGCCGACGTTCCTGCCCCGCGACCGCACAACGGCTACCGTCCGCCGCCTGGTGTCATCGCGCGCCGCGTTCTGGGTCACCGACATTCTCAGCGACGGAGAGGCGCGTGAGTTTGCCTTCGGGCGGGGCGGCAATCTCGAGTTGCCGTTCGCGGTCGCGGTGAAGACGGGAACTTCTCAGGCCTATCACGACAACTGGACGATCGGATATTCACGGCAGGTCACCGTTGGCGTCTGGGTCGGCAATTTCGATCGGACACCGCTCCGCAACTCCAGCGGGGTCACCGGCGCCGCGCCGATTTTCCACGCCGTGATGCTGGCCGCTCAACGCCGGATCGGTGGGCCGTCGTGGCCGGAGGCCGCGGAGGCCATCGTGGCGCAGCCGCGGGACACGACGCGGGTCGAGGTGTGCGCGCTGTCCGGCATGGCTGCCAACGCCTGGTGTCCGCTCCGCCGCCGCGAGTGGGTGGCTGCCGGAGCGGCGCCGCTCCCGTGCAGCTGGCATCACCACGGTGACGAGGGACTGCTCACGTTCTGGCCGGCGGAATATCACGCCTGGGCGCGCCAGCAGGGTCTCACCGCGCCGGCGCTGGTGTCAGATGCTGCGGCTGCCAGACGCGAGTTGTCAGGCACTGGGGTCCATGAGCGCGAGCGGAGGGCACTCGAGATCGTCAGTCCCCCTGAGGACGCGACCTACTTGATCGACCCGACACTGCGCCGCGAGTTCCAGACGCTGCCGCTGCGGGCCTCGTCCACCTCCGGCGGGCTCGTCGAGTGGACGGTGTCGGGCCGGGCCGTGGGATCGTCTCGATCCGGTGTCGCCGTGGACTGGCCGCTCACCCCTGGCCGCCACCGGATTGTCGCGAAGGACGGCGGCGGGCGCGAGGCCGAGGTGACCGTCACGGTGAAGTAGCTGGCCTAGCGCGGTCCCAATCGCGCTTGCGCGGCGCGAACGTCGTCCTCCGTGAACACCGCGGTCAGGTACGGCTCCCGCGCCAGCATTGCCGCGATGTCGCTCAGCGACAGCTTCAACGCCCCCAGCCGCCGCAGATCGAGGTAGACCTGATTGTTGGCCGCGTCGCCGTAATACGCCACCAGCTTCTTCTCGGCGGGATCGAACCGCTCCTCGATCCGCTTCTCGATGTCGTCGATGTAGTGACGGCGTCCGGCCGCCGGCTCGCGGGGCATGCCGTGGTCGGCGGTAATCGCGACCAGCAGCCCGTTGGGCCCGGCCTTCTTGCCGAGCGCGTCGAGCAGGCGCGTCACCTGCCTGTCGAGTTCGACCATCTCTTCCCTGGTCTCGGCCGCGTCGGGACCGTAGGCGTGGGCGACGTAATCGGGACCCTTCATGTTGACCATGAGGAGGTCGGTGATCTCGTCGGCGCCGAATGCCTCGTGATTTGCGACCGCAAGCAGCGCGTCGCCTTCGAAACGCTGGAAGAGGCTGGAGGCGCGGAACGCGTTCGGGTTGGCCACGTCGTGGCCCATCCACGTTCCGCCGGCCTCGGTCCAGTAGGTCTTGCCATTGATTGCGTTCAGGTACTCCGGCAGGCGATAGCACTGCGGATTGGTTTCCCACCCCGCATTGCTTGCGTTGTAGCTGGCGGCAATCACCGTCCGCCCGTTGACGAGGCAGGCGCCGCGTCCGACCAGCCCTGCCGCCGCCCGGATCGCCCCGCCCTGACCGACGATGATTGCCTGGCCGTCGGTCTCCAGGTTCCAGACGTCGGCGAGGGTCAGTGCCATCAGTTCGCGGGGGTCGAGGCCTGCATATGCCGGTTGCGCCTTGCCGGTGACGCGGTTGTAGAGGTTGTTCGCGGCAAGGCCGTGAAACCGCGGATCGGCCCCAGTGCCGATGGTGGCGTGACCGACACTCGTCAACGTTGGCAGGTAGTTGATTCGCGTATTCGAGAACCACGCGCCCTCGCGCTTGAGCCGCGTGATGGTCGGCATCTCCTTGGCGTAGGTGTCGAAATAGTCGGCGCGCATCGCGTCGAGGACGAGAAGGACGACCACTCGCGGTCGAGCTCCTGTTTCAATCGCTTCGCTCAGGACCCGTCCGGTCATCGTCGGCGGCGCGGTCGCACCCATGATCGCCGCCAGGGTTCGCGCCAGATCCTGCTGCACGGCCGGGGTGTTGTAGGTGCCGGCTTTGACGAACGGCGTGCCGTGAAGCAACAGCGGGATGTGGACGTCGTAGTCCCACGGCGACCCGTGCATGAAGGCATAGAGCGGATCGCGATCGGTTATGACATCGCCTTCACGCGGGATGAGGAAGATCTGGCCGCTGCGGCCCGGGAAGTAGCCGCGAGCGAACATCTCGAGCCACGTTTCCCGCTGTCCGCCGGATGTGGCCGGCCGGGACGTGGCCGGTTCGACCGACGCCGGAGCTGCGGCTGGCGCGGGCGCCGAGCTCGCCGATGCCGTCGTTGCCGTGACCGGCGCGCAGGAAGGCGCAGTGGCGGTGGCCGCCATGGCCACGAGAACGGGGAAGTACCGGATCACATTTGACATACAAAAGCCGAGGTGTGAACGGAAAATATCACGGGTGTATCGTGCGCACTGCGCTATTGTCGAGGCAGATCCGCACACGGATGATTGATTCGGCCGCGAACCTGCCCGCCCGCTTCGACCACCTCTACTCGCGTCTCGTGGCGCTTGCGGAACTGGCGCACCGCCATCGCTGGCGCGTCGCCGCGTTGGGCGCGCCGATCGTTGCCCTGGTGGCGATAGGCATCAGCCAGTGGGTGCTGCTCGATTTCCCCAATTCAGGCGACGAGTACAACTACCTCTACGAAGCGCAGACATTTGCCGCAGGACGGCTGTGGAACACGCCGCTCTCGCCGGCTGACGTATTCAACACCAACTACATCGTCCAGGAACCGCCGCGCGAATTCAGCAGCTTCCCGTTTGGCTGGCCGATCGCCATTGCCGGCGCGCTCGTGCTCGGCCTGCCGCCGTGGATCGTCAATCCGGTTCTAGGCACGCTGACGCTGGCGCTGGTCTGGGCACTGGGGGCACGGCTGTATGACGGCCGAACCGGGGTCATCGCTGCGGCTCTCGTCGGCAGCTCGCCGTTTTTCCTGTTCAATGCGGCGTCGTACTTCTCGCACACGTTCTGCGGAGCTCTGCTCCTCGGCGCGGCTTTCGTCGCCTCGCGCGAGGAACGGAGCCCTCCCTGGGTGCCGATGCTCGTCGGGCTTCTCATCGGGTGGGCGGTCGTGGCCCGCTACCTGACCGGAGTGCTGTGCGGCGTGCCGATCGTCTTCTGGCTGCTGCGCCCGGGTGTGCCGCGAGTGAAAACGATGGCGCTCGTCGCTATTGGCGGACTGCCATGGGTGGGCGCGCTCGCGGCCTACAACCAGGCGATGACCGGCAACCCATTGAAGCTGACGACGACGGCCTTGACGGTGTCGCTCTGGTTTCGCGACGGCTGGCTGTTGCGAAGTGCCGACATCCTTTCCGCACACCTGCTCAGACACCTGCTGTGGACGCCGGCCGTGCTGGTCCCGGCGTACGTGATCTACCTGAGGACCGCGCCAGCCGCAACCCGTCGCGGCCCGCTCGACTGGATCCTCGTGGTCACGATCGCGGTGCTGTACTTCTACGTGGAGCGCGGCGGCAACCAGTACGGCCCCCGGTTTCACTACGAGGCCTTCCTGTTCGCGGTGATCTTCGTAGCCGGCAACCTGTTTCGCGCCGACAGCCTGCAGGCATCGCCGCCGCGCGATCGGTGGCTGTTCGCGCTTCTCGCGGCAAGCGTGATCCTCATGCCGATTTCATTCGCGGTGCATGCCGCGGTGGAGCACCGCGTGGTGCTGGAGCGCATGGATCCGTTCAGGCGTGCCGCCGGGCTTCGCGACGCAGTCGTGCTGATCGGGGATCGCGTTGGCGCCACGCGCTCGATAGCGGCGCCCGACCTGACACGAAACGGGATCAATCCTGGCGGGCCGGTCCTGTACGGCCTGCACATCGACACTCCGCGTCATTGTCCCGGCGGCGACCTCGCCGTCCCCGGCCGTGCTCCGTACCTTTATGTCTGGGATTACGCGAACGGCATAGGAACCCTGACCCCGCTGGAGTGCTCGGCTTCCGCAACACTGCCGCCTCGGTGAGCGTGTTCGCGTCCGCAGGGCTGCAGCTTCCCCCGAGACGGCTGGTTTCCGGCAAGCTCGGCGGCCAAAGACTCCCGGTCGCCGCCGGAGATGACTAAGGTCTCTCGCCGACGGGGTCAGGATCCCGGCGCGACGGCGTGTCTGCACTGAGTTGCGCCATATTGCACCACTTCGATCGCTGGCGGCGATCTTGCTCATGTCATAAACGCGCCACGACC
Source organism: Vicinamibacterales bacterium (assembly GCA_035495795.1). Taxonomy (GTDB): domain Bacteria; phylum Acidobacteriota; class Vicinamibacteria; order Vicinamibacterales; family UBA2999; genus VFZN01. The sequence continues at coordinate 12,850 of DATJFF010000137.1, forward strand.
CTCCGCGTGGCGCAAAACAGCACTCCGGAAGACTCGCGCCGCTGGGCGCGCGCCGGCCGGCCCGTCGGCTCCCCCGACGGGTAGGTGCGAGAAGGGCGGCGCGCCGGTATACGGACGTCGCCCTTTTCTTTTCTTCGCTGCCGGGAGGCCCGCTGCGCTGATCGGGAGCGCTTCGCTGGTCGGGAGTGTCTTCGCTGTTCGGGAGCTCCGGCTCGGGCGGGACCGCAGGGCCCGGCAATCCCGTCGAGAGCGAAGCTGAGGGCCGGCACTCCCTCCCGCCTTTCTCTCCCGATCGCTGTGGCTTTATCCCTCCCGGACAGCGCCGCCACCAACGGCGGCGCAACGCTCCCGACGCTATACTGGAGTGTTTTTCACGACTGAACATGCGCCGGCAGGGCGGGCGTCGGCCCACCGCGGCGCCGATCCGAAGGAGTCAATGCCCGTGGCGAAGATCAAGGTCAAGAATCCAGTCGTCGAGATGGACGGCGACGAGATGACGCGAATCATCTGGCAGAAGATCCGCGAGCAGCTGATCCTGCCGTATCTCGACATCGACCTGAAATACTTCGACCTGGGGATAGAGTCGCGTGACGCGACCAACGATCAGATCACCATCGACTCGGCCAATGCGACCCGGCAGTACGGCGTCGCGGTGAAGTGCGCCACGATCACCCCGGACGAGGCCCGGGTCAAAGAGTTCGGCCTCAAGCAGATGTGGCGGTCGCCGAACGGCACGATCCGTAACATCCTCGACGGCACGATCTTCCGCGAGCCGATCATCTGCCGCAACGTGCCGCGGCTCGTCGCGCACTGGGACAAGCCCGTCGTCGTCGCCCGCCACGGATTTGGCGACCAGTATCGAGCCCAGGATTTCCATTTCCCGGGAGCCGGAACGATCACGATCAGCTGGACACCCGATGGCGGCGGAGAGGCGATCTCGCGCGAGATCATCAAGACCAAGGGCGGCGGCGTGGCGCTCGGCATGTTCAACCTCGACGCGTCGATCGAAGGGTTCGCCCGCGCCTGCTTCACCTACGCGCTCGGCCGTGGCTACCCGGTCTACCTCTCGTCGAAGAACACGATCCTCAAGGTCTACGACGGCACGTTCAAGAACACCTTCCAGCGGGTATTCGAAGAGGAGTTCAAGGGCCAGTTCGAGGCCAAGGGCCTGACCTACGAGCACCGCCTCATCGACGACATGGTCGCGGCCAACCTGAAGTGGAGCGGCGGCTATCTCTGGGCCTGCAAGAACTACGACGGCGATGTGCAGTCGGACACGGTGGCTCAGGGCTACGGCTCACTAGGCTTGATGACCTCGGTGCTAATGTCGCCCGACGGCAAATCCGTCGAAGCCGAGGCCGCGCACGGGACCGTGACGCGGCACTACCGGCTTCACCAGCAGGGCAAGCCGACGTCCACGAACCCGATTGCGTCGATCTATGCCTGGACCCGAGGACTGCAATATCGCGGCAGGTTCGACGGCACTCCCGATGTCGCGACGTTCGCGACGACGCTCGAGAAGGTGTGTGTTGACGTCGTCGAGTCGGGCCGGATGACGAAGGACCTGGCCATTCTCATTCGCGAGGATCACCCGTTCCTGACAACGGACGAGTTCCTGAACGCCATCGACGCGGAGCTACGCACGCGGATGCAGTAGGCCGCCCGGCCGGAGGCCGGGCAAAGCGATGCTGCCCTAGCGCGGCGGAGCCGGGCCCGGCTCGACATGCACGTGGATCGCCGGCGGAGCCGCGCTAGGATAGGAAGGCATGTGGACCGGCGCGATCGTACTGTCGCTCGTCGCGGCAGTGTCTTCCGCCGGGTCCCAGCCGCAGCCTGCCGCCTGCGCGACCTGGCAGGCGTGCCGCGACGCCGTTGAGGCGGCGATCACCGACGAAGCGTTCGAGCGCGCGCTCGACCTGGCGTGGCGCGCCGTCCAGAAGGGTCCCAAGGACGACCCGGCGCTGATGTTCCTGCTCGCGCGGGCGGAAGCACGCGCTGGACGCCCGCAAGACGCGCTGGTCATGGTGCGCCGGCTCGCAGAGCGGGGCGTTCGCACCGAGGCACTGGCGCATCCCGATCTCGAGCGGGTGCGCGATCTCGACGCCTGGGCGGAGGTGGAGCCGCTGGTTGCGCGTGCCAACGATGGCGCACCGGGTCTGAGCCCGGCGCCGGTACGCGCTCCGAAAACGGCATCACCGCCTGCTCCCGCCTCAGCACCGCCGGAGCCGCCGCCGGCAACGACCAAACTCGAGGCCGCAACCGCGGCTTCACGCCGCACCTCGCGCGGAAGCATCCCAATCGGCAATGCCGGGCTGTCCGAGGATGTGCTGCGGTTCTCCACCGACCGCTTCACACCTGCCGGACTGGCCTACGACGCGGTGTCCCGCCGCTTCGTGGTTGGCGATCAGCGTGGACGAAAGCTTCGGGTCGTTGGCGAAGGGCAGGATCACGCCGTGGACCTCGTCCGCTCGGAATCGGCGGGGTTCTATGACATCAGAGCCCTGAGCATCGATACGCGGCGAGGCGACCTGTGGGTCGTCACCTCCGACGCGGCTGGGGTAGAAGGCACCGTCCATCGCATCCAGCTGGTTTCGGGGCGCCCGCTCCAGTCGTTGCCGCTGACCAGCGAGGCCGGTCACTCGATTCACCCGGTCGATCTCGCCATCGCCGAATCTGGCGTTGTGTTCCTGCTCAACCGGGACGGTCGAATTCAGCGGGTTCGTCCAGGAAACCAAACGATCGACACCGTGGCGGCACTGAAGGGTATCGAGGAGGCATCGACACTCGCTCTCGCCTCCAACGACACCATCGCGTATGTGGCCGACGCGCACGGACTGCATCGTGTCGATCTGGGAAACGGGTCTGCAGCCGCAGTGGTTACGGCGGCTGAGTTACCATTGACAGGACTCGAGCGCCTCCGTGCACATCGTGGCGGCTTCGTGGCGCTGCAGCGGTCTCCCGACGGGGAGCGACGGCTGCTGCGGCTGGAGCTCAATCGAACGGGTCGAGCGGTTCGCGCCGCAACGACCTATGACGTGCGCGTAGAGGTGGGCAGTCCGACCGCGTTTGCCGTCTCCGGTGATGAGGTGTCGATCGTCAGCGGAGCAACGGCCAGCGCGGCCGACGTTGACGCGTCGCCTGCCGTCGGCCCCCCCGCCGAACTCGCCGTGCGCCGGTTCCGCTTGCGTTAGTGATTCGGGGGATGTTGTGCCAAGACTGGCTCTGCCTACGCTCGACGACATGAAACCGGACCAGCGCGCCGTCTATGCTCAGACGGTCGCCGGCCGGCGTGGCTCCGTGCCTGCCAACGTGATGGTGTGGCTGCGTAGTCCCGACCTTGCGGCTCGTGCCCAGAAGCTCGGCGAGCTGATTCGATACGACACGTCCCTCAAGCCGCGTCTGTCGGAACTGGCCATTCTGGTTGTCGCTCGGCGCTGGCGCACGCAGTACGAATGGTCCGTGCACGCCACCGAGGCGCGGAAGGCCGGAGTGGACGAGGCGGTCATCGAGGCAATCCGCACCGGCAAGGCACCGTCGTTCACCGACCACGTGGACCGCGTCGTGTTCGAGTTCAGTACGGCGGTCGCCGCCAACGGCCAGGTGTCGGACGAGCAGTACCGCGCGACCCTGGCCGATCTGGGTGAGCGCGCGCTCGTCGAGCTCGTGGCCCTGCTCGGCTACTACACGATGGTCTCGTTCACCCTGAACATCTTCGACATCCCGGCGCCCGGCGGCGCCAAACCGCTCGAGTAGCGGCCACCCGCTGGCCTCCGGTCTGCATCCAAGAGGCAGGGGGAGTCATGTTGCGCGTGTGCCCGTCTTGTGGCCGAACCAATCGAATACCGGCTGATCGCCTGGCTTCCGAGGCGCGGTGCGGCGCGTGCAAGACGACGCTGCCGCCGGCCGCGGAACCGATTGAAGCCGATCCCGCTCTATTCGAGGGCGCCACTGCGCAGGACAAGCTTCCGGTGCTCGTGGACTTCTGGGCGGCGTGGTGCGGGCCGTGCCGGATGGCCGCGCCCGAGGTCGCGGCGGTTGCCAGGGAGCTGGCGGGTCGAGCGCTGATCCTCAAGGTCGATACCGACAAGCATCCGGAACTGGCTCGCCGATATGGCGTGCAGGGCATTCCGAACTTCATCGTCTTGCGGCAGGGGCGAGTTGTGCACCAGCATGCCGGGGTCGTCGGCCGCGACGAAATGCGGCGCTGGATCGAAGCGGCCGCAAACGCCTGAATCGACGCGCCGCGGTACGGGAGTTGCCTCTATTTCTGATCATGTTCGGGTCGTCTTCGGGCGGATCGCGGTTTTCTGACCGGCGCGCCGCGGGCGAGGCGCTCGGGCAGGCATTGTCGGCCTTCGCCGGGCCGGATGCCGTCGTGCTTGCGCTCCCCCGCGGCGGCGTCCCCATAGGCTTCGAGGTCGCCACCGCCCTTGGGGCGCCACTCGACGTGCTGGTCGTCCGCAAACTCGGCTTCCCAGGTCATCCCGAATTCGCGATGGGCGCCATCGCCAGCGGCGGTGTGCGAGTGATGAACGACGAGATTCCGCCGTCCTACCTGCCCTCGGCACAGCAGATCGACGCGGTCACGCGTGCTGAACAAGAGGAACTGGAGCGTCGCGAGCGGGCCTACCGCGGTCATCAGGAGCTCATCCCGGTGAAGGGGCGCACGGTGCTCCTCGTCGACGACGGTCTTGCCACCGGCACGACGATGCGCGCGGCGGTGTTGGCGGTCCGGCAGTTGGGTCCGGTGCGAGTCGTGGTGGCTGTGCCGGTGGGCTCGCGGGAAGCGTGCGCGGCGCTCCGAACTGTGGCTGACGAGGTCGTCTGCCTCAGGACGCCCGAGCCTTTCACGGCAGTGGGCCTGTGGTACGAGGTCTTCGATCAGACGTCCGACGAGGAAGTAGCTCGCTTGTTGGCCACGCCGGCAGCGAGAACAGGGCACCGAACCGCGTAAAGGGCCACGGAGCGCGTGATGGGACTCGATCCGGATCCGCTTGGCCAGGCCGTGTCGATTCCCACCGGTGACGCCGTCCTGCAGGGCGACCTCGTGGTTCCTCCCTCTTCGACGGGACTGGTG
>DATJFF010000138.1:0-14685 GCA_035495795.1 Vicinamibacterales bacterium
GCAGCGTCGTCAGGGCACGCTGGGTGTTGATCGGAGGAATGGCCGCAGGCCCGGACGCACGGCTGAAATCCGGGGTCGCGTTCTCGAGCGACACCTTCATGATGACCGTCCCGGCAGCGGTAATCTGCGGCGTGACCTTGAGGGTGAGCGCCGCGTCCTTGAACGTGACCGTGACGGTGTTGTTCGCGATCGTCTGCAAGGGAATCTGCACGCCCTGGGTCATCTCGGCTTCGACGTTGTTCAGCGTCGAGACGCGCGGTGTCGAGAGCAGCCGTCCCTTGCCGGTCCGCTCAAGCGCGGTCAGCGCCACGTCGAGGTTGACCGCGCCGTTGATCGAGCCGAGCGCCAGGCCGAGCGCGCTGGTCGCGCCGGGCGCGCGGAGGTTGACGCCGGTGTCGGCATTGAGCGGCCCCTGGGTATCGCCGATGCGGCCGTTGACGCCGATGCTGTTGGGGAACGCCAGGTTGGTCGTGTTGCCGAGCGCCGGGCTCATCTGCCCGTTGATGCCCCACTGCACGCCGAGCGCCCGCGCGAAGTCGCGCGAGGTCTGGACGATGCGGGCTTCGATCTCGACCTGCGGCTGCGGCAGATCGAGCGAGGCGATCAGGTCGTTGGCGGCGGTCAGCCGGTCCGCCAGGTCGCGGATGATCAGCGTGTTGGTGCGCTGGTCGACGTTGACTTCGCCGCGCTGCGAGAGCGCGCTCTTGGTGACGATCGGGACCAGGTCGGCGGCCTTCGCATAACTCAGCGCACGGGTCAGGACGCGGAGCTCGCCGGAGAGCGCCTGTGCCTCGGCGAGCTTGCGGCGCTGCGCTTCTTCGTCGGCGAGCACCGACAGCGGCGCGATGCGAACCACGGTGCCGTCAACCGTGTACCCGAGCTTGTTGGCCTTGAGGATGATGTCGAGCGCCTGATCCCACGGCACTTCCTTCAGCGAAACGTCGACCGTGCCCTGAATCGTCGGGTCGATGACGATGTTCAGGCCGGAGATGTCGGCGAAGGTGCGCAACACCGCGCGCAGGTCCGCGCTCTGGAAATCGAAGGTCACCGGATGTCCGCTGAAGCGCGGCGCCGCCGGCTGCGCGGCCTGGGCCGGCGCGGGCTGATTCGAGAGCGCCGCGACCGTCTGCGCGGCGGCCGTGCCGGTCGGAGCGGCCTGGCTCGATGGCGCCGGCGCCGCCGGGGCCGGAGCGATTGGTGCCGAAGCCGTCGGTGCTGGAGCTTCCGGTGCCGCCGCTGCGGCTGGCGCCGGAGTCGGCTCCGGCGCGCGGACGACCGGGGCGGATTCGGTGTTGGTGGTCACCGGCGTTTCCTCGCGCACGGGCGCGGCCGGCGTCACGGCGACGGCGGCGGCCTCGGCGGCGCGCGTGAACAGCACCCGCAATTCCTCGCCGATGGTCTGGACCGTGTAGGGCATCTTCCGCGCGAGGTCGATCACGACGCGTGTCAGCAGCGGCTCCTGACGATTCACGGCCACACGCACGCGCTGCACGTCACCCTGGTTCACTGCCGTGGACGCCGGAATGCTGCCCACACCGACGTTTTCAAAGTCGAGGAGCACGCGCGCCGGCAGCTCGGCCACTTCTTCCACTCTCGACGCGACCAGCCGGCCGTTCCCGGTCAGCGCAATCGCGGTTCCATTGGAGAGCGCCATCGGGCGAACCGCGGTGAGGCGCGTCGCGATCTGTGAGGGCTGAGACGGCGCGACCTCACCCGAAGTCGCCTGGGCCATCGCCTGAGCCGCCGGCTGACGCAGCAGCACCGGCGCCGTCGGGCGTGCGAGTGCGGCGACGCTCTTCGCGGCGCGATCGACCTCGACGTAAATCAGGTTGCGCGAGGCGCGGACGCGGTGGTTCGCGGGGCGATCCAGCGCCACGCGGACGCGAGCGACCGGCGCGCCATCAGGCGCGACCGCCGGCTCGAGGCGAACGCCGGTGACTGGCGGCTCGCTGACGGCGAGCGTGGCCGGTACTCCCTCGGTCCGCGCGTTGCGCAGATCGACGAACACGGTCAGCGGGTCGGGCTGGCTCGTGAGATAGGCCACCGGCTCGCTGGCCTCGATCAGCACGGTGCTGAGTGCGCCGTCGGCGCGCCCGGTAATGGCGCGGACGGCGGGGCCTTCGGCCGATGACGGCCCGCTGGCCGCGACGGTGACGGCTAGAAGCGCCGTCACCGGAGCGGCCGAAATCAGTCGGAGGTATCGACTGCGCATCACTTGTTGTCTCCACTACGAAGGAACTTGCGGACCTCACGCTGCTTTTCGAGCGACAGCGGATCGTTCACCTGCTGCACGATCAGAACGAATTGCGGCGTGATCCCGCGGATGGTCCCGTCGGCCAGCCGATCGCCGGGGTGCACGGTGTAGACCTTCCCCGACGGGCCGGCCACCATCGCGACCCAGTTGCCCTGGCTCTGAAGGATCCCCTTGACCGACAGCTCGTCGGTGACGATGCCGGCCACGCCTTCCACGTGTGGCGCGGCCGTCGGCGTGTTCTGCTTCTTGCCGGTGTTGCCGAGCAGCGCGATGAACGGGTCGCGACGTCCGTCGACCGCGTAGGCGTAATTAGCGGGCGGCGTGGGAGGCGCGGGAGCCGCCGGCTTGTCCGGCGCGGCCGCCTGGGCCTCCGGGGCCGTCGGCTTGGCGCCTTGGGCAGGGGCTTGCGCGAACGCGGCTGGCGCGGACGCGAGCAGAAGCGACGCGAGCAGCAGCTGGCGTGTCATTCGGTCTTCTGCGCCGGAGCGGCTTTCTTCGCCGGCGCACCTTTCTTGGTCGGAGCCGGGGGTGCGGCTGCTGGATCGACGAGGACGAACGTCGTCGCGGTGCACGAAACCTGAATCGACGCGGTCGGGGTCGGCGCCTCTTTCGCAGTGATGTTGAGCGCGCCGACGTTGATGATGCGCGGGAAGCGGCTCACCCGATCGAGGAACGCGCCGAGGTTGTGGTACGTTCCTTCCAGCTCGAGCCCGATCGGCCATTCCGCGTGGATCTCGCGGGTTGCGATCGGCTGCGGACGAAACGCGCGAATCGTGAGATTCGACTGCGTGGCGAGCGTCTGAACGCGGCGCAGCAGGTCGCCCACGTCCTTCTCTTCCGGAAGAATCGGCTTGAGGGCTTCGAGCCGTGCCTCGAGTTCGCCGATCTGCGCCTTGAAAGCCGGGAGCTGGCGAGCGGTTTCGGCACCCTTCTCGTTCTTCGCCTTCAGCGTGTCCACTTCCTTCTGCCGCGCCGCCATCGTCTGCTGCTGCGGCATCTCGTAGAAGTAATAGAAGGCGCCCGCGCCCGCGCCGGCGACCAGCAGCCAGACGGCGAGCTGCCCGTACCACGGATACTTGTCGAGGCCGAGACTAGCCACGAGGGCCTCCCTTTGCGGCGCCGCGCGGCCGGTTCTTGCTGGGCGGCTGCGGGGCCTGGTCGATGCCGGCCATCTGGAACGATCCCCGGATGGTGAACTGAATCAGATCCGGCGAGCCCGGCTGGCCGGATACGACTTCGCTGGAGAGAATTTCCACCGGCCGCTTGAAGTAGCGGGTCGCCTCGAGGTTGCCGACGAAGTCCGAGAGCGAGGTCAGCGTCAGGCAGCGTCCCTGCATCGTCACGTCGTAGCCGTCCTGGCGGAGCTCGGTGAGCCAGGTCATCTCGGGGAGGGAGCGGCTGATCTGATCGACCATGTGCACCGGCGCGGCCTGGCCTTTGCGCAGCTCGTCGATCAGGCTGGCGCGCTGCTGGAGCACTTCGCGCCGCGCTTCGAATTCCTGCACCTGTTTGAGGATTCCGGCGAGCCGCTGCTCCTCGCGGCGGGCGTCGGCCAGCTGGCGTTCGATGTTGGCTGCCTGCTGTCCCAGCGCCCAGTAGCGCCAGCCGACACCAAGCGCGGCGAGAATCAGGATCAGGCTGCCGACGACCGTCATCTTCTGGGCCAGCAGCAGACCCCTCGGGGCCGCCTTCGCCTGACGCCGTTCCGACGAGAGCAGGTTGATGCGAATCATCGGTCGCCCACTTTACGCAGCGCCAGGCCCACCGCCACCGCGGCGACCGGCGCCAGTTCCTCGGGTGAAACGGCGCCCAGCTTCGCCGGGTCGAGCCCCACCTGACGGAACGGATCGAAGGCCATCACTTCGGTGCCGAATCGAGCCGCGAGCGCTTCGGCGAAGCCGTCGACGCGTGACGCGCCGCCGCTCAGGACGATGCGATCGATGCGGTCGTTCGAGGCCGTGGCCTTGAAGAAGTCGAAGGTCTTTTCGACCTCGAGCAGGATGTTGTCGGTCATCGCCTTCAGCACCGGCCGCGCGTCCTCGTAGCTCGCGCCTTCGACGTCCTGCCCTTTCTTCAGCTGTTCGGCGAGCTCATAGGGCAGGCCCAGCTCGCGCTGCACGGCTTCGGTGAAGGCGTTTCCTCCCATTGAGATGTCGCGGGTGAAGACCGACTGCCCGCCGTGGAGGATGTTGATGTTGGTCGCGCTCGCGCCGGCGTTCAGCAGCGCCACGGTCACGCCCGGCTCGAAGCCGTAATTGACTTCGTAGGCGTTCTGCAGCGCGAAGGCATCGACGTCAACCACCGCCGGGGTTCGCCCGGCCTGCGCGATGACGCTGGTGTAATCGGCGATCTTGTCCTTCTTGGCCGCGACCAGGAGCACGTCCATCGTCCCCTGGGGCGAGGCCCCGTTGGCCGGCGTCAGCACTTCGTAGTCGAGGTTCACGTCCTGGATGTCGAACGGGATGTACTGCTCGGCTTCCCAGTAAATGGATTCGGCCAGTTCCTGCGGAGTCATGGCTGGCAGGGTGATCTTCTTGACGATGACGGAGTTGCCGGACAGCGACGCAGCGACGTCGCGGGCCCGGAACTGGGCGTTGGTGAAAAGCCTCCGGACCGCGTCGGCCACGGCCGCGCCATCGATGATTGCGCCGTCGACGATGCTGTCCGGCGGAATCGGCTCGATGCCGATGGCGGTGACCCGATACCCCTTGCCAGCTGGCTTGAGCTCGATGGCCTTCACGGCACTGGACCCGATATCGAGCCCCATCAAGGTTTTGTTGCGGCGAAAGAACACAGCAGTCTCCGTTCCTGGTTCACCGGTCGGCAAGGGCAAAGCCGGTGCCAGCTTGGCCGTAGCGCGGAAAACGACAGAATTGGCCGAAGACGGCCTGTTTACCCGTGGTGAAGCAAACGCTCTCCACCCCGACAATAACAAATTTGCAATCGAATGACGAAATTTGCGTACCCTGCGATCCCGCCATACTATTCACTCGAAGGCACTTATCGGCGCCGACTCGACTCTTTGCAGGGGCGCGTGCGAAACCTCAGCAAAATGCTGTGCAAGACTGTCTCTGCCGTTTTTGAAAGCGGATGGGCGTGGAAGGCGGGATCGAAGCCCCCGCCTGACCACTCGAAGGCCAGAACTCGACCCGCTGGGACCACTTGGCGAACACTTGCGGGACCACGGCAAGTGATGAGAGCGGCTTGACTTCCGGGACCGCTCTGGTCTTGCAATCGACGGCGTCCCGGCGTATCATTTCGGTTTGCCGTGCTCCAGATGGGCGCGGTCAGGATCCGTACTCAGGAATCGTTCATGCCTACTTACGTTGCGACCCCGACGAGCGTGACCAGCCGCTGGCACCTCATCGATGCCGAGGGCCAGGTCCTCGGCCGCGTGGCCAGCCACGCCGCTCGCCTGCTCCAGGGCAAGCACAAGGCCACCTATACGCCGTTCATCGACACCGGCGACCACGTCATCATCATCAACGTTGCGAAGGCGCGGCTGACCGGCCGCAAGGAAGATCAGAAGATCTACCACCGCCACAGCGGCTACGCCGGCGGACTCCGCGAGGAACGGGCCCGAGTGGTCCGCGAGCGCAATCCGGAGCGGTTGATGGAAGAAGCGGTGCGCGGGATGCTCCCCAAGTCCCGCCTGGGCGACGCGATGTTCCGCAAGGTCAAGGTCTACGCGGGCGATGCCCACCCGCACAAGGCTCAGCAACCCACTCCGTTCGAGGTCGCATAACACTTGGCTGCTACACAGTTTTACGCTACGGGGCGCCGCAAGGAAGCAACGGCGCGCGTGTTCCTCCGTCCCGGCTCCGGCTCGATCACGATCAACCGCCGCGCGTTCGACAACTACTTCCCTACCGAAGCGCTGCGCGTCCAGGTCCAGGTGCCGCTGGTCCTCACTGAGGTCGCCGGCCAGTTCGACGTGCTCGCCACCGTCAGCGGCGGCGGCATCGCCGGCCAGGCCGGCGCGCTGCGGCTCGGCATCGCCCGGGCGCTGTGCGGGTTCAACGCCGAACTGCGTCCCCGGCTGAAGAAGGACGGTCTCCTGACGCGCGACGCGCGCGCCAAGGAGCGCAAGAAATACGGCATGGCTGGCGCCCGCAAGCGGTTCCAGTTCAGCAAGCGCTAATCGTTCGTTTCTCGATTTGAGTGGCCCCGCACCAGTGGGGCCGTGGCAATCACGTTGGAACAGGTCCCGCCGGTGGCGGGGCCGGACTTTGGAGATCGCTTGACCCCGCTCGCGATGAAGGACCTGCTCGAAGCAGGCGCACACTTCGGTCACCAGACGAAGCGCTGGAATCCCAAGATGAAGCCATACATCTTCGGGGAGCGCTCCGGCATCTACATCCTGGACCTCGGCAAGACCGTCAAGCTCTATAACGAGGCCGAACAGTACGTGCGCTCGCTGGCAGCCGATGGCAAGACCATCCTTTTCGTGGGCACCAAGCGCCAGGCACAGGACGTCGTCGCCGAAGAAGCGACGCGCTGCGGCATGTTCTACGTCAACGAGCGGTGGCTCGGCGGCCTGCTGACCAACTTCTCCACCATCCAGCGCAGTATCGCGAGGCTCCGGGATCTCGAGGCGATGGCCACCGACGGCCGTTACGAGTTCATGCCCAAGAAGGAGATCGCCCGCGCCGAGAAGGAGAAGCGGAAGCTGCAGAAGAACCTCGACGGCATCCGCCACATGGGCCGGCTGCCCGATGCGCTGTTCGTGGTGGACACCCGCAAGGAACAGATCGCCGTCGACGAGGCCCGCAAGCTGAAGATTCCGGTGATCGGCGTCGTCGACACGAACTGCGATCCCGACCAGGTCGACTTCGTCATCCCCGGCAACGACGACGCGCTGCGCTCGATCCGGCTGTTCGCGTCGCGGGTCGCCGACGCGGTGCTCGACGGACGCACCGAGCGCGAGTCGCAGGTCGCCGAGCAGGCCCAGGCCGATGCCGAGGCCGCGGCGGCCGAGGAAGCCAACCGCACCGTGCGCCCGGCCAACGTGCGCCGGCCGCAGCGTCCGGCGGAATCGCCCGTGCCGCAGGCCTGAGATCGTCACGCACGAGAGCAAGGCGCCGGCCGCGGCAGGTTCGCCGAGCCGGCGCATTTTCTGTACAGGAGTAAAGGGGCAATGTCAGCGATCACGGCAGAGATGGTGAAGCAGCTGCGCGACAAGACCGGCGCAGGGATGATGGACTGCAAGGCGGCCCTGGGCGAGTCGGGCGGCGACATGGACAAGGCGATCGAGATCCTTCGCAAGAAGGGCCTCGCCTCGGCCGCCAAGCGCGCCGGCCGCGCGACCAACAACGGGCTGATCGGCCACTACATCCACATGGGCGGCAAGGTCGGCGTGCTCGTCGAGGTCAACTGCGAAACCGACTTCGTGGCCCGCACTGACGACTTCCAGACGCTCGCCAAGGAGATCGCGATGCACATCGCCGCGGCCGACCCGAAGTTCGTCCGCCGCGAGGACATCCCGGCCGAGGTGCTCGAGAAGGAGCGCGAGATCTATCGCGCCCAGTTCGCCGGCTCGGGCAAGCCGGCCAACGTGATCGAGAAGATTGTCGACGGCAAGCTCGAAAGCTACTACGCGCAGGCCTGCCTCATGGATCAGCCCTCGGTCCGCGATCCGAACGTCACCATCCAGCAGATGGTCTCGGCCGCGACCGCGAAAACCGGCGAGAACGTCACCATCTCGCGCTTCTGCCGCTTCAAGCTGGGCGACAACGCCGAATAGGCTCCAGGCTCTAGACTCTGGGCTCTAGGAAGGGCTCTTGTCCGCTGACACGCGTGACGGGCCTAAAGCCTAGAGCCTGCTCTCGTATAATCTTGTCCCGTGTCCGACGCCGCCGAGCCCACCTACAAGCGCATCCTCCTGAAATTGTCCGGCGAAGCCCTCATGGGCGATCACGCCTACGGCGTCGATCCCGCGGTCACGACTCGCATCGCCCATGAAGTGGCGGCGATTCAGGCCCTCGGCGTGCAGACCGCAATCGTAATCGGCGGCGGCAACATCTTTCGCGGCATCGCGGCAAGCGCGCGCGGGATGGACCGCTCCACTGCCGACTACATGGGGATGCTGGCGACGGTCATCAACGCCCTGGCTCTCCAGGACGCGCTCGAGCAGCATGGAATCCCGACGCGCGTGCTGACGGCGATCGAGATGCGATCCGTCGCCGAGCCCTTCATCCGCCGCCGTGCCATCCGCCACCTCGAAAAGGGGCGGGTCGTCGTCTTCGCGGCCGGCACCGGCAACCCGTATTTCACCACCGACACTGCCGCGGCGCTGCGCGCGATGGAAATCCGCGCCGAGGTGATCCTCAAGGCGACCAAGGTCGATGGCGTCTACTCCGCGGATCCGGTGAAGCACCACGATGCCGAGCGCTACGAGCAGATCTCCTACCTCCAGGTGCTGCAGCAGCGGCTGCAGGTGATGGACGCCACCGCGATCTCGCTCTGCATGGACAATAAGCTGCCGATCGTGGTGTTCAACATGAACGAAGCGGGCAACATCCGCCGCGTGGTGATGGGCGAAGCCGTCGGTACTACGGTCACCGCATAGGACGAGGGTTCAGGGCATGGATGTCAGCGATCTCAAAGGACTGTTCGCGGAAGTCAAGAAGCGGATGGACGGTCACATCGACTTCGTGCGCAAGGAGCTCGCTCAGGTGCGGACTGGCCGCGCCACGACGGGGCTGCTCGACGGCGTGTTCGTCGAGGCCTACGGCAGCAAGATGCCGCTCAACCAGGTGGCCGGCCTCTCCATCCCCGAGCCGACCATGATCATCGCGCAGCCGTTCGACGCCTCGCTGATGGGAGCGATCGAGCGCGCCATCCGGTCCTCCGACCTCGGCCTGAACCCGGCCAATGACGGCAAGGTCGTGCGCATACCGATTCCGGCGCTCAACGAAGAGCGCCGCAAGGAGCTGTCGCGCCACGTCCACAAGATGACCGAGGAAGGCCGCAATCACGTGCGCACCGTCCGTCGCGACGCCAACGATCGGCTGAAGAAGCTGCTCAAGGATCACCAAATCTCCGAAGACGACGAGAAGCGGGCGCTGGCGGACGTGCAGAAGGCCACTGACGAACACATCAAGGCCATTGACGATCTCCAGAACAAGAAAGACGCGGAGCTCCTGGGACGCTAGCGTGAGCTACTTCTCACACCTCGAGTGCGCGTCCGGGTGCGGCGCGGGGCCGTTCAACCCGTGCGATCGCCACTTCCTCTGCCCCTCTTGCGGACTGCCGCTCCTCGCCCGCTACGATCTCGAGGCCGCGAAGAGTTGGTCCCGCAGCTCGCTGCCTGGCCGCGCCGCAAACATGTGGCGCTACCGCGAGCTGATGCCGCTGCTGCCCGGTGAAGAGCCGGTGACGCTGGGTGAAGGGTTCACCCCGTTGCTGCACGCGCGCCGCCTTGGCGCGTCGATTGGGCTCGAGCAACTCTTCATCAAGGACGAATCGCTCAATCCGACGAATTCGTTCAAGGCGCGCGGCCAGTCGGCGGCGATCACTCGCGCCAGGGCGCTCGGCGCCAAAACCATTTCGCTCCCGACAGCTGGCAACGCTGGCAATGCCGCCGCGGCCTACTGCGCCGCCGCCGGGCTCGAATGCCAGGTGTTCATCCCCAAGGACGCGAAGCAGCCATTCATCGACGAATGCCGCCTCTACGGCGCCGCCGTCACCCTCGTCGATGGCTTCATACCGGATGCCGCCCGCGCCGCCACCGAGCGCGGCAAGCCGCTCGGTTGGTACGACGTGTCGACGTTGAAAGAGCCCTACCGCGTCGAGGGCAAGAAGACGATGGGCTACGAGCTCGCCGAGCAATTCGGCTGGCGGCTGCCGGACTGGATCATCTATCCGACCGGCGGCGGCACCGGCATGGTCGGGATGTGGAAAGCGTTCGCGGAAATGGAGGCGATCGGCTGGATCGAACCGGGCCATCGTCCTCGCATGGTCTCGGTCCAGGCCTCAGGGTGTGCGCCGATTGTCCGTGCGTACCACCAGGGCGTCGAGAAAGCCGTGCCGTGGGAATCGCCGCATACGACGGCCGACGGTCTCCGCGTGCCGCGGGCGATCGGCGACTTCCTGATTCTGAGGGCCGTGCGCGAGAGCGGCGGCACCGCGGTGGCCGTGGACGATGCGGAACTCGTCGCCGACATGCTCGCGATCGGCAAGCTCGAAGGCGTCAGCGCCGCGCCCGAGGGTGGAGCCGCACTTTCGGCGATCCGGCGCCTCACGGCCGCCGGCGACATCAAGCCGCACGAGACGGTCGTGCTCTTCAACACGGGGGGAGCGCTGAAGTATCTCGACGTACTGCCCTGAGCAGGCTCCAGGCTACTCGCCGAAGGAGATCCCGATGGCGCGGGCGGTGGCGATCAGGTCGTAGTCGAGCGGTACGGTGCGCGTCCTCCCCACCACATCGGCCAGCGGCACCGGAACGATATCGGGAGGGTGGTTCGCGACCATCTTGCCGAAGACGCCGCGTTTGAGCAGCTCGACGGCCTTGCCGCCAAGGCGCGTAGCCAACACGCGGTCGAAAGCGGTCGGCGAACCGCCGCGCTGCAGGTGGCCGAGCACGACGCAGCGCGTTTCCTTCCCCGCCATTCGCTCGAGGGCCGCGGCGACCTGTATCCCGACGCCGCCAAGGCGTTCGACGTGTCCTGCGCGTGCCACTTCGAGCAGCACGGCTTCTCCGCCGATCGGCTTGGCGCCCTCCGCGACCACAACGATGCTGAACTTCGCGCCGAGGCTCTCGCGCTGCCGGACGTGCCTGGCAACATCCTCCAGCCGATACGGAATCTCCGGCATGAGGATGACGTCCGCGCCGCCGGCGACGCCGGCGTGCAACGCGATCCAACCGGCGTAGCGGCCCATCACCTCGACCACCATCACCCGCTTGTGCGCCTCCGCCGTCGAGTGGAGGCGATCGATCGCGTCCGCCGCGAACGCGACCGCGGTGTCGAAGCCGAAACAGGTGGTCGTCCCGACAATGTCGTTGTCGATCGTCTTCGGCACGCCGACGATCGGAATGCCCTTGAGAAAGAACTGATGCGCGATAGCGAGCGTGCCATCGCCGCCGATCGCGACCAGCGCGTCGAGCTGCATGTTCTGGAACGTCTCGACGACCCGATCCGAATAGTCCGCCTTGCCTTCGGGAGTGTCCGCCGGATACTCGAAGGGATTGCCGTGATTGGTGGTCCCGAGAATGGTGCCGCCAAGCCTCAGGATGCCGGTGACGTCCTGCGGCGTCAGCGGCCGCGTCCGGCGCGGGTCCAGCAGCCCGTCGAAACTGTCTTCGAGTCCGACAACGTCGATGCCGGCATTGCAGGCGGCCTTGACGACCGCGCGAATGACTGCATTCAATCCCGGAGCGTCACCGCCACCGGTCAGCACTCCGATTCTCCGAACTGACATCCCGAGGAATATAGCACCCGGTTGCGACGCTCCCTGGTCACGCGGCCCGCGCAAGACATCGGATAAACCGCAGTAAGTCATGCTATAGTTCGTTCGGTCGTCTTTTGGGGTTCCCAGCCCCCTTCGAGACCAAACCACGAATCGCCGCTCCCCCGCGGGTGAAATGAAAGGACGTGCGTGATGTTCGTGTGCGCGAGAGCTGTACGACGGTCGCTGGGTGCGCTACTGGCCGTCCTTTGCATCGGGACGGCGAGCGCCGTCGCCGCGCCTGCGTCTCCCTTACTCGGTCAGCCGGCCGTGGCCGGCCCGCGGGTGACACTCACCTGGTCGGCATCGCCGGGCGCCGTCGGCTATCGCCTCGCCATCGGCACGGTTCCGGGTCGCGAGGACTACGCTCGCATCGTCGGCAACGTGACAACGGTGAGCTTCACCGCGCCGTTCACCGGGACCGGTTATGTCCGCGCCCAGGCGTTCGACGCCAGCGGATTGAGCGCGCCGTCCAACGAGGTGGTCCTGACGGTCACGACGATGACACCGGTGCCGTCCGCGCCGGTGAATCTCGAGGCGGTGCTGGTCGGCCGCAAGGTCGCCCTGTCGTGGGCTGCCGGCCAGGGCGGCGGACCGCCGCTCGGGGTCCTCGTTGAGGCCGGTACTGGTCCGGGCGCCGCGAACATTGGCCAGGTTCCCGCACCGCTCTCCACATCGGTGACGGTGTCGAACGTACCGCCTGGAACGTATTTCGTGCGGGTGTACGCCATCAACGGCAGCGGCCGCAGCGCCCCGTCCAACGAAGTGCGGGTAGACATGCCGGTGGGCGGCGGTTGCAGCGCGCCGGCGGCAAGCGCGCTGTCGGTCAGCACCAGCGGCCGGGACGTCGCGATGAGTTGGGCGGCCGTCGCAGGGGCGGCCGGCTATCGGCTCGACGTGGCGTCGGCGTCGAGCGGCGCGATCGTGTTCACGCAGGCGTACAGCGCGGGCACGACCACGTTGAACGCGTCGAACGCGCCGCCGGGCGACTACCACGCCCGAATCGTCACCCTGACGGCGTGCGGCGCGGAGACCGCATCGGACGTGGTGTCGTTCAGCATCACGAGCGGGTCAGGCGGAGGTCCGCGTACACCGGACCCGCAGCCCGGGCGCCGGCTGCCGTTGCCCGACATGTCGAGCGTCGTCTCCTCGGTGGGGAGCGCCTATCGCGGTGACCTGATGAACTCCTGCGTGGACCGCGGCGGCAACAACACCTGGTTGTTCCGCCTGGTCGAGGAGCTCCGGCGCCGCGACACGCGGTGGGGACTCAACTGGAAGCGCGGTCGCGTCGGCGACATGTCGCAGGACGTCGTGACCTACAACTACAGCGCCGATGCGGACGAGGGGACGACCAATGTCTACATCCTCGACGTGATTGCCGGGCACTGCGGGAACACCCCCTCGGCCGCCTGGATTGACGTGACCGACGTCACGGTCAATTCCGGAACGATCGGGCGTTGGACGCTGCAGCCGTACATCGCGTCGGGGAGAACACCCTAGGGAAAGAACAAGGCAAAAGGCAAAAGGCAGAAGGCAGAAGGCAGAAGGCAAAAGGCAAAAGGCAGAAGGCGCAAGGCAGAAGGTGCGCGAAGGAAATTCCGGGGTTTTGAAGAAATCGTGCGGCCAACTGTGCAGTTTGCCGCATAATCTTGACGGTTGGGGTAGCCCTTGCCTGGGGCTTTTGGGGGAGCCACACTTACGATGAAACAGACCAGTTCGCTTACGTTTGCGGCGCTTGCCGCGTTCCTGTTCACCGCTTCGATCGCGTCCGCGCAGGACAAGCCGGTTGTTAATGTCAGCGTTGCTGGCACGTCGGTCACACTCGGGTGGACGTCGGTGGCGGGTGCCAGCGGCTACCGCGCCGATCTCGGCACCTACTCCGGCGGCAGCAACGTGTTTGCCGGCAATGTCGGTCCCATCCTCGGAGGGACGGTTTCCCTCGGCAACAACGCCACCTACTTCTTCCGCATTACCCCGATCGGCGCGGGGACCGTGTCTGACGAGGTGAGCTTCAACGTCGGGACGCCTCGTCCTGGCATGCCGCAGAACTTCACAGCGGCCCTCAACGGCTCGACGCTCGTCTTCGCCTGGGCTGCCCCTGCCAGCGGCGGCGCCCCAACCAACTACGTTCTTCAGGCCGGGACGCAGTTCAACCTGTCGAACCTCGCGCCGGGAATCGGTGTCGGGAACACGCTGACCTTCAGCGTGCCGAACATTGGCGGCGTGCTCCCGCAGGGCAGCTATTTCGCGCGCCTGGTGGCCGTGAATGGCGGCGGCGTGTCGGACCCCTCTGACGAGGTCGTCTTCACGATCGGCAACATCCCCGGCGTGCCCACGCCGGCTGCTGCGGTGGTCAACGGCAACTCCGTCACCCTGTCGTGGACTCCGCCGGCTGGCGGTGCGGGCGTGACTGCCTACGGCATCGAGGCAGCATACGGTCACTACGCCCTGCTGCCTCCTCGCGGAACGGTGGACGCCAACACCACGTCGTTTACCGCGGCCGGGCTCGTTCCGGGCCCCTACTACTGGCGGGTGCGGGCCTACAACGGCAACACGCCGGGCGGCGTGTTCGGCACCGCCTCCTTCTACGTCGGCAATCGGCCCGCGATGTGGAATGGTCCGCGCACGGCGGATCCCCGGATCGGCCGGCAGCTTCCCCGTCCGACCTACGGGCAGGCCGTGGCCCAGTCGATGGCAAGCGTCTATCGCGGCGACCTCAACAACTCATGCCGCGAGCTCGGTGGCAACAACCAGTGGATGTTCAAAGTGGCTCGCGAACTGCGGCGCATCGACACGCGCTGGGGCCTCAACTGGAAGCGCGGAGGCGTCGGCGACCTGTCGCAGGACATCGTGGCCTACAACTGGGGCAGCAACCCCGACGAGGGCACCGTTGACGCCTACATCTACGACATCATCGGCGGCCACTGCGGCAACAGCCCCGACTGGTTCTGGAACGACGTCACCGGCGTCACGCTCAACAGCGG